>DATKCI010000298.1:0-2395 GCA_035513255.1 Piscinibacter sp. | reverse complement strand
CCGACACGCCCTGCGCCGTGAGGATCGACACCTGGTAGAAGTGCAGCGTGGTGATGAGCATCGACATCGAGAACCAGCCGACGACCAGCAGGTAGAAAGTCGAGGTGCGCAGCGCTTCGCGCAGCGCGAGCCCGTCGATGGCCGGCGCGGCCGTGCCGGCGGCGGGCGCGGCATCGCCATCCGGGCGCAGGCCCTTGTCCTCGGGCTTGTCGTGCACGAGCAGCAGCACGGGCGGCAGCAGGATGACCCAGGTGAGCAATCCCAGGATCACCCAGGCCCAGCGCCAGCCGAACTGCGCGATCAGGAACTGCCCGAGCGGCGGGTGCACGGCCATCGAGGCGGCGAAACCCAGCGCCATCAGCCCCATGGCGAAACCGCGCTTGCGGCTGAACCACTGCGCGACCAGGTTCGCGCTATTCATCATCAGCGAGCCCTGCCCGAGAAACCTGAGCGCGCCGAAGCCCAGCGCGAGCGTGACGATGCCGCCCGCGGCGCCGAACGCCATGCAGGCAAGGCCCAGCAGCAAGGTCACGACGAGCGTCATGCGCCGCGCACCGTGGAGGTCCACCAGCCGCCCCATCTTCGGCAGCAGGAACGCGGCGGCGAGCGTCGCCAGCCCGTAGGCGGCGGCGATGGCGGCCTTCGACAGCCCGAGATCCTCGCCGATCGGCCCGACGAACACGCTGAAGGTGTGCGACTGCCCGGGGCCGCTCGCGAAAATGCCCAGGCCCGCCACCGCGAGGATGGTCCAGCCGTAGAAGGCGCGCGCGCTGAGCGCGGCGAACAGGCGGTCGCGGATCACGGGGGCGGATTCTAACGGTACGCGGGGTTAATTCCCGGACCGGCGACGCGAACACGCTGGGGCCGTTGCAGCTAAAAACGGTCTCGTGTTTTTTGGCCGGAAGATTCACCCGGCCAAAAAACACGAGATCATGATGAAATCGCCGCAGGCACGCCAGGTCGCCCACGCCGCGGGCTAAATAGGGACTGTCCCTATTTGACGCGGGCTCATGTGCTATGCCGAACAGACACCCGGCCACGCCTGAGACCCACTGGGCGGCCATGTGGAAGGAAATTGCCCTGCCCTGGTGGGCAATCACGCGCAATGCGTTCAAGCTCTGGCTGGACCGCAACGCATTCAGCCACGCCGGGTCCCTGGCCTTCTACACCCTTTTTTCGTTGGCGCCGGTTTTCATCATCGCGGTGTCGGTGATTGGCATGGTGCTCGGCGAGGAAGCAGCCCAGGGCCAGATCGTCGCGCAAATTCAGGACGTGATGGGCCGTGAAGCCGCGCTGGCGATCGAGCAGGCAGTCGCGCAATCGCGCATCGAGGAGTCGGGCCTGCTGCCCACAATGCTCGGTGCGGCCGCGCTGGTCATCGGCGCCACCACCGTCTTCGCACAGATGCAATTCTCGCTGAACACCCTCTGGGACGTGGCCGCGCGGCCGACCCGCAGCAGTATCGTCGTGTGGCTGAAGCGCCGCCTGCTGTCGTTGACCGTCGTGCTGGCGATCGCGTTCGTGCTGCTGGTGTCGCTGCTGCTCGGCGTGGCGGTGCGCGCGACGCTGCACTTCACCAATCAGTTCGTGCCCGTAGCCGCGGCCCTGCTGAGCGGCGCCGAAATGCTGCTGTCGTGGGTGGCGATCTCGCTGTTGTTCTGCGCCATCTACAAAGTACTGCCCGACGTGGTGCTGAAGTGGCGCGATGTCGTCATCGGCGCGCTGGTGACCGCCACGTTATTCTCCATCGGCCGTTACGGCATCGCCGCCTATCTGACCTACACCGCGACCGCCTCCACCTACGGCGCGGCCGGGTCGGTGGTGCTGATCCTGCTGTGGGTGTACTTCTCGTCGATGATCCTGTTGTTCGGTGCCGCCTTCACCAAGACCCAACTGCTGGCGAGTGGCCGCAGCGTCGTACCGCGCAATTCGGCCGTGCTGGTCCGGCACGAACTCGTGACCGATGCGCCATGATCGATCGGATCTACCGGCCCGCGCCAGCTTCCTTGCGCCCCTTCCAGTAGCGCTGCATCAGCGGCTTGACGCTGATGCCGTGCGCGAGGATGGAGAGCGTTACCACGATCAGCGTGAGATGGATGAGCTCCAGCGCCAGCCACTCCGGCAGCCCGTGCTCGATGGCATGCATCAGATAGTAAAGCGAGCCGATGCCGCGCACGCCGAACCAGCCGATCATGCCGCGCATCGGCCACGGCGTGCGCGTGCCGGCGAGGCCGCCCATCACGCTCAACGGGCGCGAGACGACGAACACGAACGCGGCGAGCCCGACCGCGCGCCCGCTCCACGAGTCGAGGAACAGCATGCCGCCGATGAGCAGCACGAGCAGGATCTCGGACAGACGCTCGAGATGCTCCTTGAACACCAACGCGTCGATGCT
>DATKCI010000297.1:0-4027 GCA_035513255.1 Piscinibacter sp. | reverse complement strand
CGACCTGTTCGTGCCGCTGGCCGAGCGCCACGGGCTGATCGGCGCCTTGGGCAACTGGGTCATCGAAGATGCCTGCCGGCAGGCCGGCGTGTGGCGCGAACGCGGGCTGAAGATGCGCGTGGCGATCAACCTGTCGGTGTTCCAGATGCGGCAGAACGACCTCGTCGAGCGCATCCAGGCGGCGCTGAAGCGCCACGGCGTGAACCCGCAGCGGCTCACCTGCGAGATCACCGAATCGGTCGCGATGGAAGACACCCAGGTCACGCAGCGCACCTTCGAGCGGCTGGGGCTGGCCGGCATCCATTTGTCGATCGACGACTTCGGCACCGGCTATTCGAGCCTGAGCTACCTGCGCCGGCTGCCGGCCACCGAGCTGAAGATCGACCGCAGCTTCGTGATGGACCTGGACACCAGCGCCGACGCCCGCGCGATCGTCGACGCGGTGCTCAAGCTCGCGCAGGCGCTGGGGATGAAGGTGGTGGCCGAGGGGGTCGAGAACATCCGCCAGCGCGACATCCTGCTCGAACTCGGCTGCGACGAGTTCCAGGGTTACCTGTTCGCGCGGCCGATGTCGGCGCGGGCGCTGACGCTGTGGGCGGTGGACGACAAGCCGGTGAAGAACGCGTTCCGGCCGTCGCTGTTCGGCGAGACAGGGACGACGTCGCTGCAGGATGCCCGTTCGAGCACGCAGCCGACGTAGCCTTTCTACAATGGCGCGATGAATGCCCCCGTCTACACCCGTGCCCAGGCCCTGCCCGACATCCTGAAGCAACGCATCGCCATCCTCGACGGCGCGATGGGCACGATGATCCAGCGCTACAAGCTGACCGAGGCCGACTACCGCGGCGAGCGCTTCAAGGACCATCCGAAGGACCTGAAGGGCAACAACGAGCTGCTGCAGTTCACCCGGCCGGATGTGATCCGCGAGATCCACGAGCAGTACCTCGCCGCCGGCGCCGACATCATCGAGACGAACACCTTCGGCGCCACCTCGGTCGCGCAGGAAGACTACGGGCTGGCCGAGGTCGCCCGCGAGATGAACGTCGTGGCGGCCCGGCTGGCGCGCGAAGCGTGTGACCGCTACGGTACGCCCGACAAGCCGCGTTTTGCCGCCGGCGCGCTCGGGCCGACGCCGCGCACCGCCAGCATCAGCCCCGACGTCAACGACCCCGCAGCGCGCAACGTGAGCTTCGACGAACTGAAGGCCGCCTACCGCGAGCAGGCGGAGGGGCTGCTCGAAGGCGGCTGCGACCTGTTCCTCGTCGAGACGATTTTCGACACGCTGAACGCCAAGGCGGCGATCTTCGCGCTCGACGAGCTGATGGAAGACACCGGCGAGCGGCTGCCGGTCATCATCTCCGGCACCGTGACCGACGCGTCCGGCCGCATCCTGTCGGGCCAGACCGTCAGCGCGTTCTGGCACAGCGTGCGCCACGCGCGGCCGCTGGCCGTGGGCCTGAACTGCGCGCTCGGCGCGACGCTGATGCGGCCCTACATCGAGGAACTGGCCAAGGTGGCCGGCGACACCTTCATCAGCTGCTATCCGAACGCCGGCCTGCCAAACCCGATGAGCGAAACCGGCTTCGACGAAACGCCGGAAATCACCGGCAGCCTGGTCGAGGAGTTCGCGCGCTCGGGGTTCCTGAACATCGCCGGCGGCTGCTGCGGCACGACGCCGGAGCACATTGCACAGATTGCGCAGCGGGTGGGGAGGTACAAGCCGCGGTGCTTACACGAAGCGGCGTTCACGTCGCTGGTGGCGGCGTAGCACGTTGTCATCCCGGCCTGTCGAAGGGCCGGGGTGACATGCATCACCCCAGCTGCGGGCCGCCCGCCTACAATGGCGGCTTCGCCCAAGGAGCGCTGCGACAGCCCCGTCCGGACCGGACCATGCGGCTGCCAGGCTTGGGCGCGACGACTCTTGTCAACGGCGCTCACCCGACCTTTCGGCCGTGGTGAGTTGCACGGCCGCTCGACTGCTTCGCCGCCATGAACACCGCTTCCGCCATGCCCATTTCCGTTGCCCCGATGAAGCTCTCGGGGCTCGAGCCCGTGACGATCGGCGACGGCACGCTGTTCGTCAACATCGGCGAGCGCACCAACGTCACCGGTTCCAAGGCCTTCGCGAAGCTGATCCTCAACGGAGAGTTCGAGAAGGCGCTGGCTGTCGCGCGCCAGCAGGTCGAGAACGGCGCGCAGGTGATCGACATCAACATGGACGAGGCCATGCTCGACAGCAAGGCCGCGATGGTGCGCTTTCTGCACCTGATCGCCTCGGAGCCCGAGATCGCACGGGTGCCGATCATGATCGACAGCTCGAAGTGGGAGGTCATCGAGGCGGGCCTGAAGTGCATCCAGGGCAAGGGCATCGTCAACTCGATCTCGCTGAAAGAGGGGGTCGACGCATTCAAGCACCAGGCCAAGCTCGTGCGCCGCTACGGCGCCGCGGCGGTCGTGATGGCTTTCGACGAGAAAGGCCAGGCCGACACGTACGAGCGCAAGACCGAGATCTGCGAGCGCGCCTACCGCATCCTCGTCGACGAGGTCGGCTTCCCGCCCGAAGACATCATCTTCGACCCCAACATCTTCGCGATCGCGACCGGCATCGAGGAGCACGACAACTACGCCGTCGACTTCATCAACGCCACACGCTGGATCAAGCAGAACCTGCCGGGCGCGAAGGTCAGCGGCGGCGTGTCGAACGTGAGCTTCAGCTTCCGCGGCAACGATCCAGTGCGCGAAGCGATCCACACGGTGTTCCTGTACCACGCGATCCAGGCCGGCATGGACATGGGCATCGTCAACGCGGGCATGGTCGGCGTCTACGACGACCTCGAGCCCGAGTTGCGCGAGCGGGTCGAGGACGTCGTACTGAACCGCCGTCCCGATGCCGGCGAGCGCCTGGTCGAGGTCGCCGAGAACGCGAAGGGCGCCGCCAAGGACGACAGCGCCAAGCTCGCCTGGCGCGCGAAGCCGGTCGACGAACGCCTCTCGCACGCGCTCGTGCACGGCATCAACGACTTCATCGTCCAGGACACCGAAGAGGTGTACCAGCGCATCCATGCGCAGGGCGGGCGCCCGCTTCACGTGATCGAAGGCCCGCTGATGGCCGGCATGAACGTCGTCGGCGACCTGTTCGGCCAGGGCAAGATGTTCCTGCCGCAGGTCGTGAAGAGCGCACGCGTGATGAAGCAGGCGGTGGCCCACCTGCTGCCCTACATCGAGGCCGAGAAGAAAGCGCTGGTGGATGCCGGCGGCGAGGCCAAGCCCAAGGGCAAGATCGTCATCGCGACCGTGAAGGGCGACGTGCACGACATCGGCAAGAACATCGTCACCGTCGTGCTCCAGTGCAACAACTTCGAGGTCGTCAACATGGGCGTGATGGTGCCGTGCCAGGACATCCTCGCACGCGCCAAGGTCGAAGGCGCCGACATCATCGGGCTGTCGGGGCTGATCACGCCCAGCCTCGAGGAGATGCAGCACGTGGCCGCGGAGATGCAGCGCGACGAGCACTTCCGCATCAAGAAGATTCCGCTGCTGATCGGCGGCGCGACGACCAGCCGTGTGCACACCGCGGTGAAGATCTCGCCGCACTACGAGGGCCCCGTCGTCTACGTGCCGGACGCGAGCCGCAGCGTCGGCGTGTGCAGCGACCTGCTCAGCGACGAGAAGGCGGCCGCCTACCTCGCCGAGCTGAAGAGCGACTACGAGAAGGTGCGGCAGCAGCACGCAAACAAGAAGGCGACGCCGCTCGTGAGCCTGGCGCAGGCGCGCGCCAACAAGACGCCGATCGACTGGACGGCCCACGACGTGCCGGCGCCCAAGTTCATCGGCCGGCGCGTGTTCAAGAACTACGACCTGGCCGAGCTCGCGCAGTGCATCGACTGGGGCCCGTTCTTCCAGACCTGGGACCTCGCCGGTTCGTACCCCGGCATCCTCACCGACGACATCGTCGGCGAGTCGGCGCGCCGTGTGCTGAGCGACGGCCAGCGCATGCTCAAGCGGCTGATCGACGGCCGCTGGCTCA
>DATKCI010000296.1:0-34287 GCA_035513255.1 Piscinibacter sp. | reverse complement strand
CTTGGGGTGGCGACGCCCGCATGGCGACGGGCCAGCCAATGGTCGACGGACAACATGCCGGGGCCGCGGGCCATCACGTACAGCAGCACGGCCGCCCACGTGCCGTGTGTCGCGTAGGCGCCTGGATAGACGAACACCTGGATCACCAGGGTCATCCCGAGCAGCGCCAATGCCGAGAAGCGGGTGGCGAGGCCAATGAGGATCAACAACGGGAACACGTGCTCGGCCACCGCGGCCATCGGCGCCGCCAGTTCGGGCGAAATGAGCGGCAGCTTGTACTCGTCCTGGAACAGCGCAACCGCCGACTCGGACAAGCGCGGCCATCCCAGGGCGAAGTCGCCGCTGACGATGTTGATCACGAAGCCTTCTATCTTCGTTTGTCCGGAGTTCCAGAAGACCGCCGCGATCGAGAAGCGGGCCACCAGCGCGATCACGCTGTTGGGAATGCGCTCGAACTGGGCGACGAGCGAGAGCACCTGTCGCGCCAGCGGCGAGGTGTTCGCTCGGGCAGCACCGGTTGCCGTTGTCGCGGTCGTACTCATGCGTTGTCTCCAGGGAAATGGATGGAAGTGATCGCCCCATGGCCCATCAGCAGGCCAAGCGTTGCCGGCAGATCGAATGCACTCTCGGCGTTCATGGCAGCACCGGTGGCGTCGTCCAGGCTTCGGCCCTGAAGGACGGCCGCGACGAACTCGGCCGCACCGGGCGACACCCGGAGCACCAGGACGTCGAGGCCGTCGCGCAGCACCATGGCCGCTTCGGCGTCATCCGGATCGACGTCGCCCAGATTACCTTCGCCCTGATGCGCCGACCACAGCGAGGCGACGGCGAAGGCCGATCCGACCATCGCCACCGACGGGTGGCAGACGATGCGCAACTCGCCGATGCGGTCGCCCCCGGCAAGCGCCGCGCTCAACACCGCTGCGGCCACCGGTTCGGCGTCCGCTGCGTGGTAGGCCTGCACCCGCGCCATCTCCAGCCTGGCCACGTCGGCCAGGTACGGCACGGGGCGCGCCGGCTCGAACTGTTCGATGAACGTCGGAAACGCCTCGCCGTAGCGGGCGAGGACGCGCGAGCGCGGGGGCGCCTGCCGAACGAACATGGCGGCCATCGCGCGGAAGAACGGCACGCCGACCAACTGCTGGACCACGGGGAAGGTCTGGGCGAGCGCATCGATCAGCGAGCTGACCACGTTGTTGCGGTAGACCGCGAGCCGGGGTGTCGGGTCGGAGCCGTTCCACGCCACGAGCCCGGGCGGACACGGCAGGCCGGGGTCGAGAAGCGCCGCGCAGAACGCCGACTGCGTGCAGTTGTTCTCGCTTGTCACGAGCCGCCCCAGTAGATGCCGCAACGCGTTGGCGTTCGGCTCGAAGGCATCAGCGTTTCGGCGTGCTGCGCCTCGGCCACCAGGGTGGCAAGCGCCGGCACGTTGTTGTCGCGTTCGAGCAATGTCGGCATGGCCCCCACGCGGGCTATCACCTGCGCATACAGGCTCCAGACAGCCTCGTCCACCTCGGCGCCGTGGCTGTCGATGAGCAGCGGTGCGCCGGCGGCGTCGTGGTCCACGGCGAATCCCGCGAGATGGATTTCGCCGACGGCGTCGAGCGGCAGTTCGTCGATGAAAGCGAGCGGGTCGCGGCCGTGGTTCACGCAGGACACATGGACGTTGTTCACGTCCAGCAGCAGGCCGCAGCCCGTGCGACCGAGCACCTCGCTCAGAAACCGGGCTTCGCTCATCGTCGAGCCGGTGAACTCGAGGTAGGTCGACGGGTTTTCGAGCAGCATGCGGCGCTTCAAACGTTCCTGAACGCGGTCGACGTGCTCGCACACGCGCGCGAGCGTCGCGCGGTCGTACGGCACCGGCAGCAGGTCGTTGAGAAAGACCTCGCCGTGGCTGGCCCAGGCAAGGTGCTCGGAAAGCGATGCCGGCTCGTAGCGCGCGATCAGCGCCGCGAGCCGGTCGAGATGGGCTTCATCGATCGGCCCCTCGGCGCCGATCGACAGCCCCACGCCATGCAGCGACAGCGGGTAATGCGCCCGGATGCGCCCCAGGAAGTGATGGAACGGCCCGCCGTCGACCATGTAGTTCTCGGCATGCACTTCGAAGAAGCCGATATCGGGACGTGTGGCAAGCACGTCCCGGAAGTGCTCGGGCTTGAGGCCGACGCCGGCGCGAGCGGGCAAGGCGATGCTCGAGTTCGACACGTCGGCGCCTCGGCAGGATGCGAGCGAAGACGATCAGGCCTTCTTCGCCTTGTACTCCTTGAGCTGGCCGTTGCCGGTCGGAGAGGTCTTGGACGCGGTCTTCTCGCAGGTGCCCATGGGAACCAGCGACCACGCATTCGCCTGGTGGTCGACCTTCGACGTGCCGGCGCAGGTGGTGCCGGGGCCGGCGGCGCAGTCGTTCTTGCCCTTCAGCGCGACGCCGTAGCACTTCTCGGTGTCGGCCTTCTTCTCGGCCGTCTGCGCGGCAGCGGGCAATGCGGTGAAGGCGGCGCCGAGCGCGAGGGCCAGGGCGGCAGCGGACAGCTTGGGGGTGGCAACGTGGGTCATGCGGATCTCCATTTGACGTGTGAGGTGTGGGGCGAGACGGCGGCGTGGGGCTTGATCCCCACTCGCCGGAAGGGCAAGCCTGCGCTCGGCCTTCGAACTGTTTAGACGGGCGAACCGGCGAAGTCCTTACAGCGCCGCTTTCGGACATGTGGTCTGCTAGTGATCTGTAAGAGAAGCCATTTGCGCCGCGTCTATTGCGGGCGGCTGGCGCTTGTGGCGAGCCAAATTTGCAACTTGTTCCCGAGCGGGCCCTTAAAGGCTCGCCAGCGTCTACCCAGCGCCCGCGGGCTCCCACCAGTGGATACCGGGCGTTCGCCGGTATGACAGTTCACTGGCATGACCTCGAATTGAAGACAGCATCTTTCAGTGTCACGTTCAGCCGCCGAGGTGCGACTAAACAAGTACCTGCTCAGCACGATTCGTCGATGCGGCAGCGAAGCAAACCGATCGTCCCCTCGGAAAGGTCGTCGCGGGAGACCCGTATGAAGCCGCTCCTCGTCCTGCATCGCGACATGATCGGCCCGCTGCCCGGCCGCCGAACCCTACTGGGATGGGCCTGGTCGTTCGCTGCCGTGGTCTGCGCCGTCCAGACCGCCCATGCGAGGGGTCCGGACCCAGCCGCATTCAACGGATTCGATGTCGCGAACGCGAGTGTTCCGTTGAATGCCATCCAGCGCGGCGGCCCGCCGAAGGACGGCATTCCGGCGATCGATCGCCCGAAGTTCCTGCCCGCGAGCCAGGCAGGCCTGGGCGATGGCGAGCGCATCCTCGGACTGGCGCTTGAGGGTGTCGCGCGTGCCTATCCGGTGCGCATCCTCAACTGGCATGAAGTGGTCAACGACCGTGTCGGCGACCGCGCGGTGACGGTGACCTACTGCCCGTTGTGCGGGACCGGCATGGCCTTCGATGCCCGGCTGCCTGCAGGGCCGGCCAGCTTCGGCGTTTCAGGTCTTCTCTACAACAGCGACGTGCTGCTGTACGACCGCGCCACGCAGTCCCTTTGGTCGCAGATGCTGGAGACCGCCATCAGCGGTCCACTCAAAGGAACTCGCCTGAAGTCCGTGGCGCTGACGCACACGAGTTGGGCCGACTGGCGCCGACGCCACCCGGACACGCAGGTGCTCTCCACCGACACCGGTTTCGAGCGCGACTACAGCCGCGATCCCTACGCCGGCTACGACCGAGTGCAGCGGCTGATGTTCGACGTGCAGCACCGCGACGATCGTTTTCCGCTGAAGGAATGGGTGCTCGGCATCCAGGTGAACGGCGTTCAGAAGGCCTACCCGTTCAGCGTACTGGTGCGCACCGTGGATGCCAGCGGCGAGCTGACCGATGTCGTGGCCGGCCGACGCTTTCTCATCCGCTACGACCGCACTCACGGTACCGCCGAGGCCTTCGACGCGCAAGGGCGTGCGTGGCCCGGCACGATGGCGTTCTGGTTCGCATGGGTCGCCTTCCATCCGCGCACGGAGGTGCTGAGTCGCTGAGCGCGCGCCGAATCACCAGGCCGCCTGCGCTCAGCCCGGTTCCTGCAGCGCCGCGATCAGCGGGCACGACACCTTGCCCCGGCTCGTCGCACAGCGGCTGACGAGCGTCTGAAGCACGGTCTCGATCCTGTGCAGATCGGCCAGCTTGCCTTGCACGTCGTGAAGCTTCTCCTGCGCAAGACACATGGCGTCGCTGCAGTGCGTGCCGTCCTCCAGGCGAAGCAGCTGCGCCACTTCGTCCAGCGTGAATCCCAGACGCTGCGCGGTCTTCACGAATCGCACCCGTGCGACATACGCGTCGCCGTAGCGCCGGATGCTGCCTTGCGGCTTGTCCGGCTCGGGCAGCAGGCCCTTGCGTTGATAGAAGCCTGACGATGGTCGAGGGGCTGAAGCTGGCGGCCCAGACCTTCAGCAAGGATGTCCAGAAGTTGTCGTGCTGCGCGGGGTGAAACAGGGCTCGATTCCGCTTTCTCGCTTTCTAGTCGATCCAAGGAGAGATGTTGATGAAGAAGTCCATTGCCGCGCTGGCCGCCGCGCTCGCGTTCGTCGTTCCCACTTGGGCGGCCGTCCAGACCGTCACGCTGAGCGTGCCGGGCATGACGTGCTCGGCCTGCCCGATCACCGTCAAGCTCTCGCTGACCAAGGTGCCGGGCGTCAGCAAGGCGCGTGTGAGCTACGAGGAGAAGGAAGCCGTCGTGACCTTCGACGACACGAAGGTCAACGTCGAGGCGCTGCTGAAGGCGACCAAGGACGCGGGGTATCCGTCGACGGTCAAGCCGTAGGCGCGTGACGACCCCGCGGGAACGTCAGTTGCTCCGGCAACGGCAAGGCCGCTTGACTTTCCCATGTGGCATGGGTAGTACCGTCATGCCCATGCGACGCAAACTGGATTTCCTCCTGCTCGAGGCGATTGACTCGGCGCTCGATGCAGGCCTGCCGGTGGTCGCGGACCGGATCCTGGCGGCCCTCGAGGTCCTTGCGTCGGAAACGAAAGACGGGCGGTGCCGCGATCGCGCATACATGCGCATCGTGACGCGGTCCAAGGGGCGAGGCGGCATGTTCACGCAAAAGCGGCCCGGTCGCTGGACGCATTCCACAGGGCGACGGCGGCACCCCCACGCGGCGTCGCCGCTCCTTTGGCCAGAGGACATGCAGTGCCTGAAATGAACGCTCTCAATCTCGTTGCACTGCCGGTGCTCTTCGGCCTGTTCGGCTTCATCGAACCTTGCACGATCGGCTCTACGCTCGTGATCGTCAAGCAGATCGAAGAGCGGACGGCTGCACAGCGGATCGTGCAAACGCTGGTCTTCGCCCTCACGCGCGCTCTCTTCATTGGGGCGGCGGGCCTGCTGGCGGCCGTGCTCGGTTCGGCCTTTCTCGGTCTGCAGAAGGCCGCGTGGCTGCTGCTCGGCGTGGTCTACATCGCACTTGGTTTGCTGTACGTCCTCGGCAAGGCCGGTGTCCTGATGCGTTCGTTCGGTCCCAGCCTCTCGCGCATGCGCGATGTGCGCGGCTCCGTGCTGCTGGGGTTGCTCTTCGGCCTCAACATCCCCGCGTGTGCCGCACCGTTGATTCTCGCCCTGCTGGGCGCGTCGGCGGCAGGCGGCGCCACCGGCGCCGCGCTCGCCAGCGGCTTCGTCTCGTTGGCGCTGTTCGGCCTGGCGCTGTCGTTGCCGCTGGTGATCGCGGTCTTCTTCGAACCCGCGCGCCGCGGCCTGGATTGGCTGGCTGCGCTCTCGCGCAGGGTGCCGGTATGGACAGGGATGCTCTTGATCGCCTTGGGCCTCTGGTCGGTCTGGTTCGCGTTCTTCGTGACGTTGGATGCGTGACCTGTTGCGTTGGACCGCCGCCGGTGTTTTTGCAGCCGGGCTCGGCCTCAACAGGTGGCCTGAGTGGCAGGTTGCCAGCGAATGGGTGTCTCGTGCGGCCGAGGGCTAAAGCTAAAGCGAAACGATCGCCTTGACCGAGCACCATTCACCGCGCGGCGTCGCGCTCCTCCTGGCAGTCCCGACAGAACGGCGCCGCCGGGTCCGACAGCAATCGATCCAGGCCGATCTCCATGCCGCAGTCGCAACACAGGCCATACACCGATCTGTCGACGCGGTCCAGGGCCGCCTGCGCGCGGCGCCGCTGCATCACGAGTCGCTGCACGGCGGCCTGGGCCATCGCCTGCTGTTGCATCGCCCTTCGTGGTTGCGATGGCGGCGAGCTTAGGCACCTAAATGGAATGGCGCGAGAGCCAATTTCGACGCGTTTGACCAGTCCAATCCTCGCCCATAGACTCGCGCCGTGGACGTCCACATCAACCTCGTCAGCCGCCACGATCTGGCGGCCGAAATCTATCGTCAGCTTCGCGCGGCGATCGTCGACGGACGCCTCCTGGGCGACGAGCCGCTGCCTGCGACGCGCGAGCTGGCGCAGCGCCTCAGCGTTTCACGCACCACACGGTCACGGTCGCCTACGACCGGCTGATCGGCGAAGGTTTCGCCCACGCGCGGACCGGCGCCGGCACCTTCGTCAGCCCCTGTTTCACGCCGAACCCGGGGCGCCGGCCGGCGCGTCCCGCCGCCTTGCGGCCGCGGTCGATATGGGCGGAGCACCCGCTGCCGACGGACCTGCACGACACGGCCGAGTTCGACTTTAGGCCCGGCGTTCCGGATGCGCGGCTCTTTCCGTACGCCACCTGGCGCCGCCTGCTCGCGCGCGAGTTCCGGCCGAGCGCCGTGGGGCGCGGCGGCTACGCCGACCCGGCCGGCCACGGCGGCTTGCGCGAAGCCATCGCGCATCACTTCGGCCTCTCGCGCGGCATCCATGCGCAGGCGCAGGACGTGATCGTCACCAACGGCACGCAGCAGGCGGTGGACTTGATCGCCCGCGTGCTGGTCGCGCCCGGCGACGCGGTTGCCGTCGAGGACCCGGGCTACGGGCCGCCTCGGCGGCTGCTTGCATCGCTGGGCCTGCGCGTCGCGCGCGTGCCGGTCGACGGCGAGGGGTCGACGCCATTCCCGCGAAGACACGGCTCGTCTACCTGTCGCCGTCGCACCAGTTTCCGCTCGGCGTGTCGATGTCGATTCGCCGGCGGATCGCGCTGCTTGAGTGGGCGAACCGCAGCGGATGCGCCATCATCGAGGACGACTACGACAGCGAATTCCGCTTCGGGGGCCGGCCGATCGAGCCGCTGCAGGCGCTCGACGCGCACGGCCGCGTCGTCTACGTCGGGTCGTTCTCGAAGACGATGCTTCCGACGCTGCGGCTGGGCTTCCTGGTCGCGCCCCCTTCGCTGCGCCCTGCCCTCGAAACCGCCGAGTACCTGTCCGACTGGCATTCGCCGCTCGCGACCCAGGGGGCGATGGCGCGCTTCGTCGCGGACGGCCACTTCGCCAGGCACGTGCGGCGCATGCGAACGGTCTACCAGGCGCGCCACGCACTGATGATCGACGGCGTGGCCCGCTCGATGGCGGATCATCTGGAAGTCGTGCCGTCGGCGGTGGGCCTGCATGTGGCCGCCTTCGCGCGGGGTGCGGCCGCGCGGCGCGTCGACACGGCCTTGCGGCACGCCGCGTCGGCCGGCGTCGCGTGTTATCCGCTGTCGATGTTTTCGGCGCACACCGCCCGGCCGGGTCTGGTGCTCGGCTACGGCGCGATCGCGCGCGAGCAGATCGGCGCGGGCATCGCCCGGCTCAGCGAGGCCTTCCAACGGGCCTGCTCGGTCACAGCGTCTCCTCGTTCGAGAAGCACGACGTGGGCTCGCCGATGACACCGGGTGGCGCTGCCATGCAAGCGAAGGAAGTGCGGGTGTGGACGGCACGGCCCCACACGATCGACGAGCGGCAATGGAGCACTCTGGAAGAGATGCTCGATCCGACGGAGCGTGACCGGTGCCGAAGGTTGCATTTCGAGGCCGATCGCCGCGCCTACGTGCTTGCGCACGCATTGCGGCGCTCGGTCCTCGCACATGAACTGGGGCTGCCGCATGCGGCTGTGCGCTTTGGCAGCGACCCGAAGGGGAAGCCGCTGTTGCTGACCCCGGCGGGCTCTCCCGTGTTCTTCAGCCATTCCCGCAACCGGGAAGCGGTCGCGCTCGCCGTATCGGGTGAGGGCCCTGTCGGCATCGATATCGAGTACGCGGACGCGCGGCACGCCGATTTCGACTTGCTCGCGCCTTTCATGGCGTTGCCCGATGCGGGCCAGCGTGAAGCCGACTTCGGACCCGACCCGGCACAACAGTTCTACGGCTACTGGACGGCGCTCGAAGCATTCTGGAAAGGTGCGGGTACGGGCCTCGACGCAGCGAACCCCCGGCTTCGCTGCGCCAGCGTCTCTGGTGGCTCCATGGAGATGTTTGTCGAAAGCGAGCCGCAGGGGCGCGCCAGAAGCATTCCCATCGACGGCGTCGGTCCGTGCATCGCGTCGCTCGTTTTTCACTACCCGCAAGCCGTTGGGTCCGGTGGTGTGGCCCTTGCGTTGAAGCTTTGTCGTTTGCAGGACAGCGCCGCCTTGTGCCAACTCTTCACTAACAATGCGCACCCTGACGGGAAGAGCCGACGCTAGTATCGGGCGCAACTTGTGGGAGGCGCTGGGGGATGAGCGGGATTGGTGCGGTGCTCATTGGCGATGGGAGTTTGCTGACTCAATGTGCAGATGCTTGGCGCAGGGCTGGGCATGAAGTGCGGTGCATCATGAGCCAGAACGCCGCCGTCCTGGGATGGGCGGAAACGAACGGCATTCGCTTCGTCAGGATCGAGTCGGATTCGGCCCTTGCGATGCCCGCGGCCGAGTTCGACTTTCTCTTCAGCGTTTCCAACCTGCGGGTGTTGCCACCCGAGCTGATCGCGAGGGCCCGCCGTCTCGCCATCAATTTCCACGACGGCCCGCTGCCGCGCTATGCGGGCCTGAATGCGACGGCATGGGCGCTGATGGCTCAGGAGCGCACCCACGGAATCACCTGGCACGAAATGACACCGGACGTCGATGCGGGCCGAATCGTCCGGCAGCTGACCTTCCCCGTCCCGGAAAACGAAACGGCGCTTGGCCTGAACGCACGCTGCTATGAAGCCGGCCTGGCCGCATTCGTGTCGATCGCGACGGACGTTGGCAGCGGTCAGCTGGAATTGACGCCGCAGTCGGGGACGCGCAGCTGCTTCGCGCGCGAGCGCCGGCCGCAGGCGCTGGCGACGCTCGACTTCACACGCTGCGCCGAGGAGCTGGCGGCCCTTGTGCGCGCGCTCGACTGCGGCTCGTATGCGAACCCGCTGGCTCGGCCCAAGATCTGGACCGGCCATGACATCCTGCTGGTCCGCGCAGCGCGCGCCGTCGAGTCATCGGGCAGCGCGCCGGCCGGGACGGTGCTGGCCGTCGACGGGGATACCCTGCGCGTTGCCACCGGCACCGGCGACTTGCTGCTGGGCGGCTGCACCGACGTGGCGGGCCGGCCCGGCGTTCATGGCGTGGAGCAGGAGGCCGTGCTGCCCCGGCTGGATGCGATGCGGCGCGACAAGCTGGCCGCACGATCGGACCAGATCGCCCGAGGCGAGCTGTTCTGGACACAGGCGTTGACCCGCGTGGTGGCGGTAGAACTGCCCTACCCGAAGCACCACGTCGCCTCGTCCGCGCGAAAGGCCCAGCCTCATCGAACGTCCCTCCACGTGCCGGTGCGTGGCGCAAGGACAGTCGCCGCCTTCCTCGCGTGGCTGTCCGCGCTGACCGGGCACGAGCACACCTCGGTGCTTTACCGTGACCCGGCGCTCGCCGAGGCGGCGCAGGGCCTGGAAAGCTGGCTGTCGCCGTGGGTGCCGCTCGCCCTGTGCACCCGAGCGTCCGACAACACCGTGCAGCGGGTCCAGGCCGCCGAGACCGAGATCGCGAGCTGCCGCAAGGCCGGACCCTGTCCGCGCGACCTGCCGACGCGTCTGGGCGACGGACCGGTTGGCGGGGATTCGTTCGGGCGAATCGGCGTCTCGCTGGTTCCGGTCGATGCCATGGGCGAGTTCGACTTGCTGCTGGCCGCCGACGCTTCGGGGGGTGCCCTGGAAGTGCTGGCCGATGCGTCGGCCTTTGCGCGCGAAACCATCGAGGCCATGGCGGCGCAGTTGGCCTTCTGGCTGGAGGCGTTCGAAAAGGCGCCCTCCGGCATCGCGGACATCCCGTTGCTGCCACCGCTCGAAGCGGCACGTGTCTCGCGGATCAACGCGACTGAAACGCCGTTCGACACAGCGCGCTGCGTTCACGACGCCATGGCCGCGCAGGCCGCACGCACCCCGGATCGCGCGGCTGTCAGTTTCCACGGAACGCGATGGAGCTATCGCGAGCTCGACGATCGCGCCACCGCGCTCGCGGTGGCGTTGCGCCATCGCGGAGTCATGCCGGGCGACGTCGTCGGCCTCTGTCTCGACCGTTCGCCGGATCTGGTGGCATGCGCCATTGCAATCATGAAGGCCGGCGCCGCTTACCTGCCGCTGGACCCGGACTATCCGGCCGATCGCGTCACGTTCATGATGGAAGACTCGCAGACGCGGCTGGTCGTCACCGATGCGCGCATCGCCTCTTTGCTCGCCGTCGCGCCGGACAAGGTGTTCGACATCGACCAGGCCATCACCGGCGCTTCGCCCACCGGTCTGCCCAAGGTGGCACCCGAAAGTGCGGCCTACATGATCTACACCTCGGGATCGACCGGCCGGCCCAAGGGCGTCGTCGTCACGCACCGCAACGTGATGAACTTTTTCGCCGGCATGGACCCGCGCATTGCGCACGACCCGCCGGGCCGCTGGCTGGCCGTGACAAGCCTGTCGTTCGACATCTCGGTGCTGGAGCTGTGCTGGACACTCGCGCGCGGAATGACGGTGATCCTGCATTCGAACACGGCCCCCGCCGACGGCAAGGCGCTGGAGTTCAGTCTGTTCTATTTCGCCAGCGACAACGCTTCCAGCGCGCAGGACCGCTACAGGCTGCTGATCGAAGGCGCGAAATTTGCTGACGCAACCGGCTTCGCGGCGATCTGGACGCCCGAGCGGCACTTTCACGCCTTCGGGGGGCTGTACCCCAACCCCGCGTTGACGAGCGCAGCCATCGCCGCGATCACCACGCGCCTGCAGATCCGGGCAGGCAGCTGCGTGCTGCCGCTGCATCACCCGATCCGCGTGGCGGAAGAATGGGGGTTCGTCGACAATATCTCGCACGGCCGGGTCGGCGTTTCCTTTGCATCGGGCTGGCAGCCGAACGATTTCGTGATCGCGCCGGCCGCCTTTGCCGACCGCAAGAACGAGATGCTGGCGAACATCGATCTCGTGCGGCGACTCTGGCGCGGCGAGAGCGTCGCCTTTCCCGGCCCGCTCGGCAAGCCGGTGGACGTCACCACGTTGCCGCGCCCGATCCAGCCCGAGCTTCCCGTGTGGCTCACGGCGGCGGGCAATCCGGAAACGTTCCAGCAGGCAGGCAGCCGAGGCTGCCGCCTGCTGACCCACCTGCTCGGCCAGAAGATCGAGGACGTGGCGGACAAGATCCGGCTCTATCGCACCGCGTGGCGCGATGCCGGCCATCCGGGCGAAGGCCACGTGACCCTGATGCTCCACACCTTCGTTGGCCAGGACGAGGACCATGTACGCGAAACGGTGCGCGGACCGATGAAGGAGTACCTGCGCAGCTCCATCGACCTGATCAAGCAGGCTGCGTGGTCGTTCCCTGCCTTCGTGCAGCGCGGCGCGGCCAACGGCAAGAGCCCGGTCGAGATCATGGATTCGGCGCCGCTGACGGCCGAGGAGCTGGACGCGCTGCTGGAACACGCTTTCTCGCGCTACTACGACACCAGCGCGCTGGTCGGCACGCCCGGGCGCTGCCTCGACCTGGTCGCGAAGGTCCGGGAAGCGGGGGTGGACGAAATCGCCTGCCTGATCGACTTCGGGATCGCGACCGACACCGTGCTGGCCCACTTGCACGACCTGAAGGCGCTGATGGATGCGACGCGTTCGATGCGCCAGCCGGCCCAGCGCGTGTCGGTGGCCGAGCAGATCGTGCGCCATGACGTGACGCACCTGCAATGCACGCCGTCGATGGCGTCGATGCTGGTCGCGGACGAGGCGGGGCGCAGCGCACTGTCGCGCCTGCAGGTGCTGATGATCGGCGGCGAAGCATTGCCCACGCGGCTGGCCCGCGAGCTGCGTGAACTCGTTCCCGGGAAGCTGCTCAACATGTACGGGCCGACCGAGACGACCATCTGGTCGACGACCTGCGAGATCGATCGGGTCGCCGAGTTCGTGCCGCTCGGCCAGCCACTCGCCAACACGCGGCTGAGCGTGCGCACGGTCTGGGGCATGGAGTGTCCCGCGCTCGTGCCGGGTGAACTGCTGATCGGCGGCGCCGGCGTCGCGCAAGGGTATTGGCGACGCCCGGAGCTGAATGCCGATTGTTTCTTCACCGACGGATCGACGCGCCTCTATCGCACCGGCGATCTGGTGCGGCGGCACCCGGATGGCGCTCTCGAGTTCCTGGGACGCATCGACCACCAGGTCAAGATTCGCGGACACCGCATCGAGCTCGGGGAAGTTGAAGCCGCCCTGATGCTGCAACCGGGCGTGAAGCAGGCGGTGGTGATCGCACGCGAGGATGCGGGTGGCGACAAGCGCCTGGTCGCGTACGTCGCAGCCAAGCCGGGCATGGCGCTGTCGGCCGAGCCCCTGCAACAGGCGCTGGCGCAAGCCCTGCCCGAAGTGATGGTGCCGCAGGCTGTGCTGGTGCTTCCCGCCTTGCCGCTCACACCCAATGGCAAGGTCGATCGGCGCGCTCTGCCCGACCCGCTGTCGATGATCGTTGCGGGCGCTCCGGCTGCGCCACGAAGCGCGCTGGAGACGACGATCGCCGCGATCTGGCAGGAGGTGCTGGGGCTGCCGCAGGTCGGCACCGCGGACAACTTCGTCGACCTCGGCGGCCACTCGCTGCTGGTGGTTCAGGTGCAGCGGCGGCTGCACGAAGTCTGCGGCCGCGAGGTCTCGATCACCGACATGTTCCGGTTGCCGACCATCCGCGCGCTTGCGGCCCACCTGGGCGGCGACGCACCCGCCACCAGCGCCGTGCGCGACGGCATGAGCCGCGCCGACGCCCGCCGGACGATGCGCGCACGCGGGGCCGCACGCTTGGCAACCCCGGCTGCCTGAGGCGGACGCAATGAGCGTTCCGACCGACGACAACGACCCCGGAAGCATCGCGATCGTGGGCATCGCCGGGCGTTTTCCGAGCGCGGCGACGGCTTCCGATTTGTGGACGCTGCTGCGCGACGGGAGGGAAGCCGCGCAGTGGCTGACCAACGACGAACTGCGCGCGGCCGGCGTCGGCAGCGAGGATCTCGCCGACCCCAACTATGTGCGGGCCAGCCTGGTGCTGCCGGACATGGAGATGTTCGATGCCGAGTTCTTCGGCTTCAGCAAGCGCGACGCTGCCGTCCTCGACCCGCAGCATCGCCACTTCCTCGAATGCGCCTGGGAGGCGCTGGAAGACGCGGGCCACATGCCCGAAAACTTCGAAGGAGCGATCGGCGTCTTCGGCGGCTGCGGCATGCAGGCCTACCTCCCCTACAACCTGCTGTCCAATCCCGAGCTGGTCAAGTCCATGGGCATGTTCCTGCTGCGCCATACCGGCAACGACAAGGACTTCCTCTGCTCGCGCGTGTCGTACCTGCTCGACCTGAAGGGACCCAGCCTGTCGATCCAGACCGCGTGCTCCACGTCGCTCGTCGCGGTGCACGTGGCTGCGCAAAGCCTTTTGTCCGGCGAGTGCGACATGGCGCTGGCCGGCGGCGTCAGCATCGAGTTGCCGCACCGTCGGGGGTACCGCTTTGCCGAAGGCGAAATCATGTCGCCCGATGGGCGTTGCCGCGCTTTCGACGATGCGGCGGCCGGCACCATCTTCGGCAGCGGCGCGGCGATGGTCGTGTTGCGGCGGCTGGACGATGCTCTGCGCGACGGCGACAACATCTACGCGGTGATCCGCGGCTCGGCCGTGAACAACGACGGCTCGCAGAAGGCCGGCTATTTCGCGCCCAGCGTCGACGGCCAGGCGCGTGCGGCGGTGGAGGCGCTCGGCGTCGCGGGGATCGATCCGGCCACCGTGTCGTACATCGAAGCACACGGAACCGGCACGCCGGTGGGCGACCCGATCGAAGTGGCCGCGCTGTCACAGGCTTACGGAACCGGTGGCGGCCGGGGCTTCTGCGGCATCGGTTCGATCAAGACCAACATCGGCCACCTCGACACCGCCGCGGGTGCCGCCGCGCTCATCAAGGTCTCGCTGGCGCTGCGACACGGGCTGATCCCGGCCAGCCTGAACTTCAGCAAGCCGAACCCGCGGCTCGACATCGCAAGCACCCCGTTCTACGTGGTGGACAAGGCGCGGCCGTGGCCGCGCAATGCCGCGCCGCGCCGCGCCGGCGTCAATTCACTCGGCGTCGGCGGCACCAACGCGCATGCGATCGTCGAAGAGGCACCGCTGCCGGGCGCCCGTGTTTCGGACGATGGCAGCCAGGTCTTCACCTTGTCGGCGCGAACGCCCGCTTCGCTCGAGCGCCTCAGGGCCAAGTGGCTGGCGTTCCTGTCCGAACCGCCCCCCGGCTTCGGATTCGCGGACGCGGCCTTCACCACCCAGGTGGGGCGCCGGATGTTCGATCACCGCTGTGCGATCGTGGCCAGCGACGTTGCCGACCTTCGCGCTGTCTTGCAGGCCAGGAATCACCCGCGCTGTCGCACCGGCAAGGCGGCGAGCACCCCGCCGGATGTGGTGCTGATGTTCCCCGGCGGCGGCGCCCACTACCCCGGCGCCGGCAGCGAGTTGCTGTTGCAGGACGCGTTCAGGAATGCCGTCGACGAATGCTTCGGTGCATTGCCGGCCGACGCGCCGGCGGACCTGCGGGCCTTGATGTTCGAGTGCCAGCCCGGCGATGCCGAAGCCGCGCGCCGGCTGGAGCAGCCCCGCTATGCAATCCCCGCCCTCTTCACGCTCGAATACGCGTTGGCAAGGCTTTGGGAGAGCTGGGGCGTTCAGCCCGCAGCCGTCATCGGCCACAGCGCCGGCGAGTATGCCGCGGCGTGTATTGCCGGCGTGATGTCGTTGGCCGATGCGCTGTCCATCGTCGTCCTGCGCGGCTGGCTGTTCGAGCAGGTGCCACCCGGCGCGATGCTCTCGGTCGACCTGGCGGAAGCCCCACTGCGTGAAGCGATGGCGGGCCTGGACCTCGACATCGCGGCCGTCAACGCGCCCGACCTTTGCATCGCATCCGGCTCGCTCGACGCGATTTCCCGGCTGGGGGAGGAACTCGCCGGCCGCGGGATCGAAGGGCGGCCACTTCGCATCAATGTGGCCGCGCATTCAAGGCTGCTCGACGGCGTGTTGGCGACTTTCCGCGATCGCGTTTCACGTATCCGCTTCAGCGCGCCTCGCATTCCCTTCATCTCCAACCTCACCGGTACGTGGGTGGACGAGCGCGGGCTGGTCGACCCCGAGTACTGGGTTCGCCACTTGCGCAACCCGGTGCGATTCGCCGAGGGACTCGCGCACGCTTTCGAACTGCCGGGAGCGATCCTCATCGAGGCCGGTCCGGGCCAGGGCCTTTGCGCGCTGGCCCGGCACAACAGCGCCGGCCGGCCGCTCACCACCCTGGCCTCGACCGGCAAAGCCGACGAGCCGAACGCGGATCTTGCCGTGATGAAGGCCTCTGCCGGGGCGCTCTGGACGCGCGGCCTCGTGCCTCGCTGGGCTGCGATTCGTGGCACCGGCCCGCATCGCCGCATCTCCCTGCCCACCTACGCGTTCGAACGGGAGCGCCACTGGATCGAACCCGCTGTGCAGCCCCTGGCGCAGGCGCAGGTCCAGGCCGCTGCGCCCCGGCCGGTGGTGATCGAACGCATTCCTTCTTACGACGACTGGTTCCGCGTGCCCGAGTGGGTTCGCGCGCCCCTGGCCCATCGACAGGTGCAAGCCGCCAGCCACTGGCTGGTGTTCGGCGATCGCTCGCAACTCACGCTCGACGTGGTCGCCCACGCGGCCGGCTGCGGCGGCGGCGTCACGCTGGTTCGCCACGGCGAAAGGTTCGAGAGATTCGCGGACGGCAGCTTCGCCATCGCGCCGGCCGATTCGGCGCAGCATGCCGAACTGCTGCGCCACCTCGAACAATCTGGGCAGGTGCCCGACCGCATCGTGCATCTCTGGGCACTGGACACGCTGCCGGCGGCCGGCATCCGGCAGGTGGAAAACCAGACGCTCGCTTTCGACAGCCTGGTCCACCTGGCCCGGGCCATACAGGAACTCGACCTGGCCCACCTGATTCGCCTCACGGTCGTCACCGCGGGCAGCCTGGCCGTGGCGGATGAAGCGGTGCCCCATCCCGAACGCGCACTCGCGTTGGGACCTTGCCGCGTGATTCCGCGCGAGATCCCGAACGTCAGCACGCGCCTGGTCGATCTTGCGGCGTCCGACGTGGCGTCCGAAGCCGTCGCCCGTGACGTCGTGCAAGAGGCCGGTCACGGCGATGAGGTGGACGTGGCGGCCTATCGCGGCGGCGAGCGCTGGAAGGCCCGGCTCGGCAGACCCCAGGCATCGGGAAAGCCGGCGCGCGAGCGGGTCCGTGAAGGCGGCGTCTACCTCATCACGGGCGGGTTGGGCGACATCGCGCTGGACCTCGCGACGTTTCTCGCTTCCACGTGCAAGGCGCGGCTGGCGCTGGTCAGCCGGCGCGCGCTGCCGCCCAAGGCGAACTGGCGCAGGATGGCCGCGAGCGGCGATCAGTCTGCTGACGCGCGGCTGGTTCGCCGGCTCGTCGCGATCGAGGAGGCAGGCGCCCACGTGGTCGCATTCAGCGCCGACGTGGCCGACCCGCGCGCCATGGCCCGTGTGGTCGGCGACTGCCGCGCCCGCTTCGGCACGATCAACGGCGTCTTCCACGCGGCCGGTGCGCTGGACGATGCACTGATCGCAACCAAGAGCGCGGACAGCATCCAGCGGGTCCTGCGTCCCAAGGCGGGCGGCGCGCAGGTGCTGCATGAGTTGCTGCCGCCCGGCGATCTCGACGTGTTCGCGATGTTCTCGTCCGCCAGCGTCTTCCTCGGCGCCGCCGGCCAGGTGGACTACGTCGCAGCCAATGCCTTCCTCGACTCGCTGGCGGCATCGCGCCCCGATGGTCTGAGCGTGCGCTGGGGCATCTGGGGCGACAAGGGCATGGCAGCCCGCGCGTACGGCCGCCCCGACGGCGGCCACGAAGCGCGAAACGGAACCCATCCGCTGCTCGGTGTGCAGGTCGACGGCGAGAACGGCGCCGCCTTCGAAGCCACCTATTCGAGCGAGGACCTGTGGGTGCTGCGAGAGCACTCGGTGGGCGGGCGGCCGGTGTTGCCGGGTACGGCCTGCATCGAGATCGTGCGGGCGGCGATGATGGTGCTTCACCCGCAGGCCGCGGTGGAAATCCGATCGCTTTCGTTCGAGGAAGCGATGGTCTTCGACGCTGGCGCCAAGCGGCAGGTGCGCGTCGAGATGCGGCGGATCGGCGGCGGCTACGACTTCCTGCTGCGCAGCCGCGACGTGGGGGACGACCGGTGGCTGGAGCATGCGCGGGCCACCGTGAATATGTTCCACGGCACTCTGCCTGCGGCATCCCCGCTGCCTGATCGGCCGTGGCGGCCGGGCGAAGTTCCGCAGGAGAGCGCGGTCGCGTTCGGGCCACGCTGGCGCAACGTCGTGCGGATGTGGATTGGGGAGCGCAGTGCCGCCGCCGAGCTGGAACTGCCGCATGAGTTCATGAGCGACCTCTCGGACTACGCGGTGCATCCGGCGATCACCGACATGGCGGCCACGGTCGGCCTGCATCTCGTGAACGCCGAAGAGCGCCGGCTGAACCTCTTCGTGCCGATGTCCGTCGAGTGCATTCGCATCGCTGCGCCGGTGCCGCGCCGGTCGGTCAGCCGCGTGGCGTTGAAAGGCCCGCCGCAAAGTCGGCTGGCCGCCTTCGATGTCAGCTTGCATGCGCAGGACGGCACGCCGATCGCCACCTTCGAAGGCTTCACGCTGCGCGGCGTCAAGCCCGAGGCGGTCTCGAACCACGCCGTACCGCGCCGCGGGGCGACTCTCACCGAGAGGATGCTGGCCCAAGGCATCCGCGGCGAGGATTCCCAGGAACTGTTCGCCCGCATTCTCTCGGGGGCGCGGCGCGACATCGTGGTCTCGTCGATCGACCTGGCCGAACTGAAACGCGCGATGGCCGAGCTCACACCAAAGACAGCCGTCCGCAAGGCCCCGGCCACGCGTGATGCCACTGCGTCCAGCGGGCTCGATCTTGTCGAGACGTTCATCGCCGACGCATGGCGTGAACTGCTCGGCGTGGACGAGATCGCGCCCGACGACGACTTCTTCGCGCTGGGCGGCCATTCGCTGGCGGCGGTGCGGCTGTTCGCCAAAATCCGCAAGCGCTTCAACGTCGACCTGCCGCTTGCCACCCTGTTCCAGGCGCCGACGCTGGCGGTCCTGTCGGCCCTCGTCGCGCAGACCGGAGGCATCGACACCGCGGCGGCCGAGGTCCCGCCGACAGAGGCTTCCAGGAAGGCGGCTTCCAACGTGATCCCGCTGGGCGCGCGGGCCTGGTCGCCGCTGGTCCCCATCTGCCGGGGCCGGCCCGACCAGGTGCCGCTGTTCTGCGTGCACGGTGCGGGCGGCAACGTGCTGAACTTCAAGGTCATCTCCGACGGGCTCGGACCGGACCAGCCGTTCTATGGACTGCAGGCCCAGGGCGTCGATGGGCGGCTGCCTGCGCTGGCCACCATCGAAGAGATGGCGGCCCAGTACGTCGAGGCCATCCGCGCCGTACAGCCGCGCGGGCCGTATCGCCTGGCCGGCTACTCGGCCGGTGGCGTGATCGCGCTGGAGATGGCCCAGCAGCTGAAGAGCGCCGGCGCCGTGACCGATCTGCTGATGTTGATCGACACGCTGTCGCCCGCGGCTTCGCGCCGCAAGGTGTCGACGCTGCGGAAATTCGGGCTGGTGCGCCACTGGTCGCTCAAGTTCGCCCTGGAATGGCCCGGCCGGCGACGGCGCAACAAGCTGGCCGAGGCCGCCTGCGCGCAGGCGCTGGAGCGGCTCGCGCGCGGCGAGCCGCTGCCGCCGGAACTGGTGGAGTTCCACCTCTTCCGCAACTTCGTGAACGCGCAATCGCGCTATGTGCCGGCGCCCTATCAGGGATCCGTCGCCTTGTTCACGGCGACCGAAGCGGACACGCAATACCTCGGCGCCGGCGACCGGCTGGGATGGGAGGAACATGTGCAAGGCGATGTTCGCGTCACCCGAATTCCGGGCTCGCACTTCTCGATGATGACCGGGCCGGGCGTGTCGGAACTCATCAAGGCGTTCAGGCAGGCACTCGGGATTGGCGAGGAACCGGAACGGGGTCGGTCAGATCCTGCGGACACGGCAGGGGCGCTGCCGACAGCCGGCGGCATCGTGGGCTCCTAGCTAGGCCGGATCTGGCGTCCGACACCTGCCGGGCTACCTTGCCGCAAACGGGTTTCGGATCGTCAACTTCCGGTCGATGACCTGGCCATCCTGCAGGTCTTCGGAGTAAAGCGTCGTGCAGCCGGCCAGCAGGGCGGCAGAGACGATCAATGCATCGTAGATCGAGAAGCCATAGCGCTCGGCGATCTGCAATCCACGCTCATGGGTGTCGACAGACAGGGGCTCGACCGGACACACCGCCCGTACCTGGGTCAGGACCTCACGGATTTCCGCCCACGACATGTGCAGCTTGCGCGACGCAACAGCCACGCACTCGTTCAATACCTGTACGCTGATCATTCCGCCGATGGCCAGCAATTCCTCGGCCCGGTCGGCTTTGACCGGGTCAGCCGACAGCAGGTACAGGACAACATTGGTGTCGAAGAAGACCTCACCCTCGCGCATTGGCTTCCAGTCGGTCGAACTTGAAATCCGCTGGCAGACGGCCGCGGTACTTGCGCAACCTGACCAGCAATTGCCGCGCGCCGGGCGCCTTCTTCACCGCAAAGGACCGGTCGCCACTGAGGTGGATGTCGATGTTGTCCCCGGGCTTCAGATCGAGTGCCTCGACCACCGTCGCCGGCAGGCGAATGGCCAGGCTGTTGCCCCATTTCGCGACTTGCATCTCTGGACCCCTGATGATCTACATGGACCGATGTAGATCATATCGCGATCGTCGGCGGTTATCTGGCGCTGCGTGTGGGGCTGCCGTAAGCGAAGCGCGCTGAAGTCTTGCTCGAACTGGAGTCAGCGACGCTGGTTTCGATCACGGTCAGCGTGCCCCACCGCGGCGCGGCTGGCCAGCTTGCCGCGGTGCTGGTTCGCTGCGCTTGCTGCGCGGCGCCGATCCAGCCCGCATGGCCGACGATCAGGCACGGCGACGACGCCTGCGAGATGAACCGGCGAACGCGCGACTTCATCGCCGCCAACGACTCGCCGCCACCCGGCGCATGCTCGGCGAAGTCGGCTTCCCAGGCCGCGACTTCGGCGGGAGCTATGGCGTTCCAGTGCCGGCCGTCCCATGCACCGAAGTCCAGTTCGATCAAGCGCTCATCGATGCGATGCACGAAGCCGTGGCGGCGCAGCATGCGGCCGACGCAGGCGCAACGCTCGAGCGGCGACGTCCATATCTCTCGCGGAAGGCCGTGCCGGCGCGCGGCGGCGAGGATGCGGTTCGCCAGCCGCTTGGCGCGGCGGCGATCCACCGGCAGGTCGCTGCGGCCGATGCACCTACCCTCCCCGTGCAAGGGGCGCGGATGCCGCCACACCCACACCTGCCCGAGCGGGCCGCAAGCCGGCTCACGCACCTTCGACACCTGCGCGAAGGACGGCCAACCAGACCAGCAGCGCCGCCAGCTCGGCCAGTTGCTGCGAAGCGCCCAGCGCGTCGCCGGTGTAGCCGCCCAGCCGTCGGCGCAGCCAGGGTTCGCCATACACCGCCACCGCGGTACAAGCCGCGAGCGAAGCCAGCACGGCCGCCGGCGGAACGCGGAGAGCGGTCGTCGGCACCAGCACCACGGCAGTGGCCAGCGCCACCCAGCCCAGGCCGATCCCCAAACCGGCCGCCGAGACCGGCACCGCCATCGGCCTGGCCTTGGCCTGCGCGACATCGCCGGCGTAAGGCAGCCGGCGCATCAGCCACAGCGGCACCGAGCGCGAGGCCGCGTGCACCCACATCACCGCCGCCATCGCGCCCCCGGCACCGGCAGCCTGCACCAGCCCCGCCAGCACAGCGGCCTTGGTGCCGAGCATCAGCACCAGACCGATCGCGCCATAGGCGCCGATGCGCGAGTCCTTCATGATTTCCAGCGCCCGTTCGCGCGTCACTGACCCACCCAGCGCATCGCAGCTGTCGGCGAAGCCGTCTTCGTGAAAGCCGCCGGTGACCCACACGGTGGCGACGATGCTCAGGAGCGCCGCCACCGCAGGCGGCCACGCGAGGCTCGCCGCGCCGAGCACGGCGGCACCCGCGCCGCCGACCAGCGCGCCCACGAGCGGAAAGTGGCGGGCGCTGTCGTTCAGCCACGCCGGCTCGAAGCCCACCCAGCGCGGCGACGGCATCCGCGTGAGGAACTGCAGCGCAACGAAGAACAGACGCAGTTCGTGCAGCACGGTGCCCTTCACTCCTCGCGCCGGCTGACGCCAGCGGAGTCGAAGCTCGCCATCTCGCGCAGGATGCGGCACGCCGACTCCAGCAGCGGCCATGCGAGCGCCGCCCCCGAACCTTCGCCGAGGCGCAGGCCCAGCTGCAGCAGCGGCTGCGCGTTCAGGTGCGACAGCATCAGCGCGTGGCCCGCCTCGTCGCCGCAGTGGGCGAACACGCAGCGTTGCAGCACCGGCGGCTGCAGCGCGTGGGCGACCAGCACCGCGCTGGTGGCGATGAAGCCGTCGACGACGATCACCCGGCGCTGCGCCGCCGCTTCGAGCACCGCGCCGACCATCATCGCGATCTCGAAACCGCCGAACGCGGCGAGCGCCTCCAGCGGCGCCTGGGCCTCGGCATGGCGCGTGAGCACGGCGCGCAGCACTTCGACCTTTTGCGCCAGCGCCGCGTCGTCGAGGCCGGTGCCGCGGCCGGTGCAACGCTCGATCGGTGCGCCGATGAGGCGCGACAGCAGCAGCGCGGCGCTCGACGTGTTACCGATGCCCATCTCGCCGAGCAGCAGCGCGTTGCCCGGCAGGCCGCGCACGACGCCCTGCCCGCTTTCGATCGCGGCCGCGCATTGCTGCGCCGTCATCGCCGGGCCGGCCAGCGCGTCGTCGGTGCCGGCGCCGAGCTTGCGCAGCAGCAGGCCGGGGCGCGGCGCGAAGTCGTGCCGCACGCCGGCGTCGACCACCGTCAGCGCCAGCCCGTGCTGGCGCGCCAGCACGCTCACCGCCGCGCCGCCGGCGAGGAAGTTCTCGACCATCTGCCAGGTCACGTCGCTCGGATAGGCCGACACGCCGTGCGCCGCCAGGCCGTGGTCGCCGGCGAACACCACGAGCTGCGGATGCTCCAGGCGCGGCGCTTCGCTGCCGAGGATCGAGCCGAGCTGCAGCGCCAGTGCCTCGAGGCGGCCGAGCGCGCCCAGCGGCTTGGTCTTGTGGTCGATCAGGTGGCGCAGCCTGGCGTCGAGCGCGTGGTCGTGGAGGTCGTTCAGGGTCGGGATCATGTGGGGTTCGGATGGTTGAGGAAGAAGGCTCATGCGCCGGCCAGGCGGTTCAGCACGCCGGGCGAGAAGTGGCGGTCGATGAAATCGGCGAGGCCGTCGAAGACCTCATCCAGTGCCGGCACGCCGGCGCCGAACAGCGCACGCAGCACGGCAGGCGACTCGAACACGCCGTGCACGTAGAGCCCGAGCACGCTGCCTTGCTGCCAACCGATGGCGTGTCCGTCGGCATGGACCAGGACGGGGCGGGCCGTCGCGGCAGTGGCTTCGCTGCGGCCGTGGCGGATCTCGTAGCCCTCGACGGCCACGTTCGACAGTGCCGACCAGCAACCGGACAACTTGCCGAAGTGCGCCTGCACCGGCCGCAGCAGCTTGTTCGCTTCGAACCGTGTGCGAAGCGGCAACAGCCCCAGGCCCGGCGCGCTGCCGGCGACGCCGCCGTCCACGCCCTGCGGGTCCAGCAGCGATCCGCCCAGCATCTGCAAGCCGCCGCACAAGCCGAGCACGGGCCGGCCTTGCGCTGCATGGCGCGCGATCGGCACATCGAGTCCTTGCGCACGCAGCCAGGCGAGGTCGGCGCCGGTGTGCTTGGAGCCGGGCAGCACGATCCAGTCGGCGCCCTCGAGCTGCGCCGGCTCGCGCGCCCACACGAGGCGCACGCCGTCCAAGCCGCGCAGCGGCTGGAACTCGTCGAGGTTGCTCAGGCGCGGGTACGCAACGACCGCCACGCGCAAGCCCCATGCGCCGCCGGTGGGCGCATCGCCGAACACGCCGTCTTCTTCGGGCAAGCCGTGGCCGCGCCACATCGGCAGCACGGCCACGGTGGGCACGCCGGTCATCGCCTGCAGCTGCTCGGGGCCGGGCGACAGCAGGCGTGCATCGCCGCGAAAGCGGTTCAGCACGAAGCCGCGCAACCGCGCGCGGTCCGCCGGCGGCATCAGCTGGTGGGTGCCGTACAGGTGCGCGAAGGCGCCGCCGCGGTCGATGTCGGTCACCAGCAGACAGGCGGCATCGGCCTCGCGCGCGGTGCGCAGGTTCACGTAGTCGCTGGCCTGCAGATTGATTTCCGCCGGCGAGCCCGCGCCTTCGATCACCACCAGGTCGTGCGATGCCAGCAACACCTGCAGCGCGTCGCGCGCCGCGGGCCACAGCTGCTCGCTGCGCTCGCGCCACGGCATCTCCGCGAGGTCGGGCCGCACCTCGCCGAGCAGCACCACCTGGCTGCGCTGGTCGTGCTCGGGCTTGAGCAGCACCGGGTTCATCCGCACGTCGGGCGGCACACGCGCGGCCAGCGCCTGGAAGTACTGCGCGCTGCCGATCTCGCCGGCACGTCCCTGCAGCCCCGGCACGACGCGGGCGTTGTTGCTCATGTTCTGCGCCTTGAACGGCGCCACGCGCAGGCCCTGGCGGGCGTACCAGCGGCACAAGGCGGTGGCGAGCCAGCTCTTGCCGGCGCCGCTGGTGGTGCCGAGCACCATGACGGCGCGTGCGCTCATCTGCAGGCCGCCCACGCTGAGGCGAGCGCCTGTTGCGACTGCGGCGGCTGGGTGCTGATACGCACCCAGCCCGGCAGGCCGAACGAGCGGGCATCGCGCAGCTTGATGCCGAGCTCTCGCAGCGCTGTCAACGATTGCGGCAAGGTCGAGGCGTCGGGGCGGGCGAGCCAGAACGGCACGACAGACTCGGCCTGCTGCCAACCGAGGCCATGCAGCAGTCCGCGTTGGGCGTTCGCCCAGGCGACCAGCGTGTCGCGCGCCTCAGCCATCCATCGCCGCGTCTGCGGCGCCTGCCAGGCCGCGAGCAAGGCAACCCCTTCGGCTGACAACACCCAGCTCGGCGCCAGCGATTCGACCGCCTGCCGCAAGGTTTGATGCGGCGGTGCGATCACGTAGCCGGCGCGCACGCCGGTCATGCCGAGTGCCTTGTTCGGTGAATGGCATTGCCAGGCGCGCCGGGCCAGCGACGAAGGCACCGGGTCCGTGTCCTGCAGGCGCAGCGGCTCGTAGGCGCGATCGATCGCGAGCATCACGCCGCGCGCTTGCGCGAGTTCGCCCAGCGCATGCCAGAACATCGCCGGCAGGCTCTGCCCGGTCGGGTTGCACGGCTCGCACAGCCACACCATCGCCTGCGCCTCCTCGCGGCGCAGGCCGTCGAGCAGTGCGTCGCCGCTGGCATAGGGGCATGTCTCCAGCCCGAGCGCCGACGCTGCGGCGGCATAGTCGCCATAGCCGGGCTGCGGCAGCCACACCCGTTGCACGCCGTGCAGTCGCGCGGCCAGCGTGAGACGGCGGATCGCCTCGCTGGTGCCGGCGCTCGGCAGCACGTCGGCCGGCGCGGCGTCGTGGGCGTGGGCCAGCTGCTCGCGCAAGTCGCAGTACTGCGGATCGGGGTAGCGGCCGCGCTCGGCCTGCTCGACGGCGATGCGCACGCCGGGCGGCGGGCCCAGCGGATTCGCGTTGGTGGAAAAGTCGTGCGCGATCGGCCGGCCGGCGTCCGCACCGCCGTGTTCGATCGCATTCACCGCAATGCTCCCAGCCACGCCGCCGCACCGGCCAGCCACACGGCCCGTTGCGACCAACGCAGCGCCTGCCGCGTGTGATGCGGTTCGGGCACCGCGCCGCCGTCGTTGAGCAGGTAGACACCCGGCTTGCCCAGGCGCACGCCCAGCAGCAGCGCCATCGCGCCCATGGGCCAGCCGCCGTTCGGCGAGGGCGTGCGCCGGGCTTGCGCCACCAGGATGGGCAACCCGGGCCAGCGCCAAGCGGCCGCGCAAAGCAAGACAGCCGTGAGCCGTGCCGGCAGCCACGACAACAGGTCGTCGGCATGCGCGGCCCACTTGCCGGCCCATTCCCAGCGGCCGCGGTAGCCCCACATCGCGTCCGCCGTGTTGGCGAAGCGGTACAGCGCCGCGCCCGGCAGCCCGGCGACGGCAAACCAGAACAGCGGCGCGACCAGCGAGTCGTTGAGGTTCTCCGCCAGCGACTCGATGGCACTCTCGCGCACCGCGCCGGCGTCGAGTGTGTCGACATCGCGGCTCACCAGCCGCTTCAATCGCTCGCGGCCGGCCTGCAGCGAATCGCCGAGCACCGCGTCGACCGCCGCCACCTCGTTGCGCAGCATGCGCCACGAAAGCAGCGGCTTGAGCAGCAGCGCCAACGCCAGCAGGCCGAGCGGCCACGGCAGCAGCGTCAATGCCGCATCGGCGCCCACGGCCAGTCCGACGGCGATCGACGCTCCGGCCAGCCAGGCGGCGGAGCCCGCTGCGAACGCCAAGGCCGGCGGCAGCGATGTCAGCCACGGCCCGACCGGGCCGAGACAGCGGCCCATCGCCACCACCGGATGGGCCCACGCCGGCGGCTCGCCGAAGGCCCGGTCGATCACCAGCGCCAGCGGCACGGCCGACGCAAGCGCCCAGGCGGGCATCAGTCCTCGATCCCGCGCTGTGCCGGAACGCCGGCCTTGAAGTGGTGCTTGATCATCGTCATCTCGGTCACCGTATCGGCGAGGGCTATCAGTTCCTGCGGCGCGTTGCGGCCGGTGAGCACGACGTGCACGTCGTGCGGCCGCTCGCGCAGGCAGGCGAGCACGCGCTCCAGCGGCAGCCAGCCATAACGCAGCGGGTACATGATCTCGTCGAGCACGACGAGGAAGTGCTGCCCCGCGCGAACGGTTGCCTCGGCCCGCTCCCAGCCATCGCGCGCGAGCTGCGCGGAGTGCTCGAGGTCGCGGCTCTTCCAGCTGAAGCCGTCGCCCAGGCCTTCGATCGGCACTCCGAGCTGCTCGAACACCCGGTGCTCGCCGAAGCGTGCGCTCGGGACCTTCATGAACTGGTAGATCTTCACTGCCTTGCCGCGCCCGTGCGCACGCAGCGCGAGGCCGAAGGCCGCCGTGCTCTTGCCCTTGCCGTGGCCGGTGTGGACGAGCACGAGGCCGCGGCGCTCGCCTTCGGGGCGTTCGTATCGCCGGTCGGTCGGTGGGGTCTCGATTTGCATCATGTGTCCTGAGTCTTTACGGGCGAACGGGTGCGGCTGCCAGCCCGGCGGTTCTGCCACGCCGCACCGCCGACGACGGGCAGCGCCATCAACAGCGCAGCGAGCGCCTGCGACATCAGCGCCGCGGCGTCCTTCATGTCGGGCGGGTCGGGCTGGCGCTGCAGGCGCACGCCGCGCAGCGGCTCGACGACAACCGGTGCGACCAGCGCCATCGGCTGCTGCCGCGGCGCCCTCGGCTTGGGCGCGGCAAGCGTGCCGTCGACCCAGCGCCGCACCGACGCCAGCTCGGTCGACCGCGCCGCCTCGCGCGTGAGCTCGCGGTACAGCGTCGCCAGCTCCTTGCGCGTCGTGCCATCAGGCCGCCAGTGGCCGAGCCGCTGCGCCTGCACCAGCCGCTCGAGCGCCTGCGCATAGGCCTGCGGGTGGCTGCGCAGCCATTGCGGCACACCGAGCGCGTGCTTGTCGCGCACCAGCAGGTCGTGGAAGCTCTGCCAGTGGTCGGACCGCACGGTGTCCGGCGCCACGGCCTGCCAGCCCCAGGTGAACTGGACCGCCTTCAGCACCTGCAGCGTGCCGGCATAGCCCTCGGCCTGCTGGGCGCGCAGCCAGCCCGGATGCAGGTAGCGCGACTGCAGCTCGAGCGCGACCGCGCGCGCCGCCGTGTCGGTCGCGGGTTCGTCGGCGTCCTGCAGCTGGCTCACGTACAGCGCCAGCGGTTCTGCCTTGCCGGCATGGCGGGCCGCAGCGGCAAGGCCGCCGAGGTACTGGAACGGGTCATCGGAGCTGACCATCGCGTACAGATGCGAGCTGCGCGACAGCAGCGCCGCGTCGCTGCGCCGCAGCTGCGCGCGCAGCGCCTGCTCGGCGGCCGGTGCCGGCACGCCGGCCAGCGCCTGCCCGTCCACATAGGGCTGGCTCATGCGCCGCAGGAACAGCTCACCCAGCCGCGTGTCGGCCGTGCGCAGTCCGTCGGCCTGCACCGCGTCGGCAATGCCGGTGCCGTAGTCGCCGGTGGCATTGCCGAACACGCGCGCACGGGCCAGCGCCTGCGCTTGCGGCACGCCACGCGCCGCGAGTTCGGCAGCGATGTCGGCAGTGTTCCGTGCCACTGCATTGCCGGGCTCCGCGGCGGCAGCAGCGGCGGCGGCACGATCGAGCAGCGCCATCAGCGCCGGGAACTGGTCGCGGTACGAGCCGGTCACGCTGAGCAGCACGTCCACGCGCGGGCGCTGCAGCTGCGCTGCCGGGATCACGCGCAGGCCGCTCGGCCGGCCCGCGTCGTCCCACACCGGCGCCACGCCCAGCGCCACCAGCGCCTGCGCTTCCATCACGCCTTGATGGCGCAGCGTCTCGCCGGCCCACAGCGACAGCACGAGACGCGACGGCGCCCGGCCGCCGTGCGTGGCGCGCCAGCTCTTCAGCCAGTCGTCGAACAATGTTTGCGCCACCGCGTAAGCCTGGCGCGTGGGCAGCCGGCTCGCGTCGAGCCCGGCGAGGTTGCGGCCGGTGGGCAGGCTGTCGGGGTTGCGGATCGGGTCGCCGCCGTAGGCCGCCGGCACGAAGCGGCCGGCCAGGGCCGCCAGCAGCCCCGGCATCTCGCCTTCGGTGGCCAGCCGCGCTTCCAGCAGCTGCGCACGCTGCGCGAGCTGGAGCAGCGCGGCCGTGTCGATCGGCTGCCGGGCCGCGCGGTTGGGCACCGGCCCCTCGGGCTGCGGCGGCCTGAGGTCGAGCACGCTCGCGGCCTGCGCATCGCGCAACGCGACATCCAGCCAGCGCGCCGGGCGCGAGGCCGCGACCGCGCGGTGGTCGATCAAGAAGGCCTCGTCGATGTCCTCGCCCAGCGCCTGAATCAGCGGCTTGCGCAGCGCCTGCAGGATCGTTTGCCGACGTTGCTCGGGCGCCGGCACTCGGCCGAAGACCGCCAGACCTTGCGGCTGCGAGCTCTGCGCCATCTGGTCGAGCCAGGGGTGAAGCTGTTCGAGGAAGCCCGTGAAATCGGCCGCGATGCGGTCCCGGCTCCAGCCGAGGTCGCGGTGCAGCTGGTGCTCGACGAACTGCTCGATCAGGCGGCGTTCCAAGGCCCGCCGCGTCGGGCCGGCGTCGACGGTTTCCCATTCGTGCATCAGCTCGTGCATGTCGGCCATGCGAGCGGCGAAGCCGGCCGGGGCCAGGGTCGGCGTGCGGTGGCTGACCAGCAGCCCGCGGCCGCGCCGCTTGGCGGTCAGCGCTTCGCCGAGGTTGTCGACGATGTACGGGTAGACCACCGGGAGGTCGCCGAGCGGCAGCAGCGCATCGTCCAGCACGTCGAGCGCGCGCGCCTTGCCGGGCGCCCACTCCTGCGTGCCGTGGGTGCCGAAGTGGATCAGCGCATCGGCCTGCCGCGCCCACAGATAGGTGGCGAGGTAGTGGTGCGACAGCGGCACGCGGCTCTTGTGCGTGAACGGGTTCTTGCCGCGGTACAGCGTTTCCTCGCGCGGCGGTTGCGGCAGCACCGCGAGCTGGCCCAGCTGCAGGCGCGGAATGACGAACACCGGCTCGCCCTCGTGCAACACCACGTAGCGGCTGCGCGACGGCGGCCCCCAGCGCCCCTCGATGCGGGCACGCACCGCCGCCGGCAGGGCGGCCCACCAAGCTTCGTAGCGCGCGAGCGGCAACGCCGCGGCCTGGCCCGAGGCCAGCAGCGCTTTCGGATCGGCGCCGTCGTAGTAGGCCGCAAGCAGGGGCTTCAGCCTTGCAATCCACTGGTCCTCGGCCAGCGGCGCGGTGCGGTAGCCGGCCTCGGCCAAGCCGCGCGACAGCTGCTCCAGGCTGCGCGGCACGTTGAGGAACGAGGCGCCGAAGTTGCTGGCGCCGGCGGGATAGTTGTAGACCATCGCGACCAGCCGCTTGTCGGCGGCCGGCGTGGTCTGCAACGCCACCAGCCGGCGCACCTTCGCGACGACGGCGGCCGCCTGGCGCTCGACGAGCTCGGGCCGCCGTCCGCCGTCCGCATGCGCAACGACCAGCACCGGGTCGATGGTGCCGGCGGCCTCGGGCTGCGCGAGGTAGAACGGCACGTCGGTCTGGGCGAGGCCGGTGTCGTCGCGCTCCCATGGCTGGGTGCCGCCGGCGCGGTACGGCAGCGTCGCCAGCACCGGCGCGCCCCAGCGTTCGAACAGCGGCTGCAGCGCCGCGCCTTGCGGCAGCAGCTGGTGGGTGACGAGCACGCGTGCGTGCAGCCGGCCGTCGACCTCGAGCAATGCGGCAAGGGCCGGTGCATCGGGTCGCTGCCCGAAGGCGGCATAGGCCACCAGGCCGGCCTGCTCGAAGGCGCGCAGCCAGGCGTCGATCCAGCCGGTCTCGCCGTCGACGAAGTGGTAGCGGTGCACCAGCAGCGCCACCGCCGGCCGATCGCGCAGGGCCGGCTGTTCGGCCTGCCAGCGTGCGAACTGGGCCGCGTCGGCGAACAGGGTCGGTGCGGCCGGATGATGCACGCCCCGCAGCGGCCAGGTGTGCGGCGGCGGCAGCTCGGGAAGGGGGCGGCCGGCCATGGCGGCAGCCGCAAGCGTGACGGCATGGCGGACGTTGCGTTCGCCGCCGGCATGCAGGTAGGCACCCATGCGCGACGCGAGATCGGCGGGGACCACGCCAGCGGCCGCGCCCGCGATCCAGACCGGCGTCGAAGCGCGTGCCTCGAACGCCGGCAGCGCCGGCGCGAGCAGCGTGCGCAGGCGCCCGAGCGCGCTGGCGTGCGGGGCGTCGATCCACACCATCGCCGCGCCGGCGAGCGCGCGATCCACCGCCGCATGCTCGGCGACTTCCTGTTCCGGCAAGCCGCGCAGCGGCAGCTCCAGGCGTTGCACGGCCATGCCTGCCTGCGCTGCGAGGCGCTCGACGAGCGCGCCGCGCGCCGGCGGCGTGAGGTCGGTCGTCAGCCACAGCAGCGTCGCGGCCTGCGCCGCGGGGCCGCTGCACAGCAGCGCGAGCGCGGCCAACCACTGCCAGGGCCTCATCGGGCGCGGTCCTCCGATTCCGGCACGTAGACGATGCTGCCGTCCTTCATGCGGTAGGCCACACCGGCACGCACGCCGTCGCCGGCACTGGCGCCGCCGCTGCCGCGGTAACTCACCTCGCGGCCACGCTCGCGCACGACCATCTCCATGTCGGGCCGCCCCGCGTTGTGCACCACCGCACCGCCGTCGCCGGCCGGCTGGTGCTGCAGCGCCACGGCAGTGAGCAGCGCCACGACGAGCACGAGAAACACATCGACGATGTTGACGGCCGACAGCATCGGATCGTCGTCGTCTTCGGCCAGCGGCCGCAGCGCCTTCATTGCGCCACCCCGCGCGCCTTGCGCACGGCCAGCAGCTCGGCGAGCAGCCAGTGCCGGCGCACCGAATAAACCGCCAGCCCGATCGCCGCGGCCGCGAGCGCCAGCGTGACGCCGGCGAAGGCGCCGCTGAACACGGCCAGCGCCTGTTGGCCCTGCCCGCCGGCCACCGCCTGCAAGGCCGGGCCGAGGGGGATCATCGTGGCGATCAGTCCGAGCATCGGGCTCACCCGGCTGAGCAGGCGCACCGGTTCCAGGCGCCGCACGACGAACAGCTCGAGTTCCTCCATCGGGGTCTCGGGCCAGGCCGGCGCCGCGGCCAGCGTGGCGAAGCCGGCGCGGCGGCGTCGCTGCCAGGCCTCCATCAGCGTCGCGCCGCCGGCCCACAAGGCGAAGACGAAGGCCAGCGCCAACAGCGCCATCACCGGCCACAGCAAGGCCTGCGCAGCATGCGAAAAACCAGTTTCGATGGTCATCGTGTCGTCTCCGAAAGCATCGGCGCGCCGTGCGCCGTGTGAGGCAGGGCAATCCATTGCCCGTCGAGGGAGTGCAGCCGCAGCCGGTGTTCGAACACCCGCTGCAGCGCGGCGTGGGTCGCGCGGTCGTCAGGCGCGCCGTGGTGCACCACCCTGCCCTGCGCCATGACCACCAGCGCATCGGCCTGCAGCGCGACGTTCAGCTCGTGCAGCACGCTGGCGACGGTCACGCCGCCGGCGACCAGGGCATGCACCACGTCCAGCCAGTCGGCCTGATGGGGCGGGTCGAGGTGAGCGAGCGGCTCGTCCATCAGCAGCACCGGTGCCTGCACTGCGAGTGCCCGGGCGAGCAGCACACGCTGGCGCTCACCGCCCGACAGGCTGCCGAGCGTGCGCTCGCGCCATGCCCAGCACTGCGTGCGCCGCATCGCCTGTTCGACCGCCGCGCGGTCGCCGGCGCTGGGCGCCGCGAGCCAGGCCTGGTGCGGCAAGCGCCCGAGCATCACGACGTCGTGTGCACGCAAGTCGTCGGCGCCGCTCTCGTTCTGGCCCAGCCAGGCGAGCTCGCGCGAGCGCGCCTTGGCCGGCCATTGCAGGATCGGCCGGCCGTGCAGCCGGACCTCGCCGTCGCAGGCCTGCAGCCCCGCCAATGTGCGCAGCAGCGTCGACTTGCCGGCGCCGTTCGGGCCGACGATGGCGGTCCACGCGCCGGCGCGCAGCTGCAGCCCGATGGCACCCAGCACCGGGCAGCCTTGCAGCGACACGCTGCGGATCGTGGCGTCGAGCGCGGGGGTCATGCCGCCCTCGCCGCGGGACCGCGGTGCATGCGCCACAGCAGGTAGCCGCCGCCCAGCACCGCGGTCAGCACGCCGACCGGCAGCTCCTGCGGCGCGAAGGCCCAGCGCGCGACGATGTCGGCCGCCAGCAGCAGCGCGCCGCCGGTCGCCGCCGACAGCACCAGCAGGCGGCCATGGGTGGTGTGGACGCGGCCGCGCACCAGGTGCGGCGCGACCAGCCCGACGAAGGCGATCAAGCCCGCCTGCGCCACCGCCGCGCCGGTGGCGAGCGCGAGCGTGCCCACCAGCAGCGCGCGCATCGCGGCCAGCCGCACGCCCAGGCTCAGCGCCGCCGATTCGCCGAGCGTCAAGGCATCGAGCGCGCGGCTGCAGGCGAGCCCGACCGCGAGGCACAGCGCCAGCGCCACGGCCAGCACCGCCACGCTGCTCCAGCCGAGAAAGCCGGTACTGCCCAGCATGAACGCCTGCATCGCCCGCATGATGTCGGGCACCCACAGCAGCGCGAGGTCCTTGCTGGCGCCGAGCACCACGCCGACGACGACGCCGGCCAGCAGCAGCCGCAGCGTGTGCTGCACGCCGCGCGCGAGCAGCAGCGTGAGCCACACGCCGAGCACCGCGCCGGCGAAGGCGGCGCCGGTCAAGCCGAAGCGCAGCGCCCACGAGGCCGCCGCCGGCGAGCCGCCGAGCAGGATCAGCAGCACCGCCACGCCGAGGGATGCGCCTGCGCCGCTGCCGAGCAGGTAGGGATCGGCCAGCGGGTTGCGGAACAGGCCCTGCGCGACCGCGCCGCCGAGGCCGAGCAGCGCGCCGGCGAGCCAGGCGCCGAGCGAACGTGGCGCGCGGATGTCCCACAGGATGCTGGCGCCGCCGGCCTCGGTGCCGCTGCTCCACCACGGCGACCAGCCGGTGCTGCCGACCGCCACGCCGAGCGCGGCCAAAGCGGTGCTCGACAGCAGCAGTGCGGCCAGCATGGGGAGCGGCGGCAGGGCTTTCACCGACGAACCCCCACGTCGAGAAGGCACCGCGCCATCAGCCGCGCCGCCTCGCCCATGCGCGGGCCGGGGCGCGACAGCACGTCGCCTTCCTCGGCGCTGAAGCGGCACACACGCTGCTCGCGCATCGCGCGGATGTTCTGCCAGCCGGGCCTTCCGCCGAGCAGGCCCGCGCTGCGCTGATGCACCATGATCAGCTGCGGGTCGGCGCGCACCACGAACTCCGGGTTGAGCTTCGGAAACGGCCCGAGCGGCGCCGGCACGATGTTCTTCGCATGCAGGCGCGCCAGCGTCTCGCCGATGAACGACGACTCGCCGGCTGCGTACGGCGCGCTGTCCACCTCGAAGTACACGCTCAGGCCGCGGGCCTCGGCCGGCACCGTGCGCGCCGCGGCATCGATCTCGCGCTGCAGGCGCTGCCAGACGCTTTCGCCGGCAGCGGCGCCTTCGGGTCCGGCCAGCAGCAGGCCGAGCCTGCCCAGCACACGCCGAACGTCGGCGTTGGTGCGCGGCTCCAGGACGACGACCTGGAGTCCGAGCGCTTCGAGCCGGTCGATGACGCGCGAGGACAAGCCGAGCAGCACGAGGTCGGGCTTGAGCGCGACGATGATCTCGATGTTCGCGTCGTCCAGGCCGCCGGTCTTCGGCAGCGCGCGCACCGATGCCGGGTGGTTCGAGTAGCGGTCGGTGGCCACCAGCCGCTCGCAGCCGCCCAGCTCGCAGACCGCCTCGGTCAGCGACGGCAGCAGCGACACGATGCGCGCCGGCGGCGCGGCGAGCGTCACCGGCACGCCGCGATCGTCGGTGACCGTGATGCCGGCGTGCGCGAGCAGCGGCAGCCACAGCGCGAATACAACGACCCGCAACGATCGCCTCATCGGTTCACCCCGGGCAATGCGAGCTCACGCCCAGCGACCATCAGCGTCACACGCGGGCAAGCGGCAGCCACCGCCTGGTGCAGCAGTCCCAACTCGTCGACGAAGCGGCGCGCCTCGCCCGACAGCGGGCTGACGCCGAGA
>DATKCI010000295.1:0-2277 GCA_035513255.1 Piscinibacter sp. | reverse complement strand
TTGCAGCAGGGCACGGTGGATGGGCAGGAGAACCCGATCCCGGTGATCCTGTCGGCCAAGTTCGCGCAGGTGCAGAAACATCTGTCGCTGACCGGCCACGTCTATTCGCCCGCCGTGTTGATCCTGTCGCCCGCGGTCTGGGGCAAGCTGTCCGACGCGGACAAGCAGGCATTCATTGTGGCGGCCCGCAAGGGAGGCGAGTCGCAGCGCAAGAAGGTCAACGACGACGAGGCCAACGGCATCGCGCAGCTGAAGAAAGACGGCATGCATGTCGTGGAGAAGGTCGACGGCGAGAGCTTCCGCAAGGCCGTCGCGCCGGCCTACGAGGCCTTCGCGAAGGAGTTCGGCGCCGACAAGATCGCGGCCATTCAGGCCGTCAAGTAGAGCCGAATGGCGACGATGCACGCGGCCGCGAGGCCGCGGCTGCCGCATTCACGAGGACCTTCGATGCGAACCTGGCTGCTGGCCCTGGACCGCCGAGTCACGAACCTGTCGCTGAACGTCGCCTGCCTGCTGCTGGCGGTGATCAGCGGGCTGGGGCTGTGGCAGGTGGTTGCACGTTTCGTGCTGTCGCAGCCGTCGGTCTGGACCGAGGAGGCGATGCGGCGCCTGTTGATCTGGTGCGTGATGCTGGGCGTGGTGGTGGCATTTCGCCGCGGCGCGCTGGTGTCGGTGGACTTGATGCTGAGGCTGTCGCGCGGTGCGTGGCGGCATGCGCTTCGGGCGGTCATCGCGGTGGTGTCGCTCGCCTTCCTGGCCGTGCTCGTGTGGTTCGGTGCCGACCTCGCGTGGCGGGTGCGCTTCCAGACCTTCGCCAGCATGGAGCTGTCGATGGCGTGGGCGTATGCGGCGCTGCCGGTGGGCGCCGCGCTCGCGATGCTGGCGGTCTTGGCGCAGTACGTCGACCCGGTCAACGAAGAGTTGGAGAACGCGCAGTGAGCGCCGCGGGTCGCCAACCTGTCCAAGGGTTTCCCTGGTATTGAGGTGATGACATACTCATCATACCATCACTCCACTGAAGCTGAGAAACCAGGAGATCTGGCATGAGTGCAACGATCGCGCTGTTCGGCGCGGGTGGAAAAATGGGCGTGAGGCTGACCAAGAACCTGGTCGGCTCCGAATACCGCGTTCGCCACGTCGAGGTCGGCGCGGCCGGACGGCAGCGCCTGAAAGACGAGCTCGGCATCGAATGCGTGTCCGCCGACGCCGCGCTGGACGGCGCCGATGTCGTGATCCTCGCGGTGCCCGACACGCTGATCGGCAAGCTGGCCGCCGAGATCGCGCCGAAGCTGCTGCCCGGCACGATGGTGATGACGCTCGATGCCGCCGCGCCGTTCGCCGGCCACCTGCCGGATCGGCCGGACCTCGTCTACTTCGTCGCCCATCCCTGCCACCCGCCGATCTTCAACGACGAGAGCACGACCGAGGCGCGGCGCGACTTCTTCGGCGGCGCGCATGCCAAGCAGTCCATCGTCAGCGCGCTGATGCAGGGGCCGGACGAGGCCTTCGCGCTCGGCGAGGCGGTGGCCAAGGTGATCTACCAACCCATCCTGCGCTCCTACCGCCTCACCGTGGAGCAGATGGCGCTGCTCGAGCCCGGCCTGTCGGAAACCGTCTGCGCGACCTTGCTCGACGTGATGCGCGAGGCGATGGACGAGGTCGTCGCGCGCGGCGTGCCGAAAGACGCGGCCCGCGACTTCCTGCTCGGCCACATGACCATCCTCGGCGCGGTGATCTTCAAGGAGATTCCGGGCCAGTTCTCCGATGCCTGCAACAAGGCCATCACCTTCGGCAAGCCGCGCCTGATGCGCGACGACTGGAAGAAGGTGTTCGACCGCGACGAGATCACCGACAGCATCCGACGTATTACCTGAGTTCATCGCACGGTTCCGAGCCGACGCCACCACAGAAGCGGCGCGGCAGGACCGCCTTTCGTTCTTCCCACCTCTCTCCGAGGAGACAGCATGTTTCGACGATTCAATCCCCGCCTCGCCATCCTGGCCGCATCGATGGCCGTCGCTGCCAGCACGGCTGGCGCGCAGACCATCCTGAAGATCGGCTACACGCCGACCAAGGACTCGCACTACGGCGTCGGCTCGACGGTGTTCTGCGACGAGCTCGAAAAGGGCACGCAGAGCCGCTACAAGTGCCAGCAGTTTCCGGCGTCGGCGCTGGGCGGCGAGCGCGAAATGATCGAGGCGGTGCAGCTGGGCACGCAGGACCTGGTCAACACGTCGACGGGTCCGCTGGGCAACTTCGTGCCCGACACCAAGATCG
>DATKCI010000294.1:0-10441 GCA_035513255.1 Piscinibacter sp. | reverse complement strand
GCATTGACGACGACCTCGACATAACCACAACGGAGACAAACCGATGAACCCCACCGCCAAGGACGCGCTGCCCGCGATGCACGGCGAGCGCACGAGCGCCGACGCCACGTTTTCGAAGATCGGCTGGCGGCTGCTGCCGCTGCTGCTGGTCTCGTACATGGTCGCCTACCTGGACCGCGTCAACATCGGCTACGCGCAGCTGCAGATGAAGCAGACGCTGCCCTGGGGCGACGCGGTCTACGGGCTCGGCGCCGGCGTGTTCTTCATCGGCTACTTCCTGTTCGAAGTGCCGAGCAACATGCTGCTCGAGCGCATCGGGGCGCGCAAGACCTTGCTGCGCATCATGGTCTGCTGGGGCCTGGTGGCCGCGGCCATGGCCTTCGTGGAGACGCCGACGCAGTTCTACGTCGCGCGCTTTATGCTCGGCATCTTCGAGGCCGGGTTCTTCCCCGGCATCATCCTGTACCTCACCTACTGGTACCCGTCGGCGCGCCGCGGCCAGGTGATCGCGACCTTCATGTCGGCGACGACGATCATCAGCGTGCTCGCCGGCCCGGTGTGCGGCCTGATGCTGAAGTACATGCACGGCGTCGGCGGCTGGCACGGCTGGCAGTGGATGTTCATGCTGCAGGGCCTGCCGGCGGTGCTGCTCGGCCTGCTGGTCTTCGCGCTGCTGCAGGACCGCCCGGACGACGCGGGCTGGCTGTCCGCCAGCGAGAAGTCGCTGGTGCGCGAAACGCTGCACCGCGACCGCAGTGCGATCGAGGCCGCGCACGGCGCAAGTTCGCGCCGGCTGCTGCGCGATCCCCAGGTCTGGCTGCTGGCGCTGGTCTACTTCTTCCTGCTCGGCGCGACCTACACGATGGTCTTCTGGCTGCCGACGCTGATCCAGAGCTGGGGCGTCAAGGACCTGCTCTCGATCGGCCTGCTCGCGGCGGTGCCCAACGCTTGCGGCGTGGCCGGCATGATCCTGCTCGGCCGCAACTCGGACCGGCTGCGCGAGCGGCGCTGGCACTTCGCGGGCAGCGTCGCGCTCGCGGCCGCCGGCCTGGCCGTGACCGCGCTGCTGACCGGCCACCTGAGCGGCTCGCTGCTCGCGCTGTGTTTCGCGACGATCGGCATCTCGGCCGCGACGCCGATCTTCTTCGCGCTGGTGAGCGAATACCTCACGCCGGCGACCGCGGCCGTGGGCATCGCGCTGATCAGCAGCCTGGGCAACCTCGGGCCGGCGATCAGCCCCTGGATCAACGGGCTGATCGCGCAGCGCACCGGCAGCACGGCCTACAGCATGATCCTGGTCATCGCGCTGTACGTGACGGCGGGCGCGCTGCTGCTGCTCGGATTGAAGGCGAAGAAGGCGCCGCCGCGCGCCGCCGCGATGCCGGCCTGAGGCCGCCCACCCGGTCCACCTCCCCACGAAAGGAGAGCCGACGATGGCCACCACGAAGCAGTCGCGCCGCACGACGACAGCTCGCACGGAAGCGGCGAAGGGCGCGGTCCAGCAGTCGATCGAGCACCTGCGCGAGCTGTCGGAGATCGAGGCGCAGTCGCGCGCCGGCGCCTGGAAGGTCGCCCAGGACCGGATGCAGAAGAACGCGGCCGGCCTGCAACGGCTGCTGCAGCCGCGATAGCGCGCCGCGCCGGCCTCACCGGCCTCACCGGCCTCGCGCGTCGACGACCAGCCCCAGCTGCGGCTCGACGCGGCCGTCGCGCAGCGACGCGAAAGCCGCGGTCAGCGCCTCGGGGCCGCGCAGCGCGTGCACCTCGAGCCAGCGCCGGCCGGGCTCGTCGACGCGGGCGACGAAGGCCTGCCAGGCGGCGGCCAGCCGCTGTTCCAGGCCTTGCCGGCCCCAGCCTTCGGGCGGCTCGGCGGCGCGCCGGCGCGCCTGTTCGGGCGCGAAGAAAAACGTCGGCTTCGGGCCCGGCAGGGCGGGGTCGGCCTGCGGCCTGAGCGCCTGCCAGTGGCTGCCGCCGATCACGGCGTCGTGGCGCAGCGCGTCGCCGAGGTGGCGGTGCACCGCTTCGCGCAGCGCAGCGTCGCCGGAGAAGTCGACGTAGACCGACGGCCGGTCCACGGGCAGCGTCTGCAGCTCGTCGTAGGCCAGGACCTCGCCGTAGCAGCCGAGCGCACGCACGTAGGCCAGGTTGCGGCGCGAGGTCAGGCCGACGATCACCGGCCCCGCCGTCTGTGCGGCGCAGAAGGCGGTGCCCCAGGCGGTCTTGCTCGACGCGCTGGAGACGAGCACGCGCGTCGCGCCGTGGAAGGCCGATTCGGCCAGATGGTCGGCGAGCAGGAACGAGGTCGTGAACAGCGGGCGCAGCAGCGACTGCAGGCCCTCGCGCCCCGCCAGGTGCATCGGGTCGTGCTCGACGTCCAGGTACTCGTTGTAGGCGGCGGCCAGCGGCGCGCGGTGCGCGACACCGTCGACGAAGCCGCGCGGCCGCACACGCGCCGGCTGCACGACCAGGTGCGTGCCCATCGGCAGGTAGCCGTAGACGCGCCGGCCCGGCTCGACGCCTTCGCAGCGCGACTCGACGACGCGCGCGAAACCCCACACCGGCACGCAGCCGAAGCCGGCGTCGCCGCTGGGGAAGAACTGCCAGTACTGCATCGCGTCGCCGAACGCGGCGTAGGTGATGTTGTTGGCCGTCAGCGCGAACTGCTCCACCGCGAGCCGCGCCTCGCCGTCGGCGAGCGGGCGTGCGGCCGGGGCGTCGGGGTCCGCAATGCAGCGCGTGCTGCGCAGGCCGCGCCGGTCGACGACGAAGCGCCAGGGCTGCGCGTTCACTCTCATGCTCCACCCCGCAGCAGCACCTTGCCGGCGCGGCCGGGCCGCTCCGCGGCGGTCATCGCGGCGGCGGCGTCGGCGAGATCGTGCACCGAGGCGACCGGCAGCCGCAGATGGCCTTGCGCGAGCGCCTGGGTCAGCTCGCCGATCAGCCGCGCCAGCTCGGCCGGCGGCGTTGCCGCGAAGCGCTTGGTGGCCCAGTAGCCGCGCACGACGGCCTGCTTGAAGATCAGGTCGCCGCCATTGACGAGCATCGGCTTCATCGACAACGCGCCGAACGAGATCAGCTCGCCGCCTTCGGCCAGCAGCGAGGTCAGCGGCAACGCGGCCTCGCCGCCGATCGAATCGATCGCGCGCGCGATCGGCGCGTCGCCGGTCAGCTCGCGCACGCGCGACTTCCAGTCGGTGGCTTCGGTGCTGACGCCGTTCCCGAGGCCGGCCTCGACCAGTTCAGCCAGCGCGGCGTCGCGCCGCACGAGGTTCACGCAGCCGATGCCGCGCTGCGCCGCCAGCGCCGCCAGCGTCTTGCCGACCGCGCCGTTGGCCGCGTTCTGCACGAACCACTGGCCGGGCTGCAGCTTCATGTCCACCAGCAGCATCAGCGCCGACAACGGCATCGCGAGCAGCTGGCACGCGAGTTCGTCGGGCAGCGACTCGGGCACCGGCACGAGCCGGTGCGCGTCGGCGACGAAGTGCGTCGCCCAGGTGCCCTGCACCGACGCGGTGGCCACGCGCTGGCCGACGGCGAGCCCGCTCGTGCCTTCGCCGAGCGCGTCGATCACGCCGACGGCCTCGGTGCCGGGCACTGCCGGCAGCGTCGGCTTGTAGCCGTAGATGCCGCGCAGGATCGCGAGGTCGTGGTTGTGGATCGGCGCGAGGTGCATGCGCACGCGCGCCTGGCCCGGCCCGGGCGCGGGCTCGGGCCGCTCGGCGGCTTGCACGACATCGGCCGGTGGGCCGAAGCGTTCGATGAGGACGCACTGCATGGGTGGACTCCTGGGTGGGATCGTGAAAGGGTGACCAGCATGCGCCCGGCGGGGACGGCGTGCATGCCGCTCAGGGGGCGGTCGCAGGGGCTTTGTCGGCTCAACGCCCGGCACGGGCGGCCGCTTCCTGGTCGACCAGGTTGTAGCCGCCGCACAGCAGCATGTCCTTCGTGCGGTCGACGATATACAGGCAGCCGTCGTCGTCCATGCGCGCGACATCGCCGCTGCGGAACAAGCCGTCGGGCGTGAACGCGCCGGCCTGCGCTTGCGGCGCGTTCCAGTAGCCCTTCATCACGTTCGGCCCGCCGATGCACAGCTCGCCGGGCTCGCCGCGCGGCACCTCGCGCGCGGCGTCCTCGAGCGCGCGCAGCGAGATCGTCACGCCGGGCACCGGCAGGCCGCAGGAGCCGGGCTTGCGCAGGCCGTGCACCGGTGTGAACGTGCCCCCGGGTGCCGTCTCGGTCATGCCCCAGCCCTCGTTGAGGCGGTAGCCGGTGAGCTGGAAGAGACGTGGAACAGCGGCAGCACGACCAGCATCCGCTCCTGCCCTTCGGCCAGCAGCGGCGGCGTGCCCTGGGTGGTGATGAAGTACTGCTCGGTCACGGCGCTGAGGTTGGCGTGCGTCAGCATCGCGCCCTTCGGCAGCCCGGTCGTGCCACCGGTGTACTGCAGCACCGCCAGCGCGTCGGCCGGCTCGTCGATCGGGTGGCGCACCGGCGCCGCGCCGGTGTCGGCCAGGCGCAGGAACGAACGGTGGCGCCCGTCGTCCGGCACGTCGGCGAGCTGGCCGGCGGCGGCCAGCTGGGCCCGCACGGCGGCCGGCGCGGCGCTGAAGTCGCCCAGGCTGCCGACGACCAGCGCCTTCAGCCGCGTGTGGCCCAGCAGGCGTGCCATCGGCGGGTGCAGCGTCGCCAGGTCCAGCGTCACGATCAGATCGGTGCGGCTGTCCTCAATCTTGTGCTCGAGCACGCGTTCGGCGTCCAGCGGCGAGTAGTTGACGACGGTGCCGCCGGCGCGCAGCACGCCGAAGAACGCGATCGGGTAGTGCGGCGTGTTCGGCAGGTACAGCCCGACGTGCACGCCGGGGCCGACGCCTTCGCGCTGCAGGCCGGCGGCGAATGCGTCGACCAGACGGCCGAACTCGGCGTAGTCGATCACGCGGCCCATGAACTCGAGCGCCGGCCGGTCGGGCCATTGGGCGACGGCGGCGTCGAGCAGCTCGGGCACGGGCGCGGACGGCAGCGGCGCGTGCCAGTCCATGCCGGCGGGGTAGCTCGCGAGCCAGGGGCGCGCAGGGTCGGTGGTGGCGGGCATCGGCGTCTCCTGTGGGCCTCGGTGGGCGTCGAAATCCATCGTAGGCATCAGCGCGCGCAGCGACTGTCCGCGTGCGTACACTTGCTGCACCTTTCGTTTGGTACAAACCCCATGGCCCGCACGATCACGCCGTCCGCGGCGGACTTGCCGACGCGAACGACGTTCGATGCGCTGCGCGCGATCATGCAGCGCGACGCATGGTTCCGCGGCTGCGCGCCGGAACTGCAGGACGCGCTGCTGGCCTACGGCCGCGAGCGACGCCTGGTGCCCGGCGAGCGGCTGTTCTCGCAGGGCGAGCCCGACGGCGGCCTGTACGCGTTGACGACCGGGTCGCTGACCGTCGAGTCGGTCGACGCGGAAGGGCAGATGCCGGTGCTCGTCGTGCTCGGGCCCGGGCACTGGTTCGGCGAGCTGTCGTTCACCGACGGCCTGCCGCGCTCGCACGACGCCGTCGCCGATGTCGCCAGCACCGTCTGGCACGTCGACCGCCACCGCCTGCACGACTGGCTCGAGCTCCACCCGGGCCACTGGCGCGACATCGCCCGCCTCGCGGTCGGCAAGCTGCGCGTCGTCTACCAGGTCGTCGACGAGGAGATGCGCGGGCCGCTGACGCAGCGCGTCGCGCGGCGGCTGTGGCTCGCCTTGCAGGGCTGGGGCTGGCGGCGCGACGCGCCGCAGTGCGAGGTGCGCTGGTCGCAGTCGCAGCTCGCGCGCATGCTGGGCACCAGCCGCGGCAGCGTCAACCGCGCGCTCGGCGAACTGCAGGGACTCGGCGCGGTGCGCGTGCGCTACGGCGTCATCGAGGTCGTCGATCTGGTGCGGCTGCGCAATGCCTGCGACGCGAAGCCCCCCGCACGGCCGACACCGCAGGCTGGTTCGAGGCTCGATGCCGGCCTGGCCCCGCAGACTGGCATGCCTCTTGTCCGCGGTCTCAGTGTCACGCGGCGCGGCCCGAAACGACAGTGAGCAACGTCTAGCCACCTCTCGTCCAGCGACTTGGGCAACGACGCCAGCTGCCAGTTCGCCGGATACGCCAGGGCGCCAACCAGCGCATGGGTACGGTCGCCCAGTGACGCGCGCCAGCGGAAGTAGCCGCGCAGGGGACGAGACCACGACGCCCAGGCTCGATGGCGTCTTGTAGTTCTTGGCCTGTGCGGCGAAGAAGCGGCGCACGGCCTCCGAACCGGTCGGACGCAGCGCATCGCGAACGAAACGCTCTCAAGTCGCGCGGATGCATGCGTGAAGATGCCAGCCCGGCGCCGACGAGTGCCCCAGGACAACGCGTCGCGGACTGCATCAGCAACGTGAGAGAGCTGCGTTGACAAGATGGCAGTTGTCAGTGCGCGGCGCCGTCGCCCGCGGGCTGGACGTCCGGCGCCAGCACCAGATTTGCGTCGGCGATGACATAGCGGACATGGCGGTAGTCACGGATGAAGCTGATCCGGCCGTCGCGCCACTCGAGCCACATCATGTAGCTCGGCTTCGGATCGGCGCGGTCTTCGAAGACCGCGATCACCTCCAGGCCCTCGAGCCAGGCTGGGGCGAGCCACACGGCGTTGCTCTGGGCGTAGAAGGTGAAGAACAGACCGACGTCCGAGCGGCCGACGCGAAGCGAGTGTGCGGACTGACTGAGTTTGACGTCGTCGGCCAGCAGCGAGCGCAGGCTGTCCCAGTCCTGCTGGTTGAAGAGCGCGACATAGCGCGCCACCGCAGCGGACGCCGTCCGCGCGCCCGGAAGCGGGCCGGCTTGCGCGTTGATCTCCCGTAGACGCACGCGTCCCCGCGCCAGATGGCCTTTCACGCCATCGACCGTGAGATCGAGCAGGGCGGCGATCTCTGTCAGCGACTCGTCGAGCACGTCCTTCAGGATGACGACGCTTCGCTGAAGGATGGGGAGCTCCGCAAAGCGCGACACAGCGGTCTTGACGGCCTCCTGGCGCATCAGCATCTCCACGGGGTCAGGGCTGGCCGGGTCGGCGACGTCCGAGACGGCGTCGATCGGTTCAGCCGTGCGCACGGAGCGGCCGCGCAGCAGGTCGAGGGCGCGGTTGTGGGCGACCCGGAACAGCCAGGGCCGAAGCGGCGGCATCTCCTCCAGGTCCTGCAAGGCCACGAGAGCCCGGAGCAGCGTGTCCTGCACGACGTCCTCGCCGTCGATGACCGATCCCATGAGACGCGCGCAATAGCGGTGCAGCTCGGGCCGCACTTCGGCGGCCAGGGCGAGGAGCCGCGCCTGGCGGTCGTGGTTCGACGAGGGTGGTCCTGCGCTCAAGCCGTCGCTCCTTCCAACATGGTGATTCCCGTGTCACCCTTGAGGCCGAAGGCCAAGCCTTCGGCATATTGCGGGTCATCCAGCACGGAGGCAACTTTCTCGCCGAACTCCCGGGGCGGCATCGGCACGCCGAAGCGCTCCAGGAATTCTGCGGGCTCGATGCCCATCGCGCGCGCGTAGGCGCTGGCACCCGCGTCGCCGACGCCCGTGCCGCCAACCATCTGCAGCGGAACGATCGCCTGGAAGCGGATCCCGAGGCCCTTCTGCTCCGAGACGCCGTTGGCGTACTTGGCCATGAACCAGAGCATGCGCTTGGCGCCGCCATAGCCGCCCGAGAGCGGCGACCCATTCTGGGCCGCGCCGCTCGACCCTACCAGGACGCGGCTTCCGGGCTTGAGCGGCAGGTTCAGCGCCGCCTGCAGCCAATAGAGCCCGGCCTTGACGTCGGTCTCCCACGTCGCGGTGAAATCTGCCCAGCTCAGCTGGTCCAACCGGCCCATCCGCGGCTTCGCGCCCGCGTTCAGCGCCAGGATGTCCGGGCGGACCTCGGCCAGGATGCGGTGGGCGGCGGTCTCGTCCGTCACGTCAGCGGAGATCGTGGCGACGCCCAGCCGGGCGCGCACGGACGCGAGCGCATCGGCGTCGCGGGCGACGACCGTCACCCTAGCGCCGTGCGCGACCAGGGCCTCGACCAGTCCCAGACCAAGGCCACGGCTTCCGCCGGTGACAACGACATCCATATCTTTGAGGCTCATCAGTTCTGCTCCGGTGTCCAGGTTCAGCTAAGACGATCGAGGCACGGAAAAGGAGTCAATCAGCGCCGCCGAGAGCGGAAAGGTGCGATCGATCGAAGAACTCTTGACCACTGACTTGCGAACGCCGCTTGGGCCGTTGGCCACCCGATAGTTGTCTGTCGCGGCCACCGGGACTCGGTCATCAGCAGTCGCAGGGACAGTCACATCGAACGTCTCTTCAAGACTGGGTGCGGCCACTCAAGTTTGGCGGTTGAATGACAGCCGCTGCCGGAACCCGCCATTCGCCGTCCGCCGCGGCGTCCGGCCGCTGTACCTCGGAACCAGCCGGTCATTGGCGGTCGAGCCGATGAGACGCGCGCTGCAGCTCGGGCAACCGGCTAGCGGCTGCTTCCTCTGGCCGCGAACGGGGACTCCCGACCCGTTGCTGCCGGTCGATCCAATGGAATGCGGCCCCACAATTGCCCACGGCGCCAACCCGACCCTGGCCACATTCATCGCTCGGGCGCGGGAGTCTCTATCCAAGTCGCCCGGGCGGCCGCGATCAAGGTACCCGCCGCCGAAAAAATGGCGGTGCCGGCAAAGCGCTTGCGTCGGTCGACGCCCAACGGCCAGGCCGCAATCACACACCGGTCTCCAACCAACACCGTCCCCTGCCAGACGCATTCGGCACTTGTGCGTGCCCATTGTTCGAGTGCGAGATCATTGATTGCCCCGGGACCGGGCAGCAGTTCCTTGACAATGTCGCCCCGCTCAATCATCGCCTCGGCGACGCGGCGCGCTTCGCGCAGGCCCTCGATCAGGACCGCCACGTCGACGGGGTCTTGCAAGTATGCCGGGTCGATCACCGGCGGATCCATCGGATCGGCCGAGCGAAGCCTCAACGCGCCACGACTGCTCGGCCGCGCGACGACAGCGTTGAGCGACATCCCTCTCGGCGTACCGCGCGCGGCAGCCCAGGGCGGCGCGTAAGGCGGCACGTGGAACTGGATGTCAAATGAGAATCCAGGCTCGGGCATGCGGCTGCGCATGAACAGGCCGGCCTCGGCGATGTGCGACGCGGGCGGCGGCAGGTCCTGCTTCCGCGGCTGCAGCAACAGGCCGCTGCTGACATGGTCGACCAGCCCAGCACCGACGCCGGTGAGTGCATGCGCGACCGTGATGCCGAGCGGCTCCAGCGCATGCGGGTCGCCAATGCCCGACAGCATCAGCAGCTTTGGCGAGTCGATGCCGCCGCAAGCGACGATGACTTCGCGCCGGCTATCGATGCGCTCCAACCGGCGGGCGCGGAAGACCTCGACACCAACCGCTCGATCGCCTTCGAGCAACACGCGCAGCGTACGCGCATGCGTGAACACGTGCAGGTTGGTGCGCTGCCGAACCGGGTGCAGGAAAGCGGTTGCGCTGCTGCAACGACGGCCGTGTCTTGTCGTCGTGTGGTACAGCCCTGCGCCCAGCACGTGTTCACCGTTGAAGTCCGGGTTGCGTGGGTGTCCGCAGACCACAGCGGCGTCGACGAACGCCCGCGCCAGCGGATTCGGAGCAGCCAGCGGTGACACCGTCAACGGCCCTCCCTGGCCATGCCAGACATGACGCCTCCTCGGACGATATTCGGCGCGTCGGTTCGGCAGCCAGGGGCCCGCAACCGCTGCGCCCGACTTGCAACGCGTCCCGAGCGCCGCCAGCCCGGTCTCAGCAACTCGCTTCCTCCTCCGGCCCCCAAGCAGAACCTGCGGCGCTGCCGAGTAGGCAGTTCGCAGTCTGCACTTGAACGTGGGCAGCTGCAAAACGGCGGCGCGCTGTCCTCTGATCGGCCTCATTTTCGCCTTCGAACGACGGCTAGCGCGGCGCCATCGACCTGTTCGACACGCTCGGTGCCGCGCCCTTCGTGCAAGAGGCGACGCTGCGGCTGCGTGCCTTGGCGCCGCAGGCGCTCACAGCGGCCGACGAACGTCGCGAACACGCCGGTTTGACGCCACGGCAGCTTCAGATCCTCGGACAGGTGTCGCATGGCTGTACCGACAAGGAGATTGCGCGAACCCTCGGGCTCAGTCCGCGTACGGTCGAAATGCATGTCGGCCGCCTCATGGCGACCCTGCGTTGCCGCACCCGTGCGGAAGCGGTGGCCCGGGCCGTCGAACTCAGACTGCTCGGCGCTTGATTCCCGATACAAGCGGCCGGAGCGTGTGATACGCGACGGCTACAAACCAGTCGCGTCCTGACAACGGCGGGAAACCCGGCGCGCCGAGACTGCGTGCCATGCCCCCGCGGCCGGTTGCGCGAACACGACAAGTCGCAGCCGCCGTCGCGAGCCCTTTCACCCTTCCA
>DATKCI010000293.1:0-2233 GCA_035513255.1 Piscinibacter sp. | reverse complement strand
TCCAACGACCGCTACGCGAACCAGGAGGTTTCGTACCTGCTGCAGCGGGTCGAAGACTTTCCCGGCACGGTGATCCTCGCGACCAACCTGAAGGGCAACATCGACGAGGCCTTCGCACGGCGCTTCCAGTCGCTGGTGCACTTTCCGATGCCTGACGCGGAACAGCGGCTGCGCCTGTGGGAGGGCATGCTGCGCCCCACCGGCCGCCTCGCCGGCGGCGTGGACCTCGATGCGCTGGCCGAGCAGCACGAACTGTCGGGCGGCGCGATCGCCAACGTCGTGAGATGCGCGGCCATCCATGCCCTGCAGGACCGGCGCGAGGCGATCACGACCGACGACCTGCGCAAGGGCATCGCCAAGGAAAAACGCAAGGAAGGGCGCACCGCCTAGGCGGAAGCGCATGCCGCGATGACGACCCCACGCCCTTCGTCCTGCACCCGCTGCCGGTGGCTGCGCTGGGGGCTGTCGACGCTGGCGGCAGCAGCCGGTGTGGCGGTGCTGCACGCGGCAACCATGCCTGCGGTGCCGGCATCGGCGCCGGGCGGTGCGGCGTCGGCGCCGGCATCCGCGCCTGCACTTGCCCCGGCACCCGTCCCGTTGCCCAGGACGGCATCGGCGCCCGCGGTGGCGCCGCCCGACCTGCGCCTGGTCTACAAGACCGTCGTGCTGCCGTCCGGCCGGTTGGGCAGCGACTACAGGGCGCGTGTCCTCGTGCGAGGCGGCACGCCGCCCTATGCGTTCACGGTGGAAGGCAAGTTCCCGCCGGGGCTCGATCTGGCCGACGACGGCACGCTGGCCGGCCGGCCCACGGCGGCCGGCAACCACCGCTTCACGCTGATGGTGAGCGATGCGTCGAACGCGCCGCTGCTGACGCAGCAGGCCTATGTGCTCTACGTCGCTCCGGCGCGAACGCCTGCGGCCAGCGCCCCGCCGCCGCCGTTGGCCGCCATCCCGCGCGACGAGGCGGCCGCCGTGGTGGATCGCTTTCCGGGCGTGCCGCGCAGCTACAAGCTCACGCACGCGAGTCTGGCGCAGCTCGTCCCCGCGCCGCCGGTCGAGGAAGTCGCCTCCGACGACGCCACGACGACGGAGTTCGCCGACGAGCAGCCCGTCGCCGCCGCGCCAGCGGCCGAGCCGCTGCCCACCGCCGAACAGCTCGGCGCGATGCTCGCGCCGCTGCTGGACGTCGAGTACCCGACGCGCGCGCTGTTCTTGAAGGCCGTGCAGGCGGCGCGCTGCGCCTACTACCAGGCCCATGTCGCCGATGCGGCGCTGAAGAAGGGCGTGGCAGTCGATGCCAAGTGCCCGCCCGACACTCCCCCCACGCCGCCGGCGAGCGCGGCGAAAGCCAGGAGAACGGTGTTCCCCGCTCCGGCTGCTGCGGTCAGCCTCGTGCCGGGAACCGATGCGCTGCCGCTGCACCAGTTCTACGCCGAGTTGATGCCGCCCGATCTGCTGGAGGCGGTGGTGGCGCAAGCGACGCAGCACCATCCGCTGGGCAACGCGACGGAGATCGCCTGGACCGGCGACGGCTGCGGCTGCGTGACCCCGATGCCGGGCGATCAGGTGTACGGATTCTTCCCGTTCTGGCATGCGAGCGAAGAGGCGCAGGCGCTGGACTTCAGCCTTTTCGCTCGCATCAGCGCGATGGGCGCCGTGCTCAACGACGACGGTGTGTACAGCCTGCCGGCGAAGTGGCTCGAGGCGGCGCCGCGCTTCGTGCGGGAGGCGCGGCGCCACGGCACCGGGGTCGACCTGGTGATCTACCGGCGCGATTGGCGCCAGCTGCTCGCGCTTCCCGAAGCCCGCTTGAACGCCTTCTCGCGGCTGGCCGCCGCCAACGCGGTCGCGATCGCGGATGCCCGCGTCGACGAGTCGTTCCTGGGGATCGAGCCCTTGCTGGCGCGATTCTGGGATACACCCGCCCATGCCTACGACGGCATCACCGTGTTCTTCGAGGACTCGCCGGTCGACCCCGAAGGAAGCCGGCGCTTCGCAAGCTTTCTGCGCGGCTTCATGCTGAACCTGATCGCCGAGATGCAGCGCAGCGGGCGCGCCTACCGCCTCAACGTGGCCGTGCCGGACCAGCTTCTCGGCGACGAGGGGCCCTACGGTTTTGCGCAGCTGCTCGACTACATCGAACTCGCCGAACTGCCGCAAACGAGCAAGGGCGTGGAGCACGAGCACAAGCTGCGCTACAAGGGCACGACCGACATCGTCGTCGAGTACCTCG
>DATKCI010000292.1:0-8381 GCA_035513255.1 Piscinibacter sp. | reverse complement strand
CCGTGAGGATCAGCTCCGGCCGCATCGGGTCCTTTTCGAGCTTCGCGCGCAGCCGGTTGATGTGTGTCGTCACCGTGTGCTCATAGCCGTCGTGCGTGTAGCCCCAGACGGCATTCAGCAGCTGGCCGCGCGAAAACACGTGCCCCGGGTGCTGGACGAAGTACAGCAGCAGCTCGAACTCGAGCGCAGTGAAGTCGAGCTGCTCGCCGCGGTAGCGCACCAGCCGCTTGGCCGGCAGGATCTCGAGATCGCCGTTGCGCAGCGTGCTCGCCTGGCCCTGGGCGTTGGCCTGCGCCGCCTGCAGCAGCTGCGCGCGGCGCAGCAGCGCCTTCACCCGGGCGAGCAGCTCGGCCAGCGAGAACGGCTTGGTCAGGTAGTCGTCGGCGCCCAGTTCCAGGCCGAGCACGCGGTCGAGCTCGGTCGACTTCGCGGTCAGCATCAGGATCGGCGTGCTGCGCCCGCGTGCGCGCAGCGCCTTGCAGACCTCCAGCCCGTCCATGCCGGGCATCATCAGGTCGAGGATCAAGAGGTCGCTCGCCTGTTCGTTCTGGCTCTGCAGCGCGGCCAGCCCGTCGGCGACGGCCACGACGTCGTAGCCGGCATTGCGCAGGTTCATCACGATCAGGTCGCGGATGTCGGCCTGGTCTTCGGCGACGAGGATGGTGGAGGGCATGGCCGGATTGTCGGACGGCCGTATCGATTCTTACGACGCGGCCTCGCGGCTCCTGACGCAAATGTGATCTTCCTGTGAGCTTCGGCGATTCTGGCGCGAGCTGCGGCGACCAAAGTTCATCTCATCGCAAGACGAATCGGAGCCCCAGATGAACACCGCCGCCGCCTCCTTCATGCCCGCCTTCCACCCGGCGCTGGCCGACCACCATCCGGCCGGCGCCGTCTCGTGGCGCGAGATGCTGTCGCACCGCGACTACCTGGTGCGCTTCGCCCAGCGCAAGCTGCACGACCCGATGCTCGCCGAAGACGTGGTGCACGACGTGTTCGAGGCCGTCATCGCCGGCCGCGCGTCGTTCGCCGGCCGCTCGGCGCTGCGCTCATGGCTCACCGCGATCCTGAAGAACAAGATCGTCGACCTGGTGCGCCAGCGGGCCGGCCTGCAGAGCCTGGAGGACGATGGCGACGACGAGAGCACCGGCGTCGCGGCGATCGAATGCCCGCACGCCCGGCCCGACGAACTGGCCGAGCTGCGCCAGACCCTGGCCCGCACGCTGGCGCACATCGAGGCCCTGCCAGCCGGCCTGCGCGACGTGATGCGGCTGCGCGTGCTGAATGACCAGCCGACCGATGAAGTCTGCCGGGCGCTGTCGATCAGCGAGGAAAACCTGTTCGTGCGGCTGCACCGCGCGCGCAAGCAGCTGTTGTCGTGAGCCTCGGCCGGCGGCCGCCGAGCAAGCGAGCGGGGGCCCGGGCAATAAAAAACCCTCGGGATCGCCGAGGGTTTCGTTCACGTGGAGGACCCGCTTACGGACGGCGGCGGCGAGCCACGAAGCCGACGACACCCAGGCCGGCCAGCAGCAGCGCATACGTTTCCGGTTCCGGGATCACACCCACGGAGCCGCGGAAGTCGACACTGCCCGCCAGGCAAGCCGGGCCGCCGGGGCACTCGCCCGGGTGCGGCTGCAGCATGTTGCTGAACGAGGCGCCGAGCTGGAAGTCGGCATTGCCACCGAACAGCGCGGCGACGGTATTCGTGTCGAAGAACGTGTTGGCCAGCGCGCCGACGCCGGCGGTGTTGCCGTTCGCCATGCCGGTGTAGTCCACGTCCAGCAGGCCGGCGCCGAAACCGACGGCCGACGGCGTGCCGATGTTGGCACCGGTGCCGGCGAAGGTGTTGCCGGCCGCGTCGATCTGGTGGCCGGCGAGCGTCAGGAACAACGCGCCGTTGGACGCCGCGGCGAAGTCGGTCGCCGAACCGTCGCTCGCGAACGGGTTGAAGTCGTTGTCACCGTCGAAGCCGAGGTAGAAGTTGACCCACCCGCCGCTGAAGTCGACGCTGGTCGCGTCGATGTCGGTCACCGTGTAGCCGCCGAACGTGTAGGTGAGCTCGCAGCCGTCGCACAGGGTGGACAAGGCCACGCCGTTGATCTGCGTCACCTCGCCGAAGCCCGCCAGCGTGTCGCCGGGCTGGGTGACCACGTTTTCGTACACCGACGCCACGCCGAACGTGGGTCCGGTGGTGAGGTCGAGTCCGCCGACGTTGACGGTGGCCGCCATGGAAGAGGCGGCCGTGCCTAAGAGGGCAGTACAAGCGAGTGCCTGAAGCGTCTGTTTCATTTTCATTTGTTCGTCCTTGGTTGATGGGAGCTGCCCCGCCATCCATGGGCTGAGCGACTTACGCGACCGGCTCTGCGGTCACGTTTCCTGATGGCAAGCAGCGTGCCTTGTGCACCCCCACGCCATTGCAAGGTTTGCGCAGCGCAGCCGCCCGGCGGCAGAAGCTTTTGCCGAATTGGCGGGGAACTTTCTGCTCGCACCGGAAATTTACGGAAGACGCGCCCCGGGCGTCGTAACGACGCGCAAGCAATGCAAGTCACGTTTCCGCGTAGATTCGCGTCACAAACACCAGCCGGGGCTTGCGCGCTATCGGCGGGGTGGCACCGTCTGAGCGCCGCTCGGCCGCATCGCGCAATAAAACGAAACACGGCGATACGGCGCCGAGAAGAGCCGCCGGGTCCTATCGGCCACGATGGCCGCCATCCCGACCACAACAAGGAGCAACCATGCAACTCTGGCTCAGGCGCACCGTACTCGGCGTGTTCGGCGCTCCGGCGCTCGGCGGCGAGGCGGCGGCGTGTTCGCACCCGTTTCAGCACGACGGCTGGCACGCGACGAACGACGACGCGGCGGCGAAGTTCAAGTCGCGGGCGATCGAGCGCATCGCCGACAGGCTGCAGCTGGGCGCCGAGCAGAGGAGGAAGCTGGCCGCGCTGGCCGATCGGCTGCATGATCAGCACCGCGCGTTGCGCGGCGGCGGCGACCCGCGCGCCGAACTCCAGTCGCTGGTGTCCGACGCGCACTTCGACCGCTGGCATGCGCAAGACCTCGTCAACGCGCGCCTGCAGGCCGTGCGCCAGCACAGTCCGGCGGTCATCGCCGCGATGGCGGCGTTCTACGACGGTCTCGGACCGACCCAGCAGCAACTGGTGCGGGACTTCCTGAAGCGCGAGCCCGAATGCGCCTGGGGCCGTACCCATTGACGTCCGCATCGAGCGGCGGCCCGCCGGGCGCCGCTTCGCCGCCGAGGCCGACAATGCCGCCATGCGCCGCATCCTGCTGATCGACGACGACGAACGCCTCGCGCCGCCCCTGGCCGCCTACCTGAAGCGTGTCGAGTTCACGCTCGACGCGGCGAACCGGCCGAGCGAGGGGCTGGCCAAGCTGCGCAGCCTGCGCTACGACGCCGCGATCCTCGACGTGATGCTGCCCGAGATGGACGGCTTCGAGCTGTGCCGCACGATCCGCCGCGAAAGCGACATCCCGATCGTGATGCTGACCGCGCGCGGCGACGTGATGGACCGCGTCGTCGGCCTCGAACTGGGCGCCGACGACTACCTGCCCAAGCCTTTCGAGCCGCGCGAGCTGCTGGCGCGGCTGCAGACCATCCTGCGCCGCACGCGTGCACCGGACACCACCGCCGGCAGCGCGCGCTGCCTCGCCTTCGACGGCCTCGCGATCGACCTCGACCGGCGCGAGGTGCGCCGCCACGAGCAGCTGCTCGACCTGACCGGCACCGAGTTCGAGCTGCTCGCGATGCTGGCGCGCGAGCCGAGCAAGGTGTTCACGCGCGAGCAGATCCTCGAGCGGCTGCGCGGCCAGGCGGCCGACGATCTGCTCACCCGCGCGGTCGACATCCTGATCAGCCGGCTGCGCAAGAAGCTCGAACCGCTGGACTGCATCAAGACGCTGCGCAACGTGGGCTACGCCTTCACCGGAGGGCGCGCTTGATCGGCTCGTGGCACCGGCACTGGCACGGCGCGCGCCGGCGCATGCAGCACTCGCTGAAATGGCGCCTGGTCGGCCTGTTCCTGCTGCTCGCGATGGCGACGACGCTGACCTTCTTCGGCGGCATGCGCGAGGTCGTTCGCGGCGGCTGGGAGGGCTACGGCAAGCCGATGCTCACGCACTACGTCGACCTCGTCGTCGAAGACATCGGCACGCCGCCCGATCTCGCGCGCGCCGAGGCGCTGACGCGCCGCCTGCCGATCTCCGTGCGCATCGACGGGCCCCGCATCAACTGGGATTCGCATCCGGAGCTCACCCGGCGCTGGCAGGACTTCCACGCCGACTGGCCCGATGTCGAGGACCACAGCTGGCACGTGCGCACGCTGCAAGACGGCCACCGCCTGACCTTCGGGCTGACCGATCCGGTGAGCCTGCGCCGGGCCAAGTTCGCCGCGTGGGGCGCCGTCGGCGTGTTGCTGCTGCTGACGCTGCTGGCCTACGCCTGCGTGCGCCGCCTGCTGCGCCCGATGGACGACATTCGCGACGGCACGATTCGCTTCGGCCGCGGCGACCTGGCGCACCGGATCCCGGTGCGGCGCCACGACGAGCTTGGCGACCTCGCCGAACACGTCAACACGATGGCCGGCGACATCCATCACATGCTCGAAGCCAAGCGGGCGCTGCTGCTCGCGATCAGCCACGAACTGCGCTCGCCGCTGACGCGGGCGCGGGTGAACGCCGAGCTGGTCGAGGAAGGCGAGGCGCGCGACGCCTTGCTGCACGACCTGGCGGAGATGCGCGACCTCATCATCGGCCTGCTCGAAAGCGAGCGCCTCGCCAGCGGCCACGCCGCGCTGCAGCGCGAGCCGACCGACCTGAATGCGCTGATCGCCGACACGCTGGCCTGCCACTTCGGCGGCCGCGAGGTGCACACCGCGCTGGCGCCGGACCTGCCCGACCTGCCGCTGGACCGCGTGCGCGTCAAGCTGCTGCTGCGCAACCTGCTGGACAACGCGCTGCACCACAGCGCCGGCGCGCCCCAGCCGCCGGTGGTCAGCACGGCGGTGGACGGCGACCGCGTGACGCTGACGGTGCGCGACTTCGGTCCCGGGGTGCCCGAGGAGCACCTCGCGCAGCTCAGTCAGGCGTTCTACCGCGCTGACGCCGCGCGCCAGCGCAGCACCGGCGGCGTCGGCCTCGGGCTGTACCTGTGCCGCCTGGTGGCGCAAGCGCATGGCGGCACGCTGGTGATCCGCAATGCGCAGGCGGGGCTGGAGGTGAGCGTCACGCTGTCCGCCGGACCGCCGTAGCTTGGATCAAATCCCATGTGCGCTAACTTTGCCCCCTCTTCCAGGGTGTGGAGCGCGTCCCAAGTGAGAGGCCCACCTGCGCCGTCACCCTGCGCCGTCACCCCCTGCGCCGTCACCCCGGCGAAAGCAGGGGTCCACTGGTGGAGTGCTGGGTCCGGGTATTCGTCTTGTATTGGTCTTCGTATTGGTATTCGGTCCGCTTCGGACCGAAACAACAGGGGTCAGGCGGTTCGATGTGTCTGGGCGATCACAGGCCGCCCGCCGGACCGCCTGGCCATGTGCACGGCCTGATCGTATTGAGGCCCTTTGCTTTGGTGACTTTCATTTGGGCCAGCAAATGAAAGTTACCCGGCTGCCGGGCCGGAACCCGGCTTGCAACGCGAACAAATCAACCTACTCGGAAGCACTCCACCAGTGGACCCCGGCTTGCGCCGGGGTGACGGCGGAGTCGCGCCGGGGTGACGGCGCGGGGTGCCGGCGCGGGGTGACGGCGCGGGGTGACGGCGATGGGTGACGGCGATGGGTGACGGCGTGGGGGTGACGGGTTCCCGCAGATCAGCAAAGCGCCATAGAAAAAGGGCGCCGGCAGAACCAGCGCCCTTTCATTCTGACATCGACCGTTTCCGGCCCTGCCGTCATTCGCGGCATGGAGCCAGAGCCCCGGACCGCGTCACTTTGTCTCCTCAGACCCCCGCCCCGCGCGGCACGCAAATGGTGCCCCGCGACGAGTCCCGGGACTTTAGGCCTGGATGGCGCCGGAGGGCATCCGTGATTTCCCCGGGTGCGATTCCCGCACGAAGGCTGGGTCAGTCTGCGCTCACACTGCCGCTGAGGGAAGATAAATGGTCACACGCGTGCCCATATCCGCCTCGCTGGACACCGTCACTTCACCGCCGTGCAATTCGGCGATGCGCTTGACGATCGCCAGGCCCAGCCCCTTGCCGCCTTCCCCGGTGGCGGGGGCGACACTTTGCCGGCTCTGGTAGAAGCGATCGAACAGGTGCGGCACGTCGGCCGGGGGAATGCCGGGACCGGTGTCGGCCACGCTCACCTCGACGCGGCCGTCACGTGCGCGGGCGGCGAGCGTGATGCGGTCGCCCTCGCGGCTGAACTTCAGCGCGTTGTCGACGAGGTTGGCGACGGCGCGCTCGAACAGCTCGATGTCCAGCGCCGCGACCGGCGGCTCGGCATCTGCGCCGCCGGGGTGTTCGGCCGACAGCGACACGCCGCAGCGTGCCGCGCGCTGGCCGAAGCGCACGGCGATGTCGTCGAGCAGCTCGCCGGCATCGAGCAACTCGGCCTGCAGCTTGAACGACGGCTCGTCGAGCTGGGCGAGGTCGCCGAGCGACTGCACGAGCCGGGCCGCGTTGCGGGTGTTGCGCAGCGCCATCTCGATGAGCCGGCGGTCGTCGTCGTGTGCGGCGTCGCCGGCCCAGCGGCCGTCCAGCGTTTCCAGGCAGGCGGCGGTGGCCGTCAGTGGCGAGCGCAGGTCGTGCGAGAGGTTGCTGACGCCTTCGCGGCGAAAGTGGTCGAGCCGGCGCAGGGCCTCCCACTGGCGGCCCAGCGTACCGAGCATCGAGCGGAAGCCGGCGGCGAGCTGGCCGAACTCGTCGCGCTGGCTCATGTCGGGCAGCGCGATCCCGGCGGGATCGGCGGCGCCGCTGTCGAGCCCGTCGCGCGAGACCGCGGCGACCGCGTCGCTGAGCTGGCGCAGCGGCCGCGTGACGGCGGCGATGATCCACCACGCGCACAGCGTCGACACGACGACGATGCCGACGATCGCCGCCAGCGCCGGCTTGGCGAAGGTGCTGCCGACGACTTCGAGGCGGCCCTCGGGCAGCACCGGTTTGTGGCACACGAGGTAGAGGTAGCCGGCCACCGGCGCGTCGTTGCGGATCACCGCGCGCCGCACCGGCTTGGCGGCGATGACGGCGCCCGCGTCCATGCGCTCGGGGTCGTCGCCCATCACGTAGGGCATCGGCGTGTCGCCGACCGCCTCGAGCACCGGCCCGAGCGCGACCTTGAACCCCGGCGGCAGGTCGGTGCGGCCGGTGGAGGCGAGCACGGTGCCGGCGGCATCGAGCAGGTAGAGCTGGGTATCGGGCTCGGACAGCACGAGGTTGCGCAGGAACGCCTCGAACTCCTCGGGATGGCGCTCGTGCATCTCGAAGATGTTGTCGTACATGGAGACGACCCGTTCGAGGAAGGCGTCGGCGCGGTGGTAAGTGGTTTCGTGCTCGAAACGCTGGAAGGCGAACAGCACGGTCGCGATGACGCCGAGCGCCGTGATCGCGCCGGTGACGACGATGGTCAGGGCGAGCTTGAAGCGAACGCTCATGGGAGTGCCGCCCGCCCCACCACCACGTCATCCCGCACACGGTCATCCCAAACACCGTCATCCCACACACCGTCATCCCACACACCGTCATCCCGGCGAACGCCGGGATCCACTCGGTGCGTGGCGCGGATGCCGGCAGTGGATCCCGGCTTTCGCCGGGATGACGGCATGTGGAGGGGTCGCGCGCAGGCAACGCGGGCCGCAGCGCCGGGCCGCTCACAAGCCGGCCCGCGCCCCCTCGGGGGGCCGATCGACGTACCCGTCGAGCGGGGGGTCGACATCACCCCGGCGCCTCGCGCATCTTGTAACCGGCGCCCCGTACCGTCAGGATCAGCTCGGGCCGCATCGGGTCCTTTTCGAGCTTCGCGCGCAACCGGTTGATGTGTGTCGTCACCGTGTGCTCGTAGCCGTCGTGCGTGTAGCCCCAGACGGCGTTCAGCAGCTGGCCGCGCGAAAACACATGCCCCGGGTGCTGGACGAAGTACAGCAGCAGCTCGAACTCGAGCGCGGTGAAGTCGAGCTGCTCACCGCGGTAGCGCACCAGCCGCTTGGCCGGCAGGATCTCGAGGTCGCCGTTGCGCAGCGTGCTGGCCTGGCCCTGCGCATTGGCCTGCGCCGCCTGCAGCAGCTGCGCGCGGCGCAGCAGCGCCTTCACCCGCGCGAGCAGCTCGGCCAGCGAGAACGGCTTGGTCAGGTAGTCGTCGGCGCCCAGCTCGAGCCCGAGCACCCGATCGAACTCCTCGCCCCGGGCCGAGAGCACCAGGATGGGCACGACC
>DATKCI010000291.1:0-44040 GCA_035513255.1 Piscinibacter sp. | reverse complement strand
GCTGTGGGGGGCGGCGCCGATGCTGCGCTCGGGCCGACTGCGGCCGGTACTGGCCGAGTGGAGCCTGCCGCCGGCTGACGTCTATGCCGTGTTCCCGACGCGCAGTCACCTGTCCGCGAAGACACGCGCCATGGTCGACTTCCTGCTGGAGGCGTTCGAGAAGCATCGCGCGGAAGACACGGGCGGTTGGTAGAGCCGGTGAGGCGCCCCTTGACTCTATGCGCCATCTGGCTGATCGTGAAGCGGACTCAAGCTGCCGGTGGCCAGCGACGGCATATGGCCGCGACTGCGAGTTCGCGGCTGAGCCGAACAGCGGTCTCTCGGCGGGATCACCTGATTGGCCAACGGCTGCTACGTGAACTGGCCGTGTGTCACCTTCGCCAATCTCTCGCCGCGCCTCATCGGCGAGGCTGAACTACCTCTTCGGCCCCTCCAGCATTGCATTCGCCGGCTCGACGTCGCCGACATCCGACCATGCCTTCGTGTCGAAGCGGAACTCGGCCACGGCGCAGGTGGGCATGTCGATGATCTCGCTCGACAACCGGTGCGCGAGGTCGGTGAACTCGGGGTTGTGACCGAAGAGCATCACACGATCGAGCTTTTTGTCGAGCGCACGAATGACGGCGAGCAAGTTGCTCGCACTGCTGGCGTAGAGCCGATCATCGACGACGATGTCCCCACGTGCATAGCCGATCTCATCGGCAACGAGCTGCGCCGTTGTCAGCGCACGCAGCGCCGGGCTCGAGACGATCAGCTCGGGTTTTACATCGCGTTTGGCCAGGCGCTTGCCCATGCTCGGCGCGTCGCGACGGCCGCGATCGTCCAAGGGCCGTTCCCGGTCGGGCAAGGTCGGATCGCCGCGGCTCGATTTGGCATGCCGAACGAGAAACAGCGTCTTCACGGTCAACCCGCCGTCGATTCTGGAGCGGCTCCGCTGGGCCGGCTTCGATCCCACGCCTGCACCCTGTGCCGCCAGGTGCGAAGTGCGCCCGCAGCGGCCTGCTCATCCGCGCCAACCGACAAACTCGCGAGCCGATCGAGCAGGGTCTCTTGCTCGACGCTCAGCACATCGGGAAACGTCGGCACCACTGTCACCAGGTAGTCGCCGCGGGCAGTGCCGCGGCGCTCAAGCGGCAGGCCCTGTCCACGCAGCCGGTACACCTGACGCCCGCGCTGCAGTCGCATCTGCTGCAGACCGGTGAGCGTGGGCACATCGATCCAGGAGCCGGCGATCCACGCGAAGCCGTCCACCGGCATCTCGCAGCGCAGACTGCCGTCGTCGCCGAGCACGAACAGCTTGTGTGCAGCAATCTCGACGTGCAGTTCAAGCGTGCCGTCGAAGTCTCGATGCCGATCGCCGGTGCCTTCGGCGCTCAACACGTCGCCCTGCCGGACACCGGCGGGGATGCGGACGGTGCGCTGGTAGGCACTGGAGCACTTGCCCTGGCCCTTGCAGGCGAGGCAGGTCCTTCGCACGAGCCCGCTGCCCTCGCAGGTATCGCAGGTCGACTGCGTCGACAGCCAGCCGAACCAGGCACTGCCGCGCACGGTCCCCGTGCCTGCGCAGCCCAGGCACGGTGCCTCGGGCTTCAGCGTGCCGTGGCCGGTGCACGCGGCGCAGGTGTCCGTCAGCTTGCCGCGCAACACCCGGGTGCAGCCCAGCGCCGCTTCCTCCAACGACAACCGGACCCTTCGGCGGATCGTGCGGCCTTGCGATTCGGCCTGCCGAGAGGCGCCCTCCGCCTTGCCGCCCGAGGAGCGATCTGGCGGGCCGTCGCGCAGGCCGCCGGCAAAGGCCGTCAGCCGGATCCGCTCGTACGCGTTGTTGATGCGCTGCATGACGTCGACGGCGTCCGACGACTTGTTGCGATCAGGGTGCCAGCGCGATACCAGCCGGCGCCAAGCCGCCCTCACTTCCGATTCGCTCGCCCCGGGGGGCAAGCCGAGTTCGGCGTACGCGAGATCGATACTCAACCTGCTCCTCCTGCCACAGTCGCGGAACAATTCGCGACCCGCGCGAGGCGGCAGGGACGCACCGGCCAATGGTAGCGGTCGTCGGGGTCCACTGACGTCCGCTCGTTCGCTCCGGCGTGGAGCGTCAAGGCTCGAATGAACAGGCGGAGTCGGCGGCCGACTGCCTCCCACCAGCGCCGCGAGCGATCCCATCGGCGGACGATGTCTGTCGCCACCGAAGGGTTCGGGGCACCGCAGGCTCAATGCGCTCGGGTGAACCCACCATCGTGAAGCACGTTGAGCCCGGACATGTGATCAGAGGATGCCGACAGCGGCCCTTCGACCGCGCTGGCCACCTCCGCGGGTGTGCCGTACTCGCGAAGGGGCACGTTCGACGCTTCTTGGGCCAGGCGTTCCTCCACGCCGACGCCGCGGGGGACGTAGCGTACTCCTCGCGTGCGCTGTCTGCACACGCCGGCTCACTCCGCCGATGCAGGGCGTGCGCGACAACGGCCGACGCACCGCGCCCGGTTCATGAAGCGAGCAGCGATCCCAGCGTGTCGACGATTTCAGCCCAGTCCGCATCGTCGCTGAGTTCCTCTCGCAGGAACTGGGCCTGGCTGGGCGTCCAGAACGACGCATCGGCCAGTGCCACGCCGGCGGGCAGGGGGCGGTGCGTGGCAATGAAGCTCTCGATCGAGGCCGGATCGTCGGGCAGGCCGAGTTGCCGGAACAGGTCGCCGAGCTGGTGGATGGAAGGTTCCATGCGGCCACTCCTCGTGAACACCGACGCCGGTGCGAGCACCAGCGGTCGCCGGCACGATCATACGGTTGGCCGGCGCTGGACGGTGGAGAACCTGTTCGGACGCCCTTCGCGCGACGGCCGACAGCGTCTCGTGAACGACCGGGAGACTGGCACGGATGCGGGCCAGCGCCGCACGACGTCGAGGCCCGAGACGCTCGGCAGGTCGAAGGCGATCACGACGAGGTCGACAGCCTCCGGTTGGCGCTCCACCGCCGACAAGGCCGCATGCGGCGACCGTCTCCGATGCCCTGGGAAGCATTCGCGAGACAAACGACCTGGGCGGGATCTGCCGGCATCTCTGCGGCGTGCCCGAGGCGGTCAACATGAACCCGTAGCGGAGCGTGCCAGGGCGAGTGCGAGCCGTGCGCCCACCTCGGCGTTGTGTTTCACCAGCGCGATGTTGGTCGCCAGGCTGCGTCCGCCCGTCAGCGCCTTGATGCGGGCCAGCAGGAACGGCGTCACGGCCTTGCCGGAGATTCCTTGCGCCGCAGCTTCGGCAAGCGCCTGCCGGGTCAGCGCGTCGATCTCCTCGCGCCCCATGGCCGCTGCTTCCGGAACCGGCGTGCTCAGCACCACGCCGCCCGCGAGGCCCAGGTCCCACTTGATGCGGATGAAGCGTGCCTGCGCAGCCGCGTCGTCGAGTCGGAAATCGGCTCGAAAGCCGCTGTCGCGCGTGTAAAACGCCGCGAAGCTGTCCTGCTCGCAGCTGAGCACCGGCACGCCGTGTGTCTCGAGGTATTCCAGCGTGAGCCCGATGTCCAGAATGGACTTCGCACCGGCACACACGACCACCACCGACGTCTTCGCCAGCTCCTGCAGGTCGGCGGAGATGTCGAAGCTCTGCGGCGCGTCACGGTGCACGCCACCGATGCCACCGGTCACGAAGACCTCGATGCCGGCGAGCGCGGCGCAGATCATCGTCCCGGCCACCGTCGTCGCGCCGAGCTCGGCGCTGGCCAGCACGGCCGGTAGGTCGCGGCGGCTGACCTTGTGCGCACGGCCCGAGCGGCCGAGCAGTTCCAGCTCGTCGTCCGAAAGCCCGATGTGGATGCGCCCGTCGATCAGCGCGACGGTCGCCGGCTCGGCCCCCGCATCGCGGATGACGGCCTCCACCTCGCGCGCCGTGCGAACGTTCTCGGGATAGGGCATGCCGTGGGCGATGATGGTCGATTCCAGCGCCACGAGTGGGCGACCGGCAGCCTTGGCGGCAGTCACGGGCGCGCTGAGGGTCAAACATGAACGTGCCAGCTCGCCAGCCATGGGCGATGCCTCTGTCGTTTGATGGGAACTTCAGTATGCCGCACGACCCGGGCGCCAGGCGCCGCCGACCGCGCGCGCTGGTAAGGTCGGCACCTGCGCATGCTTGACCTGACTCGACTCACCATCCGCCGCGCCAGGGAGGAACGCTTGGCGCAGGTTGCCGGCAGCCTGACGTTCACGACGCTGCTGTCCATCGTGCCTCTCCTGGCGGTGAGCTTTGCGCTGTTCACGCGCATTCCGATCTTCAAGCGATTCGAGCAGGCGATCGAGGAGCATCTGCTGAAGAGCCTGCTCCCGGCCGACCTCTCGCGCACGGTCCTGAAGAACCTGAGTCAGTTCGCCGAGAACGCGCATGGCCTGACCTTGCTGGGTTCGCTGTTCATCCTGGTGACCGCGGTCGCCATGCTGCTCACCGTCGAGAACGCCCTGAACCAGATCTGGGAGGTGAAACGAGCGCGCCCGATCCTCAAGCGGATCGGCCTGTACCTGCTGATGCTGGCCATCGGGCCGCCGATCCTGGGAGCAAGCCTGTGGGCCACATCGTACGTGCTGAGCGCGTCGATGGGCCTGATCGGAACCGTGCCGCCGTCGGTCAGGTTCGTGCTGACCTTGGGCCCGGTGGCGCTCAGCGCCGCGGGGCTGGCGGCCATGTTCTACTTCGTGCCGAATGCCAAGGTGCGGCGGCGCGATGCGATCGCGGGCGGTCTTCTCGCCAGCATCGCATTCGAGTTGGGCAAGCGCGGCTTCGCGGCCTATGTGCTCAAGATCCCGACCTACAAGGCCGTGTACGGTGCGTTCGCGACCTTCCCGGTCTTCTTGTTGTGGCTGTACTTTTCTTGGCTCGTGACGCTGGCCGCGGCACTCGTCACCGCCAACCTGGCTCGCGCGAAGCCGCGGCCCAAGGCGGCCGACAAAACCCGTGCGCGTCGGTGAGCGCTATGGCCGCCCTGCTGGTCGAACCACGCCACCATGGCATCCACCAGCGCCCCCCGTATGCCCTCGTCAGAGTGGCGCGGTCAGGCTGATTCCAGCGCTTTGGGTCGGCGGTCAACCTAGGTCAACCTGAACATCCACCTGCACTGCCTGGTGCTGGACGGCGTCTACCGATGCAGCGAAGCTGAGCCGGTCTTTGTCGAAGTGCCCGCACCCACCGATGAACCAATGAAGCGCTGCAGGCGGTGTTGTACAAGATCATCACCCCGATGATGAAGCTGCCGACCCGTCGGGGTGCGCTGGTCGAAGAGCAGGGCGCGACGCACATGGCGGACGGCGACGCCGGCCGGGCCGGCGAGGCTGTCGCACTATTACATCCACGCCGACCTGGAGGCGGACGCCCTGGTACCGGTGCTCGAGAAGTGCAACCCGCGCTGGTGCCGATCCACGCGGTGTCCTGGGCAAGCCCGGGTGGCCTGCCCCTCGCGCGTGCACGCGCTGCTCGACGTCCTCGACGCTGTCAAAGTCAGGTCTGAGCACCGATCCGTACTTCGTGCGCGGTGCAGCGTGAAGGCGGCCGTCGCGCACCCGTCAATCGTGGCGGCAGCATGACGGTCGGTTTCTGGCCGGGAGTGGCGAGTAGAGGACCACGTCCGGAAGCAGACATGCGACGCGCTGCCCTCGGTTGCCAGGGCACAGAGGCCCTGGCGTTCGCCAAGCGCAAACGGTCGGCGGCGGCCTGGGCAGCGCGGTTCCTCATGCGCGGGCGCACCGCGTGGCAACACCAGCGCCCGCAGCTTGGCGTTCGGGGCCAGGCTGGCGTCCTCTCGGGCGATCGAGCGCTTCTTCGCCGAAATGGCGTGGTACCCGACCGCACTGCTGCCCAGCCAGGGCGTGCGAAGGGAGGCGATTGATGACCGGTCGGCGAATGCCACCATCGTGGACGGCCGGCTCACGCTGACCCTGGTGTTCAGGTTCAACGCCAGTGGGAGCAGGTATTTTTCCTGCCCTTGAGCGTGCGGGCGTCTCGTATGTGGGTTGGCGCACGGACGACACGCTCTCGACTTGGATACAAGGGACCCGAGGCGATATCCAACCCGCTCCCACACGCGCCCCTAAAGAAGGAGTTCCCCATGGAACGCAAGATGCAAGCCGCAGTTGTCGAACAGTTCGGCAAGCCCTTGGTGCTTCGGGAATGGGACATTCCCTCTCCCGGGGCGGGTCAGATCCTGGTCAAGACCGAGGCCTGCGGCGTGTGCCACACCGATCTCCATGCCGCGCATGGCGACTGGCCGGTGAAACCCACGCTCCCGTTCATTCCCGGCCATGAAGGCATCGGACTGGTCGCCGCCGTCGGTTCCGGCGTGACGAATGTGAAGGAGGGCGACCGGGTCGGCGTGCCCTGGCTCTACTCGGCGTGCGGTCATTGCGAGTATTGCTTGACGGCCTGGGAGACGGTGTGCGCCCAGGCGCAGTTCGGCGGCTATACCAAAAACGGCGGCTTTGCCGAGTACATCCTCGCCGACCCGAATTACGTCGCTCATGTGCCTACCGGCCTTGCGGCCAACGATGCGGCGCCGATCATCTGCGCCGGCATCACCACCTACAAGGGGATCAAGGAGACCGCAGCGAAGCCTGGCGAATGGATCGCCGTCTCCGGCGTCGGCGGTCTCGGGCATCTGGCGATCCAATATGCCAAGGTCATGGGACTCCACGTCTGTGCGGTCGACATCGATGAGGGCAAGCTCGCCCACGCCAGGCTCCTTGGCGCCGATATCGTGATCAATGCCAAGGTCGGCGATCCGGCGGCCGCCGTGAAGACGGCGACCGGCGGCGGAGCACATGGCGTTCTGATTACGGCACCCTCGCTCGCCGCATTCAAGCAGGGTGTTGGCATGACCCGCAAGCGCGGCACCTGCGTCCTGGTCGGTTTGCCGCCGGGAGAATTCCCGGTCCCGCTCTTCGACGTGGTGGCGAACTGCATCACCGTCCGCGGTTCATTCGTCGGTACGCGCCGGGATATGGCCGAAGCGCTCGCCTTCGCCGCCGAGGGCAGGGTCAAGGCCGATATCGAGCTGCAGCCTCTGTCGTCGATCAACCGAGTCCTCGACCGGCTCCAGCAGGGTGAAGTGGCGTCACGCGTGGTTCTCGAATTCGCGAGTGGGTGAGCTCCTCGCGCGAGGTGCGCGGGATTCGACACCCGAACCGATCCGGACCGATTCGGGGCGTTGCCCTGCTGCTGCCTCTGCCTCGCGGCACGCGGCAGCCTTCAGAAGAACCCGAGCTTCTTCGGCGAATAGCTCACCAGCAGGTTCTTGGTCTGTTGGTAGTGGTCGAGCATCATCTTGTGGGTCTCGCGGCCGATGCCCGACTCCTTGTAGCCGCCGAACGTGGCATGCGCCGGGTAGGCGTGGTAGCAGTTGGTCCAGACCCTGCCCGCCTTGATGGCACGGCCCATCCGATAGGCGGTGCTGGCGTCGCGCGTCCACACGCCGGCGCCCAGGCCATAGGGCGTGTCGTTGGCGATCTCCAGCGCTTCGGCTTCGTTCGTGAACGTGGTGACCGCCAGCACGGGGCCGAAGATCTCTTCCTGGAAGATCCGCATCTTGTTGTGGCCCTTGAACAGCGTCGGCTGGATGTAGTAGCCGCCCGCCAGATCACCGCCCAGCTCGGCCCGGCCGCCGCCGATCAGTACCTTGGCGCCCTCCTGCTTGCCGACTTCGATGTAGCTCATGATCTTGTCCATCTGCATCGCAGACGCCTGCGCACCCATCATCGTTTCGGTGTCCAGCGGGTTGCCCTGCTTGATGGCCTTGATGCGCTCCAGCGCACGCGGCATGAACTTGTCGTAGACCGACTCCTGGATCAGCGCGCGCGACGGGCAGGTGCAGACTTCTCCTTGGTTGAAGGCAAACAGCACCAGGCCTTCGATGGCCTTGTCGAAAAAGTCATCGTCGGCGGCAGCAATGTCTTCGAAGAAGACGTTGGGGCTCTTGCCGCCCAGCTCCAGCGTTGCCGGAATCAGGTTGCTCGCGGCGGCTTGTGCGATGACGCGCCCGGTGGCCGTGGAGCCGGTGAACGCGATCTTGCCGATGCGCTTGCTGCTGGCCAGTGGCATGCCGGCTTCGCGGCCGTAGCCGTTGACGATGTTGAGCACACCCGGCGGCAGCAGGTCGGCAATCAGCTCGGCCATCACCAGGATGCAGACCGGCGTGGATTCAGCGGGCTTGAGCACCACGCAGTTGCCTGCGGCGATGGCGGGAGCCAATTTCCAGGCCGCCATCAGGATCGGGAAGTTCCAGGGGACGATCAGCCCCACCACGCCCAGCGGCTCATGGAAGTGGTAGGCGATGGTGTTCTCGTCGATCTGGCTCAGTGTGCCTTCCTGCGCCCGCAGGCAGCCGGCAAAGTAGCGGAAGTGGTCGATGGCGAGGGGAATGTCGGCATTGAGCGTCTCGCGGATCGGCTTGCCGTTGTCCACCGTCTCGGCGTAGGCGAGCAGTTCGAGGTTCTGCTCCATGCGGTCGGCGATTTTCAGCAGGACGCTGGCGCGATCGGCGGCCGCAGTGCGGCCCCAGTCGTCGGCGGCGGCATGGGCTGCGTCGAGGGCGAGTTCGATGTCCTCTGCGCCCGAGCGCGCCGCCTTGGTGAACGGCTTGCCGGTGATCGGCGTGACCACTTCGAAGTATTGGCCCTTCACCGGCGGCACGAACTTGCCGTTGATGAAGTTGTCGTAGGCAGGCTTGAAGGCTAGCTTGGCGCCAGGGGTATTGGGGTTTGCGTAAATCATGGTCTCTTGTCTCCGACCGGATGAGGTGGAAGGGTGACCGCGCGATCCGGATATTGCGCGATCCTGCGCGTCCCGCTTTGCAGGCGGTGTGGCCTTGAATGAACAATTGGTCCTTGACCAATCGGTAGGGTCCGAATCGACAATCTGCGCTGAATTGCAGGCTGCGTCTGTGCGTCACCGCACGTGAAGAGCGTCGCGCTGTCAGCGGGAGTCAGCTTTCCGGCACGGACTTGGAGTAACCGAGTGTCAACTTCGGTCGGTACGGCCATTTCGACGCGTTCTGATGCAACCGTTCGGCCGCGACGGTCACTCAGTTGTCGCTTGCCGCCTGCGAACAACCGCTGATTGCCGTCGGACCTCCTCGACGATGTCGTTGAAGGCCAAGTTCCGACGTAGACGAGCCGTTCGCCCAGAAGATCGCCAAGGGCTTCCTTCGGCAACCGCCGACATTCAGCCGCCAAATTCGTCCGGCCGCAGCAGTCGAGGGCAGTCCGTGGTTCGAGAAGCTGTGCAAGTCGGCGATCGAGATCCCGGGTTCGGAGATCCGCAAGATTGCCGAGGCCGCGAAGCGCCACCAGATCAACGTGGTGGTCGGCGTCAACGAGCGCAGCCGGCACGGCATCGGCACGCTCTACAACACGCTCGTGACGATCGCCGACGATGGCCGCATCCTCGGTCGTCATCGCAAGTTGGTGCCGACCTGGGCGGAGAAGCTCACCTGGGCCAATGGCGACGCTTCGGCGTTGCGCGTGCATGAGACGAGCGTCGGTCCCTTGGGCTCGCTCGCCTGCGGCGAGAACACCAACACGCTCGCGCGCTTCAGCCTGTTGTCGCAGGGCGAGCTCGTTCACGTGGCCAGCTACATCGCACTGCCGGTCGCTCCGCCGGACTACGACATGGCGGAGGCGATCCGTCTGAGGGCCGTGGCGCATTCGTTCGAGGGCAAGGTGTTCACCGTGGTGTCCTGCTCCACCGTTTCGGACGAAATCGTCGACGCCATGGGCGCGACGCATCCGAAGGCGAAAGACACCCTGGCGCGGCCCAACAGCGCGTTCTCCGCGATCCTGGGTCCGGATGGCCGGGTCATCGGCGAGCCGCTGATCGACGTGGAGGGCATCGTCTACGCGGAGATCGACCTGTCGCGCTGCATCCAGCCGCGCCAGATGCACGACATCACGGGGCATTACAACCGCTTCGACATCTTCGACCTGCGCGTGAATCGCAGAGCACTCGCCCCGGTGCAGTTTCTGGACGCGGACGCACCCCTGTCCGAGCTTGCCGACGATGACAGCGCGTTCGAACCCTTGAACAGGATCACGGAGACCCTTCGATGAATGACCAAAACCGGATTGTTCGAGTCGGACAGATCGTTCCCTCGTCGAACACCACCATGGAAACCGAGATCCCGGCGATGCTGCGGGCACGCGAAGCCGTCGCCGCCGAACGCTTCACCTTCCACTCCAGCCGCATGAGGATGAAGAAGGTGGTCAAGGAGGAACTCGAGGCCATGGACCGCGACAGCGATCGTTGTGCGCTCGAGCTGTCCGATGCGCGGGTCGACGTGCTCGGATACGCCTGTCTGGTGGCCATCATGAGTATGGGCCGCGGGTACCACCGCGTCTCCCAGGAGCGCCTTGCCCGCCGCACCGAAGAAAACGGCGCGCCCGCGCCGGTGGTCACGAGCGCCGGTGCGCTCGTGGACGGCCTGCATGCGATGGGCTTCAAGCGCATCTCGGTCGTATGCCCGTACATGAAGCCGCTGACCAAGATGGTCGTGGACTACATCGAAAGCGAAGGCATTGAGGTCAAGGACTATGTCGCGCTGGAGATTCCCGACAACCTGCAGGTGGCGGCACAGGATCCGGCGGAGCTGATGCACATCTACAAGCGCTTGGATCTCGCGAGCATCGACGGGCTCGTGCTGTCCGCCTGCGTGCAGATGCAGTCGTTGCCCTCCATCGCACGCGTGCAGGAGGAGTCGGGGCTGCCCACCGTATCGGCAGCCGTCGCCACGACGTGGCAAATGCTCAAGAAGCTCGGCCTGCCGACGCAGGTTCCGGATTGTGGCGAGCTGCTTTCCGGGAAGTACTGAGCGCCCCCAAACCTGCCGCTTCGCGTCAGGCCCCCCGAGGGGGTCAAGCAGGGGCTTCGACAGGCTCAGCCCGAACGGACTTTGGTTCGCGACAGGTCTTGTTTCTCAGGAGGGATGGGCGCGCTGTCGACCCTGACGGGTAGCGAATCAGCGGCGCGCTCGTCGACTTCACACGCGCTCCACGACGAGATGTAGGCGTGTCGGGTCATGGCAGGCTTTCGGAGGTGTCCAGGGTCCAGATGCGTGCAAGCAATGCACGCGTGGCGTCGGTGCCGATCACCGGTGACGCCAGTTCGATCAGCTTGCTGTCGAGTTCGGCGTCGGACAGGGGCTGCTCCGGGTCGCCCTTGCGGTTGGGCTGCAGATGGGTGAGCCGCCTGCCGTCGAGCGTCCGGATTTCGACGCGCGCCGCCCGCTGGCCGGGAAACGCGGCGTCGAGCTCCGGGTCCACGGCCACGGTCATGCGCTCCATCAGCGCCCGGGTGGCCCGGTCGCCCAGCCGGGCAGGCTCGTAGGCGGCCAGCCGGACGCTGCCGTGGACAAGGGCCGAGGCCACGACATAGCGCAGGCTGAACTTGGCCTCGTCGGCGGTCGTCGGGCGTTCGTGGCAGGCGATGTCCAGCGCCGGTTTGTAGGTGGCCACGTGCACGCGCGCTATGTCGCTGGCCGGCAGGCCGTGCAGGCGTTGCAGTTCCAGTGCGCCGTCGATGGCCGCAAAGGTATGGCCGCAGCCGATGTGGTTCTTGAAGGTCAGGCGCGTGATGTGGAAGTCGCTGCCGAGCGTGGCACCCACGTGGCTCCAGTCCGGGGCGTTGCTCATCGCCCGGCCGAAGCCGGCTTCGCCGTCGAGCACATCGAGCGATCCCGTGAGGCCGCGCCTCGCCAGTTGCGCGGCCAGCAGACCTGCCTCTGCGGCGCGGCCGGCGTGCAAGGGCTTGCCCATCGCGTCCAAGCGGAAGGCCTGCTGCAATCCCGCTGCGAACGTGGCCGCCGTGGCCAGCGCATGTGCAAAGGCGGACTCGTCCAAGGCCAGCAAGCCCCCCGCTGCGGCCGCAGCGCCGAAGGTGCCCACCGTGCCGGTGCTGTGCCAGAACTCGTAGTGCGGCCGGCCCATCACCACGCCGATGCGTGTGGACACCTCATAGCCCAACACCACGCCGCGCAGGAACTGCAGGCCGCTGGCGCCGCTGTCGTGCGCCGCGGCGAGCGCGGCGGCAATGGTGGCCGCACCCGGGTGGTACATCGCATCCCGGAAGCTGTCGTCGACTTCGGCGGCGTGGGCGGCCGTGCCGTTGATCAGCGCGGCGGCACGTGCGGTGGCGCTGCGGCCCTGCGCCAGCCGCGCACGCCCGTGGTCGAGGTCCTCCGCCAGCGCGTCCTCCAGCAGGCGGACGGGCGTCGTCGCGAGGCCCGGGAAGAGCGAGGCATACCAATCGATCACCGCCCGCTTGGCGTGGTGCAGCACCTCGTCACTCAGGGGCCGCTGGCTGAACTGGGTTGCAAATCGTGCGAAAACTTGGGTGGCGTGCATGGAGTGGCCTCTCGAGCTCAGGTCAGCACATGGCGCAAGTCGCCGCGAATGAAGCCCGAGCCGCCGACTTCGGCCAGCCCGTCGAGGTCGGACTGCAGCGCCTCCTGGCCGCGGTCGCGGGCCCAGAACACGGGCCCACCCTCCCAGCGCGGGAAACCGTAGCCGTTGACGAGCACCACATCCACGTCGCTGGCGCGCTGGGCCACGCCCTCGCCGAGCAGCAGCGCGGCTTCGTTGACCATCGCGAGCAGCGCCCGGCGCTGGATCTCGTCGTCACTGAAACTGCGCCGGGCGATGTCCTTGGCCACGCTGGCCGACTCGATGATGCGCTGCACCTGTGGATCCGGCTGGCGGACACTCTTGCCGCCGCCGGCGTCGTAGAGGTAGTAGCCCGCGCCGGTCTTGCGTCCAAGGCGGCCGGCTTCGCACAGCAGGTCCGGGATGCGAACGTAGCGTGCGGCCGGGTCGCGCGTCGCGGCCTGACTCTGGCGCATGCGCCAGGCGATGTCCAGCCCGGACATGTCGGCCACCGAGAAGGGGCCCATCGCGAAGCCGAAGGCCTCGAGCGCCGCGTCCACCTGCTGCGGCAGGGCACCTTCCTCGAGCATGAATTCGCACTGGCGGCGATAGGCGGAGTAGATGCGGTTGCCGACGAAGCCGAAGGCGTTCGCCGTCACCACCGGCAGCTTGCGCAGCCGCCTGGCGACGTCCAGGCCCGTGGCCATCACCTCGGGCGCGGTCTTGTCGCCGCGCACGACTTCGAGCAGTCGCATCACATTGGCGGGGCTGAAGAAGTGCAGGCCCACCACGTCCTGCGGCCGGCTGGTGGCGCAAGCGATGGCGTCGAGGTCCAGGTAAGACGTGTTCGACGCCAGCACCGCGCCAGGACGCGCGATGCCATCGATGCGCCGAAACACCTCCTGCTTGACGGCGAGGTCCTCGAAGACGGCCTCGATCACCATGTCGACCTCGGCCATCGCGGTCCAGTCGGTCGTCGAACGCAGCCGCGCCTCGGAGGCGGCAGCCGCTGCGGCCTTGACCTTGCCGGCAGCGACGCGGCCCGCGTAGTGCTCGTGGATGCGCGCGACGCCGCGCTGCAGGGCCGCATCATCCTGCTCCAGCAGCGTCACGTCGAAGCCCGCATCCAGCGCGGCGATCGCGATGCCGGAGCCCATGGTGCCGGCACCGATCACGAGGAGGCGCTGAACAGCACGCGGCGACACACCGGCCAGTGCCGGTTGCTTGCCGGACTCACGTTCGGCGAAGAACTGGTGGCGCAGCGCGAGCGCCTCGCGAGAGACACGCAGCATCTGGAACACGGCGCGATCCTTTGCCATGGCGTCGTCGAAAGCGAGCGTTGCCGACGTGATGGGCGGGTTGTCGATCACGATGACGGCGACATGGCCGTCGCGTTCCAGGTGCACTCGGTCCGTCATGTCTCGTCCTTTGGATCTGCTTCTTCCAGCCTTCAGCTCAGTACGACGACGCCATCGGCAGCCCGAACACCCTCACCGGTGGGCAGCACGAAGACCGGATTGATCTCGGCTTCGACCAGCCGATCACCCAGTTGCGCCACCATCTGCGAGAAGGCGACGATCGCGGTGACGAGCGCTTCGGTGTCTGCCTTGGGGCGGCCACGAAAGCCATCCAGCAGCGGCCAAGTCTTGAGCTCGCGGGCCATTTCCAGTGCATCGTCGCGGCTCAGGCCGCCTTGCGGTGGCAGCAGGCGCATCGTGGTGTCCTTGAACAACTCAGCGGTGACGCCGCCCATGCCCAGCAGGATGGCCGTGCCCAGGGGATCGCGGTGCATGCCGAGGATCAGCTCGGTGCCGCCGGCGACCATCTCCTGCACCAGAAAGCGCTTCGGTCGCACTCCCGCTTTGCCCTCGACTTCCGCGGCCATTGAGCTGAGGCGGGCGCCCACCTGCTCGGATGTGAGGTTGACGGCCACACCGCCGACATCGCTCTTGTGCGTGATCTCGCCCGACAAAATCTTCAGGACCACCTTCGGCCCCAGTTCGCGAGCGGCCCGCTCGGCTTCGGCCGGTGTTTCGACGATGGTCTCGCGCGCGCAGGGCACGCCGAAGCGGGCGAAGAATTGCTTGGCCTGCGCTTCGTCCAGCGAGCCCGAAGGGAAGTCGTCCACATCCACCTTCGCGGTGAGTGCTGTCGCCTCGGACTCCTTCCACCGGCTGGCCTGCAACATCCCGCCCAAGGCCACGGTGCAGCTCTCAGCCACCGCGAATGCAGGCACCCCGCGTTGCGTCAGCAAGGCGCCGATTTCCGGCGCGTGCGGGCTGACGTAGGCGATCACCGGCTTGTCCGACAGCGGCAGGCAGTCCTGGATCGCACTCGCCATCAGTTCGGGCATCGCCAGGCTCGACGAGCCGACGATGAGGGTCAGCGCGTCGTAGCTCGGGCTGGCGAGCAGAGCCTCGATGGCGCCGCGCAGCAGGTCCGGCTGCAAGCCGGCCAGCGTCACGTCGATCGGGTTGCGGTCGAGTGCGGCGTGGTCGCCGGTCTGCAGTGCGCGCAGGGCGGCACCCGTCTGCGGATCCGGTGCGGGTGTCTCGAAGCCGCAGACGCCCAGGCTGTCGGAGACCAGCGTCCCGGCACCGCCCGTGGAGGTGAGGATGGCGACACGGTTGCCACGCAGCACACGGCCGGTCGACAGCGCGACCGGGATGTCGAGCAGGTCGGCGAAGGTCTGCGCGCGGATCACGCCGGTCTGGCGGAACAGCGCGTCGTACATGCGGTCCGCGCCGGCCAGCGCGCCTGTGTGCGACACCGCGGCCTTGGCGCCGGCTTCCGAGCGGCCGATCTTGAACGCGACCACAGGTTTGCCGGCACGCGCGGCCTTCAGTGCCGCGGCGCGGAACTTCTGCGGATCGCGCACCGTCTCGACGTACAGCGCGATCACTTTCGTGGCCTCGTCCTCGGCCAGGTGATCGATGAAGTCGGCGAGTTCGAGGTCCACCTCGTTGCTGGTCGAGATCAGCTTGGACAGGCCGATGCCACGCGCCGCAGCGCGTGACAACAGCGACCCCAGGATGCCGCCACTTTGCGACACGACACCGATCGATCCGACCGGGAAGTGGTCCATCTCCAGAGCGCCGGTGGCCGAAAGCACGATGTTGTCGGTGAGGTTCACCAGACCGATCGTGTTCGGGCCCAGGATGCGCATCGAGCCCGCGGCTTCGACCAGTTGCTTCTGACGCCGTGCGCCGTCTTCGCCGGTTTCGCTGTACCCGCTGGCCAGCACGATGGCCGCCGCGGTGCCGCGCGCCGCCAGGTCGCGCACGGCCAGATGCGCACGATCGGCGCCGAGCAGCACGATGCCGACATCCGGCACCGCCGGCAGCGATGCGATGTCGGGGTAGCAGGTCAGATCGCCGATGCGGTTGACCTTCGGGTTCACCGGATAGATGTCGCCAGCAAAGCCATGCTTGACCAGGTAGGACACCGGCCGGCCGGCCGTCTTTGCGGCATCGGCCGAGGCGCCGATGATGGCGACACTGCGGGGCTTGAGGAGTCTGGAGACCGCGTCCATGCTGTTCATTCCCTCGCGGCCGACTTGGCCAGGAAGGCCATGACCGACTCGCGGTGTTCTGTGCTCGTGTAGCAGATGCCCTGGGCCTGGCTGCCCTGGGCGAAGACCTGCTGCGCCGACAGCTCGAAGCTCTGGTTCAGGATCGTCTTGCCCAGTGCCAGCGCGGTGGGCGAACCCTTGCTCAGCGCCGTGGCCCAGGCCTGCGCGTCGGTGACCAGCGTGTCGGCCGAGGTCTTGCGGTCGACGATGCCCAGCGCGAGCGCTTCGTCGACATCGACCTTGCGGCCGGTGAAGATCAGCTCCTTCGCCTTGGACAGGCCCACGCGGCGGGGCAGGAAGTACATGCCGCCACCGTCCGGAATGATTCCGCGGTGGATGTAGGACCAGCTGAAGTTGGCCCACTCGCTGGCGATGATGAAGTCGCAGGCCAGCGCGGTGTCTGCACCCAGGCCCGACGCGGCGCCGTTCACGGCGGCGATCACCGGCTTGGGGCAGGTGTGCAGCAGCGACTGCGTGTGGTGCACGCGCTGCTGACGGTGCCAGCCGTTGAAGCCGATCTCGCCGGCCGGCGCCTTCATGCGGCGCTCCATGCCTGAGATGTCGCCGCCGGCGCAGAAGCCCTTGCCGGCGCCGGTCAGTACCAGGGCGCGGATCGCCTTGTCGGCGGCAACGCGCTCCAGCGCATCGATGAACTCGGTGCGCATGTCGTCGCTCATCGCATTGCGCTTGTCCGGGCGGTTCAAGGTGAGCGTGGCAATGCCCGATTGCACCTGGAGGTCGATCAACGATGGGGTCATGGGAGGCTCCGTGGGGGCTCTTGGGGTCACTCGGACTTGATGTTGTTTTCCTTGACGATCTTCTTCCAGCGCGCTTCCTCGGCCTTCACATAGCGATCGAGTTCCGCCGGATCGCTGGCAATCACCGATACCCCCTCGTGCTCGACCTTCTTCGAGAATTCGGGGTTGTGCGCGGCCTTCTTCGCCGCGGCATTCAGCTTCTGGATCGCTTCGGCAGGCGTGCCGGCCGGCGCATACAGCCCGTACCAGCTCTCGACCGCGAAGCCGGGCACGGTCGCGCCTATCGTCGGTACGCCCTCGAATGCCGCGGAGGTCTGCGCCGTGGTCACACCCAGCGCGCGCAGCTTGCCGCTGTCGACCATGGTGGAAACCGCGGCGGCTGTGCCGAAGATCATGTCGACCTGCCCACCGAGCAGGTCGGTGATGGCGGGGCCGGCGCCACGGTAGGGCACATGCACCATCTGGACCTTGGCGAGGTTCATGAACATCTCGCCGGCCAGGTGGGCCGAGGTACCGTTGCCCTGAGATGCAAAGGTGAGCTTGCCCGGATTGGCCTTGCCTGCAGCAACGATGTCGGCGACCGACTTGTGCGGGCTGTCGGCGCGCACCACCAGCACGTTCGGGCCGCGGCCTATCAGCGTGATGGGGGTGAAGGCCTTGTCGTGCGCATAGGGCAGCTTAGGCACCAGGCTCGGGTTCACGGCGTGGGCGAAAGAGGCCATGACGATGGTGTAGCCGTCCGGTGTGCTCCTGGCCACCAGGTCGGTGCCGATGATCGTTCCGGCGCCGGGCTTGTTGTCGATGATCACCTGCTGGCCCAGTTCGCGGGACATGCCGGCGCCCAGCGTGCGCGCGATCAGGTCCGTGCCGCCGCCCGGGGCGAAGGGAACCACCAGGTGGACGGGCTTTTCGGGGAAGGCCGCAAAGGCTGTGGTGGCGGCCAACGTGGCGGCGGCGGCCAAGGCGAGGCGGGCGGCGGTGGAACGGAACGGTGCTTGCATGATTTGTCTCCTGCTGCGGTTCGGGTGGGGTCCGGTTGACGTCCGATGAGCATCAAGAAGGTGGACACCTTCACTGCCATCGACGCCTCAAGGGTAGGGCGCATACTCCCGGAACGCACCGGCCAAATTCCAGCAGGTGGAAATGAGGCGGCGCTGCCGGGAGAAAGCAGCTGGGCACTCGAACCGACCCCGAGGCGGTCGTCGCGAACGCAGCGCGGGGCGACCGCAACCGCTCGCTCGAGCGAGGCATCGCCATCCTGCGGGCGTTCAGGCCTGGCGCCGATCTGCTGGGCAACGGTGATCTGGCCGAACGCACCGGCTTGTCGCGTGCCACGGTGAGCCGCCTCGCGCAGACACTGGTCGACAGCGGCATGCTCGAACACGATCGACGCCGCCGCGCCTATCGACTGGCGCCGCCGGTGCTGAGCCTGGCCCACGCCATGCGCACGGGCTCGCCGGTCCTGCAGCTGGCCGGGCCCTGGATGAGAACCGAGGCCGAGCAGCGCAAGATCAATGTCGGCCTGGCCGTCGCTGACGGGGATGAGATGGTCTATCTGGAGTCGGTGCGCTACAGCCGGCGCGTGGCATGGCGCAACGTGGTCGCGGGCCAGCGCGTGCCGATGGAGCTGACGTCGCTGGGAAGAGCCTGGCTGTCTGCAGCGACCGACGGTGCGCGGCGCGGATTGATGGCGCAGTTCCGCGAACGACGGACTTCAGGCTGGCGCGACCTGGCGCGAGACATCGAGGCAGCCATCGCCAGTGTTCACGAGCATGGCTACTGCTGGGCGTCCTGGCAGCCGCAGGTGGTGGCGCTCGCCACGCCGGTGGTCGTGGTCGACCACCCCGTCTATGTGCTCAACATGAGCATCACGGGCGACGCCGAGGCGACGGAGGTGGTCGACCGCTTGTGCGAACCCCTGCTGAGCCTCAAGCGCCGGCTGCAGGACGCGATCAGCCACCTCTGATCGGGATCAATCCATCTGGCTCGACTGTCCTTGACGACGCGACGCCACTTGGCCTCTTCGGCCGTTGCGATGCGGCCCGTCTCGTCGGGCGGGCCACCGAAGCGGCCGCCGAGGCGATCAGTCGACCGACGGGGTCGTGCGTGGGGCGCGTCGTGCCCGAGAGGATGCCCGCAGGGTCTCTGATGGATTCCACCTTCACGACGAAATCGACACGATCCTGGTGGATGCCACTGACGTTTCCGTACTCGTCCGCTGATGGAGCTGCGACGAACGCGACATCGATGTGCAGCTCGCCGGATTGAATAGCACGGGCCCGGCCGAGCGCTCAAGTTGCGCCAGGTCCGTCAGCTTCGTCCGAATCGGAAACCACCGCAAGCCGCTCGCAGCGCGCCGCATCGATCGGGTGGCCGGCGTCACGGAAGCGAGCCGCCGCCTTTGCAAAGCGCGAGGCGGCCACGTGCGCGCCTTCGCCGCGGGCGATGGCCATGTGACCGAGCACCTCGTCATGCGCCGCATGCCAAGCCGGCAAGCGCATCACCACGTCCGCCAGATAGGCCGACTGGCCGGCGTACTCTTCGGCCAGATCGAGGCGCCCCGCGCGCGCAGCGGCAATCGCCGCCGGCACGGCGAAAGTGATGCGACAGCCGGGGCAGGTCTCCAGCGGGCCGCGCACGGCCTCGCACGCATCCTCCAGCGCATGCAGCGCGGCGATCGGGCTGCGTGCAAGGCGGATGCGCGTCCCATAGATCCGGTCCAGCAAGTGGAAGCCAATGTCGGTCTGCCGCGCCAGGTCCAGCGCCTCGTCGATCAGGGCACGTGCGTCGCCGTGCCGCCCGCGGTACATCGCGACCTCGGCCAGCCGCTGCATCGAGAAGGCCTCGCCCGTGGCCCCGCCGATGACATGGTGCAGGCGCACTCCCAGCGTCAGGTGCTCCTCGGCCGCGGACAGATCGCCGGCCAGCAACTCGGCCTCGCCTCGCAATGTGATGCCAAATGCGTGCCCCCGCGCGGCGCCGATCCGAAGGGCTTCGGCCGCCAGCGCTTCTGCAAAGGCGATGACCTCCGCATAGGGCCGCGCGCCGTAGAGGAAGCGCTGCAGGATGCAGAGTTGTCCGTCGAACACGCGCACCGCCAGGTGCGGCAGCTGACTGGTGTCCTGCAGGTCGGCCCAGACGCTTTGGTGCAGTTCCCCGCGAGCGTGCGCCGCCGCCGCCTGGGCCCACGAGGCCGTCACGATGGCCGAGACATCGCCGGTCTGCAGTGCGAGTCGTCTTGCCTCGGCCGCCTTGCGCGTGCCCATGGCCGAGTCGGCCGCGCCGAGGGCCGCGGCACCACTGTAGGTCAGAGCCTCGCACAGCAGACCGTCCACACTGTTCGGCCTGACGCCCACCAGCTCTTCGAGCGCGCCCTTCGGGTCGCCCCGCTTGATCAGCGCCAGGGCGCCCTTCGCACGCAGGTCGTGCGACATCGGCTCGTCGGCTGCGCTGGCAGCCGTCCGGTAGGCGGCCACCGCCGTTGGGTCGCCCATTGCATCCAGGGCCTCCGCGCGCAGGCGCAACGCCTCGGCATGGCCCGCCTCGAAGGCCAGCACGGGCACCAGATGACGCAGTGCATCACTGAAGGCGGCCAGGCGCACCGCATCGCGTGCCGCTGCAAGAAGGTAGGGCACGGCGTCACGCGGGTTTCCGCCGTCGAGCCAGTGGCGCGCCACGAGGGCCGGCGCGGCGTCGAGTTCGGTCAGACGCTGCGCTGCCTGGCGATGCATCTTCAATCGCTGATGCGGCGGGATCTGCCCGATCAAGACCTGGCGCACGAGGTCGTGCCGAAACCGGTAGCCCGTGCCGGCCAGCACGAGCACGCCCGCGGCCAGCGCAAGGTCAAGCGCCGCAAACGCGTGCGCCTCGGCGTCCGGCGTCAGGGCCGCTGCCGTGGTGACGTCGAAAGCGTCGCCGGCCAGGGCCATCCACTTCAGCGACGCCAACGCCGCGTCGGGCACGTCACACAAGCGGGCGATGATGGCTTCGGCGACGTTGCGGGGCAGCCGCTGCTCGCCGGTGGGTTCAGCGCAGCGCGCGAGCTCGATCGCCGCAAACGGGTTGCCCTCGGCAACGCGAACGATGTGCGACACGTTCTGCTCGGACAACGGACACGGCGCGGCCTGGGCCACGAGCCGACGGGCCTCGTCGTCGTCTAGTGGTTCGAGGTCGACCGCCTGCATGACACCACTGCCGACCAGGCGCGACACACCACGGCCGAGTGCCGACCCCAGCGTGGGAGCGCGCGTTGCCAGCACCACGCACACCGGTGGACCGGCGGAACTCAGGTGCATCAACACGTCGACGTCGGCATCGCCGATCAGGTGCGCGTCGTCCACCAGCACCATGACGTCGCCGCCGCCCGAGGCGGCCAGCAGCAGACGTCTCAGCGCGCCGATCACCTGGTGCCGCCCCAGCGGACCGGCCAGGGCTGCGGCCGGCGCCGCGAGCGGGCTGAGCTGAGCCAGCACCGAGCGGGCCGGCGCGCCGATGCGGTCGAGCAAGCCGCGGTCGGACATGACCACCAGTTCGGTCAAGGCCGCGATCACCGCGTAGGCGCGCCCGGGCTGTGCGGCATCCACGCGAACGACCGTCCAGCCGCGTTCCCGGGCCAGCGCACCGAGTTCACGGCAGAGAGCGGTCTTGCCGATACCGGCAGGCCCGCGCAGCACGATGCCGCCGGGTCGTTCGGTAGCGGTCATCCCCAGCCATGCCGCTGCCTGGGCACGGACCCATGCACGGCCGATGGTGGCCGGACCCGCCTGCTGCAGGCCCGCGACGCACTGGTCGTACAAGGCCTCGGTGTCGCGATCTGGCACGACGCCGAGTTCCCGCGCGAGCGCCTCGCGCAGGCGTGCATACCAGCGTACGGCAGCCGCCCGGTTGCCGGCCGCCAACTCGCGCGCCATCAGTTCGCGATGGGCGGGCTCGTCGGTGGGCTCCTCCCGGGCCAGGCGTTCCCACTGCGCGCTGGCCCGCAGCAGCGCGATGAAACGAGCGCGCAGCCGTTCGCGTGCCGGTTCAGCCCAGGCTTCGTAGGCCGAGCCGGGCAGCAGATCGCCGGCGTAGGCGTCGGCCGCATCTGCGCACGCCTCGCGCTCGCCGCAGGTCAGCGCCGCCTGCGCTAGTTGCTCGAAACGGTCGATATCGACGGCGACGCGGCCGTGGGCCCACAGCACCACGTCGCCGCCGTGCAACACCACGCCGTCGTGCCGGCCGAGTGCCTGCCGCGCGTGGTGTGCGGCCTTGCGCAGGTTCGCCGCGCCGGCGTCGGGCTCGAGCTGCGGCCACAGCGTGTCGACGACGCGGTCGCGTGTCATGCGCCGCTGCGGCGCCAGGCTCAGCAGCTGGACCAGCTGGGCCGCGCGCAGGCTGGGCCAGCGCTCGGCGGCCACCTTGGCGTCGTCGATCGACACGGAGAAGCCGCCCAGCAGGCGGACCCTGAGGTGACTGGCGGGCTCGAATGCTCGGACGGCGCGGGGAAGGTCCATGTGCGATCGAGTGTGCTGCCCCCGGCCCGGCAGCGCAATGCCCGCGGCGACCGGGAACGTTTCAGGAACACCCGAGGGCGATGCTGTGGTCAGCGGGTTGCTGACGACCCGCGCAACTCGACAGGAGAGCTTCATGGCCACGCAACAGTTGACCTTCTCGATTCCCCCCTACGGCACCGCGACGCTGACGCTGCCCGAGGTGCTGACGCCCGACGCGTTCGCCCGCCTCGACTCGGCGATCGACAGCGTGCTCGGCGAGCCGCGCCAGAACCTCGGGGACGCCGCCCCGGACCCGGGATCCATCGAGTACGACTCGTGGGTGATCCAGCGCCAATGAACCCAGGAGACCACCATGACCCAATCGCTCTACCAAAGACTCGGCCATGCCGAGGGGATCACGGCCATCGTCGACGACGCGGTCGATCGCCACGCAGTCAACCCACTGCTGGCCCCCCGCTTCAGCGGCAAGGACCTGACACAGGCGAAACGGATGGGCGCGCAGTTCTTCTGTATGGGCGCCGGCGGACCTGAGCGCTACGAGGGCCGCGACCTGCGCACCGCGCATGCAGGGATGAACATCAGCGAGCAGGAACTGATCGCGACCATCGACGACTTCGTTGCCGCGATGCAGGGCCAGAGGGTCGGCACCACCGAGATCAATGAAGTGGTGGCGATCCTCTACTCGTTGAAGGGCGAAGTACTGAGGATTTGAGCGACAAGCGGCGATGTGTCCGTGTCGTGCGTGGCGGCTCGCCGGACGGCGCACTCGTCTGCAAGCCAGTGTCGAGCCTCCCACAAGCCTCACGCCTGAAGGGCCGCATCCATGCTGCTGTAGGTCTGGAAGGGGTCGAGCCGAGCCGTTCGCCGTCGCGATCACACAGCCCATGGGCGGTCCCTCAAGGAAGGCGGACCAGAGGGACTTGGTGTCGCCGTACTCGCAAAATGAAGTGACTGCTGGGGACTGTGGTTGGTCGAGGTCTTGCGCCCGGCGTTTCTGCTCTCGAATCCGAACGCCAGCTATGGCGTCTATGGCGCGGGCAACATCGCCTCGCTGCCGCAGACGCTGTGCGGCGCGGCAGCGCCCGAAGGCGGCACGCAGGCCTCCCAGGGCCTACTGCGACTGAGCGCGCTGCCCGGCGCGCCTGCACGGGCGCGCCGGCAGCGTGCCGCCGACGCTGAGCCGGCGGGGCGCGGAACCCCGGTAAGCCTGTGGCCCACAATCCCGCCATGGGCGAAGCCGAAATCCACCTGCGCCGGGTACTCGTCGCGATGGCCGGGCCCGCGGCGCGGCCGCGCCCCGACCAGACGGCGGCGGTGGCGGCGCTCGTCGAGCAGCGTGCCCGCGTGTTGGTGGTGCAGGCCACGGGTTGGGGCAAGTCCGCGGTCTACTGGGCGGCGACCTCGGCCCTGCGCGCGGCCGGCCGGGGGCCGACGCTGATCGTCTCGCCGCTGCTGGCGCTGATGCGCGACCAGGTTGCTGCCGCGGGCCAGTCCGGGCTGCGCGCGGCCACAGTCAACTCCACCAACCTCGACGACTGGGACGCGGTCTTCGACGACATCGCCGGCGACCGGCTGGACGTGCTGCTGGTATCGCCCGAGCGGCTGGGCAACACGGGTTTTGCGCAGCGCCTGCCGGGGCTGCTGGCCGCGGCCGGGCTGGTGGTGATCGACGAGGCGCACTGCACCTCCGACTGGGGTTTCGACTTCCGCCCCGACTACCAGCGCCTGGCCAAGACGCTGCTGGGCATCAGCGCGGACACACCTGTGCTGGCCACCACTGCCACCGCCAACCAGCGCGTGACGCTGGACATCGCCCGCCAGCTGGGCCCGCAGGCGATCACCTTCCGCGGCTCGCTGGCGCGATCGTCATTGCGGCTGGCCGTGGTGCCGGGGCTCAATGCGCTGGAGCGCTACGCCTGGGTCGCCGACGCGCTGGACCAGCTTGCGGGCTCGGGCATCGTCTATGCCCTCACGGTGGCCGAGACCGAGCGGCTGGCGGGCTTCCTGCGCTCATGTGGCTTCGAGGTGGCGGCCTACCACGGCGGCCTTGAATCGGACGCCCGGCAGCGCATCGAGGATGCGCTGCGCCGCAATACGCTGAAGGCCGTGGTGGCGACCTCGGCGCTGGGCATGGGCTACGACAAGCCCGACCTGGCGTTCTGCATCCACGTCGGCTCGCCCGCTTCGCCGGTGGCCTACTACCAGCAGGTGGGCCGCGCCGGCCGCGCGCTGGACGAGGCCGTGGCCGTGCTGCTGCCGGCCGAGACCGACGAGAGGATCTGGGCCTACTTCGCGACGGCAGGTGTGCCCGACGAAGATCGCGTGGGCAGGATCTTGGCCGCGCTGGCCGAGCGTGCGCAGACGCTGATGGCGCTGGAGAATGCGACCACGATTCGGCGCGGGCGGCTCGAAGGCCTGCTGAAGATTCTGGCGGTGGACGAGGTGGTGCAGCGCCAGGGCTCGGCCTGGGCGCTCACGGGCAAGCCATGGACCTTCGATGCCGGGCGTTGGCAGGCACTGGCGCAGGTGCGCGAGCGCGAGGCTGGCCTGATGCGATCTTTCGCCGGCGGCGCCGGGTGCCTGATGCGATTCCTGCAGCAGGCGCTGGACGACCCCCAGCCCGGCGACTGCGGGCGCTGCAGCGTGTGCACGGGCCAGCTTCCCGGCCCGGGGGCGCGGCCCGGTGCCGAGCGCATCGAGGCGGCGCGGGGTTACGCGCGCGGGCAGGACGTGGTCATCGAGCCGCGCAAGCTCTGGCCTTCAGGTGTCGGTGGCGGCGCCCGCAAGGGGCGGATCATCGGCTGCAGCGAGGGCCGCGCGCTGGCCTTTGCCGACGACCCCGGCTGGGCCGAGCTGCTGCTGCCGTTGTTCGCGCCACGCGACGGGCCCGACGGGCCGGCCCAACAGCCGGCACTGGACGGGGTTGTCGCGGTGCTCGGTCGCTGGCGCCGCAGCTGGGGTGCCCGGCCTGTGGCCGTGGTGCCGATGCCCTCGGCGCTGCACCCGCAGCTGATCCACTCGGTGGCCGCGCACGTGGCGGCGGCGGGCCGGCTGCCGCTGCTCGACGCGCTGCGCCTGACGGGTCCGACGCCGGATGCCGACCTGGCTTCAGGCGCGAAGGTGGCGGCGCTGCTCGAGGCCCTCGCAGTGCGCCCGGGGGTGGCACTGCCGGCCGGGGCGCTGCTGCTGGTCGACGCCCGCTACCGCAGCGGCTGGACCATGACCGTGGCAGCCGCATTGCTGCGCGAGGCCGGCGCCACCGCGGTGCTGCCGCTGGTGTTGCACCAGCTGCCTTGAGGCTGGGGGGCGGTCCTGCAGGCCGCGCTCGCGCCCGCAGGCGCAGCTCAGTCCGCAGGGACTGAACCGCGTCCAGCTTCAGCCAGGTGCGATCCGGGCCGAACGGTAGGCGTGCGCCGAGGCCTGCATCAGGTCGCTGACCATCGTGTCACGCGGCTCCACGCACTCGTGCCCGCAGGAGGCGCAGCGGTACGCGGGCAGCTCCACGTGCACGGCAATGGGCCGCAGGCCGTCGACAGCCATCGAGTGGTCGGCATGCACGCGGCCGGCGTCGTGGGTGTCCAGCACCTCGCCGCAGGACGGGCAACAGTAGCGCTTGCGCAGGAAGCCCTTCTCGGCCGCCGAATCCAGCGGCACCAGGTCCGGCGCGGACAGCAGCTGGTCGAGAAACATCGACGGGAAAGTCGGTGCGACGAAGCGCGTATGCCCGTTGGCGCAGCGCAGCGCCGGCAGTCCGTCGATCTTCATGTGCAGACCGTGTTCCTCGCCCTCGATCGGCGGCAGCGGCGTCAGCGTCATCTCGGCGTCGCATTGTGTGCAGCGCAGCATCTGTCCCATGGTCGTCTCCTCGTTGTCGGCCGAAAGAGCTGATGGGACCCGTGGTGGCGGTCGTGGTTCCGCCTGCGGTGGACGATGTCGCTGGCGACGCATGGCATCGATGCGTTCGCAATGCGCCGACCTCGCCAGCGCAATCGTCTGGTGGACTGGCGCAGGGAAGTCGAACCGCAATTTCCGGCAGTTGGCGCGTTACAGACGCCTTGGCGCTCCAGCAGCGGAACGGCGCCTTTGGGTTTGATCCCGTGTAGTCACCTGAACCGAGCGCTCATCACCGGCTTCGAGGCCTGGCTCGCGCGCGAGCGCGGCCTGGTGTTCGATGGCCATGAAGCGCTGCGGCAGTGGTCGGTCACCCACCTGGAAGCCTTCTGGTCACCTGGTGCTGGCGCGCCTGCCCGATGCGCCGGCGGGGACCAAGGTCCTGTCGCTGTTTCTCGCGCCCAAGGTGCTGCCCGACGGGCGCCGCAACACGATCCGCTGCGACGGCATCGAGAAGAAGATGGTGCTGACGCCCATCGCCAAGGCCTTCTTCACCGACAACGGCCACCGCGGTGCCGATGAAGCGCTGCAGGTCTGGGGCGGCTACGGCTACGTGCACGATTACGGCATCGAGCAGACCGTGCGCGACAGCCGCATCGCGATGATCTACGAGGGCACGAACGAGATCGACTTCCTTCGCGCCATGGGTCTGGCGCTGCTGGGCTGGGCATGGGCCGCAAGCGCCAGGACCGCCTTGCCCGGCGTCGGCGACGCCTGGCATGCCGACAAGCTGGCGGCGTCGCGCTTCGGCCTCCAGCGGCTCCTGCCCGAAGCGCGCTGGCGATGGCAGCGCGTGATGGCGCAGGGCGCCGTCCTGCCCGCGGCCGCAAATTGAACGACCGGCGTGTGGGTGGGCATCGCCGCTCCGGTCGTAACTCGGGAAGCCTGTGCCTCCCGGCGACATGGCGGCTGGGGGATGCGAACACTCTGCTGGGGAAGGGATGTCTGGTAGGGACGCGCCGACATCGAGGTACTTCATGACGGTCTTGGCCCCGTTGCGGCCTCTGCAGAGCGCGTTTGAACTTCCTATGCACCGAGCCGACGCGTTCAAGCAACGCGCGGCTCGAACATGCCTGCCGCTGAGGCAGGCCTTCGAACGCCTGTGCCCTATGCGACGCGTTTATTGCGGCGCAGAGCGAGACCTGCGAGACCTGCGCCGAACAGTGCGAGCGTTGCGGGTTCGGGAACAACTCCAACCGGCGGGATCTCGGGTGTCATTTCACCACACGTTTTCACCGGGATTGATCGTGACCGGGATGGCAAGCGCGTTGGCCGTGGCCAGCACTGTCAGTGCACCGGTCTGTGCGAGCAGGTCCGGCTGAGAAACCATGCGACCGAGACTCACGCAACACGGCCTACCAAAGTACGGGTGCAGTCCCTCACCGATCGCCGCGCTCGCTCAGCAGGTGCACCAGCCGGGATGTCGAGCGCACACCGAGCTTCTGTCGAATGCTGCGCAGCTGGTGGTCGACGGTCGATAGCGATCGACCCAGCTCGCGCGCCACTTCCTTGTAGCTGAGCCCTTGCGCCACCAGGCGAGCCACTCGGGCCTCGGCGGCTGTCAATGCGTCTGCGCTCTCGATCTGGTCCCGAACCTCGGTCGCCAGGTCGCGCTGTTCGCGCGCCAGCTTCATGGAAGCGCCGAGCACCGGCCCGAGCGTGTCGCGCGCGAACACGGTCATCTCGTTGCAGGGGTCCGCGTGCCAGCGGGGCGCCTGCCGGTTCCAATCCGCGCACAGGAGGCCGACGGGTCGTTCTCCGTCGCTCACCGGCAAGGCGAGCTTGGATGCCGTTCCCAACGCAAGAAGCATGCGGCGCGCCGAGAGCGACATGGTGCGCTGTTGCGACACGTCGGTGACCGGCGTGAGGCACGCGTTGCGCCACACCTCGCGAATGGACGGCTCGGTGGGATCGAAGCAGCGCCCGAGAACCGGAGGAAGCGCCATCGAAGGCCGCTGCGACTCGGCCATCACCACATAGCCGATCGATGCGCCGGCGGGCGTGATGAACCCGCCGAAACCGCCATCCGCACGGTCGGCGTCGAGCGTCGCACGCACCCATTCCGCGGCAAGTTGCCAGCACATGCGTGGGTCGTCGACGTACAGCAGCAGCTGCGCTGCAAGCTCGCGCGCCGGGCGCCATCGGATCGCCGATTCGCCTTCGAAGAGGCGTCGGCGCAGCATGCGCTGCGTCTCGAGAATGTGGCCGTCGTCCATGTAGATCGCGATTGTTGCAGCACGCCCTCGCGAGCGGTAGCGCGGCAGGTGGGTGCTTGCCCCAACTCAGGGTTGTCCCGATGCGAATGTTCGCGATGACCGCACGACGCGGCCGCCCCACACTGTTCATTCCGAGCAAACCGAGGGCGATCTCCCATGCAAACCTTCTTCAACACGGTGAACGGCCAACCCGTCGCCTCGCCATCCACCTTCGAATCGAAGAACCCCGCCACCGGAGAGACCTTGGGCCTCGTTCCGCACAGCACGCGCGATCAGGTGGTCGCTGCGCTGGCGGCGGCCAGGGCGGCGCAGCCGGCCTGGGCCGCACGCCCCGACAGCGAGCGCAAGTCGCTGCTGCTGGAAGTGGCGCGGGTGATCAAGGACCAAGCCGGATACCTGGCGGAGTGGGTCACTCGAGAGCAGGGCAAGCCGCTCGGCGGCGTCGGCCCGGACCAGGTGCCGGGTGCGCACTTCGAGCTCTGGGGCTGCGAAGTGTGGACGCAGGTGCCCGCCAGCCTGGACCTTCCGGTCGAGGTGGCGTTCGAGGACGATGCCCGGCGGGACGAGGTGCACCGCAAGCCGTATGGCGTGATCGCCGCCATCGCGCCGTGGAACTGGCCGCTGTTGATCGCCATCTGGCAGATCGTGCCGGCCTTGCGCGCAGGCAACACGGCGGTGATCAAACCGTCGGAATACACCAGCATCGGCACGCTGGAACTCGTGCGCCTGATTGCGGGGGTCTTGCCGCCGGGTGTCCTGAACACGGTGAGCGGCGGCGGGGAGGTCGGTGCCTGGTTGGTCGACACGCCGGAGGTCGACAAGATCCTGTTCACCGGATCCGGCGCGACCGGCGCACGCATTGCGGCGACGGCGGCGAAACACCTGACCCCGGCGACGATGGAACTGGGCGGCAATGACGCCGCCATCGTCCTGCCCGATGCCGACCCGAAGGCCATCGCGATGGGGCTGTTCTGGGGTGCCTTCATCAACATGGGCCAGACCTGCGCGTGCGCCAAGCGCCTGTACGTGCCGGACAGCCTGCACGACGCGATCGTCTCGGAGCTCGCCCAGCTGGCAGCGGCGATGCCCATGGGCGACGGGTTGCAGCCCGGCGTTGCGATGGGCCCCATGCAGAACCGGATGCAGTTCGACAAGGTGTCGCGCCTCGTCGAGCGTGCACGGGCCGATGGAGCCACCATCGTCTGCGGCGGCGAGCCGCCGGGCGGGCCAGGGCACTTCTACCCGTTGACGCTCGTCACGGGCATCGCCGACGGCGCTGCGCTGGTGGATGAAGAACAGTTCGGCCCCGTGCTGCCGGTCATTCGCTACCGCGACGTGGAGGACGCGATCGCAAACGCGAACCGGCTCGACGTCGGCCTCGGCGCCTCGGTGTGGTCATCCGACATCGAGAAGGCCAAGGCGGTCGCGCAGCGGCTCGCCGCGGGCACCGTGTGGATCAACCAGCACGGCATGGTTCATCCCATGGTGCCCTTCGGGGGCGCCAAGGGGTCGGGCTGGGGAGTGGAGTTCGGCGTCGAAGGCCTGAAGTCGATGACGCGGCCGCAGGTCATCAGCGTCAAGAAGAACTGAATGCCACCAGAGGAGATCGTCATGGGCATGTTTACGCATCCGATCCGCGCCATGCTTGGCGGGCTTGCGTTGGCCGCGGTCCTCGTGCCGGCGCAGGCGGCGTCCGGTGCCGCCAACGTCGACGGCGAACGCATCCGCCAGGCCGACCGCGAGCCCGGCAACTGGATGAGCCACGGCCGCACCTACGACGAGCAGCGTTTCAGCCCGCTGTCCAAGGTGAACGACGGCAACGTCGCCCGGCTGCGGCCCGCGTGGACCCACAAGCTGGACATCGACCGCGGCGTGGAGGCCACGCCGATCGTTGTCGATGGCGTCATGTACACCACCGGCGCGCAGAGCATCGTCTACGCGCTCGATGCGCGCACCGGCAAGCTGCTGTGGCGGCACGATCCGCAGGTCAAGGCCGAGTCTTTGTCGCAAGGCTGCTGCGACGTGGTCAATCGCGGCGTCGCGGTGTGGAAGGGCAAGGTCTATGTCGGCGCCTTCGACGGCCGGCTGATCGCGCTCGACGCGCGGACGGGCCGCCGGATCTGGGATGTCGACACCATCATCGATCACGCCAAGAGCTACACCATCACCGGCGCGCCGCGGGTCGTGCAGGGCAAGGTGCTGATCGGAAACGGCGGCGCGGAGTTCGGCGTGCGCGGCTATGTCGGAGCCTACGACGCCGAGACCGGCAAGCTCGCGTGGCGCTTCTTCACCGTCCCCGGCGACCCGAAGGCGCCGCCGGAGAGCAAGGCGATGGAGATCGCGCTGAAGACCTGGCACGGCAACGGCTGGCTCAAATGGGGCGGCGGCGGCACCGTGTGGGACTCGATGGCCTACGACCCGGAGCTCGACCTGCTGTACATCGGCGTCGGCAACGGATCGCCGTGGAACTACAAATTCCGCAGCGACGGCAAGGGCGACAACCTGTTCCTGTCGTCCATCGTCGCGCTGCGGCCCGCCACCGGCGAATACGTGTGGCACTACCAGACCACGCCGGCCGACCACTGGGACTACACCGCGACGCAGCACATGGTGCTGGCGGACGTCGTGTTCGACGGCAAGCCGCGCAAGGTGTTGATGCAGGCGCCGAAAAACGGCTTCTTCTACGTGCTCGACCGGACGAACGGCCAGTTGCTCGCGGCCGACAAGTTCGTGCCGATCAATTGGGCTTCGCATGTCGACCTGACGACCGGCCGCCCGGTGTTGACGGGCGAAGCCGAGTACGCCGACGGGCCCAAGCTGGTGATGCCCTCGTTTCTGGGCGGGCACAGCTGGCAGCCGATGTCGTTCAACCCCAAGACTGGTTATGTCTACCTGCCGGCGCAGGAGACCATGGCTGGGCTCGAAGGGCAGAAGGAGCCGCTGTTCCTGCCGACCAAGTCGGTCGTGAACCTCGGCGTCGAGGTGCCCGACCTGCCCGAGGACCCCAAGGTCGAGGCGCAGATCCGTCAGGCGTGGAAGGGCCGGCTGATCGCGTGGGACCCGGTGAGCAAGCGCCCGGCGTGGACGGTCGACTACCCGACCGCGGGCAACGGCGGCACGCTCAGCACTGCGGGCAACCTGGTGTTTCAGGGCACCGCCGACGGCCGCGCAGTGGCATACAGCGCCGACAAGGGCGAGAAGCTGTGGGAAGCGCGCCTGAACTCGGCGGGGATGGCGGGTCCGGTGACCTACGAAGTGGGCGGCGAACAGTACGTCACATTCATGGTCGGTTGGGGCGGCGCCTTTCCGCTCGTCGCCGGCCCGCTGTCGCTCGGTGCGAAGGTCAAGCCGGAGGCGCGTGTCGTCACGTTCAAGCTGGACGGTCGCGCGACGCTGCCGCCGCCGCGCCATCAGGCGGCGGATTTGCCGCCGCTGGAGCCGGTGAGGATCGCGCCCGAAGAACTGAAGGTCGCGCGCACGATGTTCAACGGCCTGTGTGCCTCCTGCCACGGGCTGAACGCGGTGAGCGGCGGCGTCGTTCCCGACCTGCGCTACCTCACGCCGAAGAAGCACGAGCAGTTCCTCGGCATCGTCTATGGCGCGCGGATCAACAAGGGCATGCCGTCGTTCAACGGGGTCCTTCCCCAGGAGGCAGTGGAAAGCATCCGCCAGTACATCCTCAAGCGCGGCCACGACCTGGAGGAGCAGCTTGGCAGCCGCAATTCAGCCGAGACGAAGTGACCATCCGCGATCCGCGAGCGCCAGCAGGTCGCGCTGCGTGCGCACACCCAGCTTGGTGAACGCGCGATACCGGTAGGTCAACACGGTGGTCGAAGACAGGTTCAGCAAGGCGGCGATCTCGTTCGTCGTCTTGCCCTCCAGCACGTGTGCGACGACTTGCCGCTCACGCATCGGCAGGCTGCTCAGCAGGCGATCGCGGGACGTGTTGAGCGGTTGAACGCCACGCACGCGCCGCAGGTGCGACACGACGATGGACAGCAGCAGCGGCGCGCACTGCTCGACGAACTGCAAGTCGGCCGCCGCGAACGGCGGGAATGCCAAGCCGCGGTAGAAGCTCACCGCGACACGGCGGCCGTCTTCGAGCAGCAGCAGCACGGAGACGCGCTCGCGGATGCTGTTCTCGCCATAGCACAGCCGGCGATACGCCGGGTTGCCCACTTCCTCGGCGCTCTGGAAGCTCATCCACGCCTGCGCCTTCTGCGGGGTCTTCTTCCTCGCCAGCCAGACCAGGTTGGAGTCTTCGCGGTCGAAACCCTGGCGGATGTATTCGTACGCCGTCTCGGTCGCCGCGTCGCCGTACGAACTCGCCGCCGAAATGACGCTCGCGCGCCCGTTCTCTTCGAGCGCGAAGATCGTGCAATGGCTCGCGGCCATCACTCGCTGCAACGTGGTGAGCAGGCCTTGCGCGAGCTGCGGCGTGCCGAGCCGCTCCAGCGCACCGGTCACGAGCCACAGCGGCACCGTCCGGCTGTCGCTCAGGGTGATGCGCCAACGCTTCATCCGATCTCCGGGTTCCCTTGTCCTAAAAGCTTATGACATTCGGCGACGCTGCGCTGCCTAGAGTTGCGGACGTCGGCCACTCGCTGCAACCGTTTCCTGTCATGCCTTCAGTACAAGCTTTCGAAGCGGCCGTTCCCATCCGGGGACTGCATCACTTCGCCTATCGCTGCCGCGACTGCGAGGAAACGCGTCGCTTCTACGAAGACCTGCTGGGCCTGCCGCTGGTGCATGTCATCAGGGCAGACCATGTGCCAAGCACCGGCGAGTACTGTCCCTACGTCCACATCTTCTTCCAGATGACGGACGGCTCGTACATCGCCTTCTTCGACCTGGGCGACGACGTGAAGCCGCAGCCGTCACCGAACACGCCGTCGTGGGTGAACCATCTGGCGCTGCGGGTGGGATCACGCAAAGAACTGCTGGCTGCGAAGGAGCGCCTCGAAGCTGCCGGTGTGGAGGTGGTGGGGGTGACGGACCATCACATCATCGAGTCCATCTACTTCTTCGACCCGAACGGAATCCGGCTGGAGCTGACCACGCCCACGATGGACGAGCACGTGATGAGCGAGTTCGCGAAGCGGGCCCATCAGGAGGTTCGTGACTGGACGGAAGAGAAGCGGGCACGCCGGGAGTCGCGGCATGGCTGAACTCAAGCTGGCCGTCATCGACGTCAAGCCCGGCGCCGCCATGGAGAGCCAGTCCGGGCTGCAGATGCTGCGGCCGCGCATCTACGGCGCGTTCGCAGAGCCAGGTCGCAAGCGGGTCGCAGCGATCGTCATGCACCCGACGAGCAACTTCATGGGCCACTACCTGATTCAGCCGCTTGCGGCGCGTGGCGTCTGCTGCATGGGACTGAACTCACGCTATGTCGGCAACGATGCCGTGCTGCTGATGGAACGGGTGATCCAGGATCTGGGTGCCGGCGTGAAGTTCCTGAGGAACCTGGGTTATGAGCGCGTCGTGCTGATCGGCAACTCGGGAGGCGCCGCGCTCGCGTCGTTTTACCAGGCGCAGGCGGAGCGTCTCACGGTCCAGACCCTGGTCGACGGCGATCCGGCGCACCTTTCCAGCGACGACCTGCCGCCTGTCGATGGCATTGCGTTGTGCGCGGCCCACGAAGGACGCTCGAGCCTTTTCGCGCAATGGATCGATCCGTCGGTGATCGACGAGGCGGACCCGTCGAGCGCCGATCCGGCGCTGGACATGTACGACGGAAGGCATGGGCCGCCATACGGTCCGGAGTTCCTGGCTCGCTACGCCGAAGGGCAGGCGCGCCGACGCGACCGGATCGAAGCACGGGTTTGGGCGCGCCTGCGGCAGCTTCGGGCCACGGCCGGCGCGCCGCGCGATCAGGCCTTTGTGGTGCACCGCACCCATGCCGATCCCCGCTGCCTCGACCTGTCGATCGATTCGAACGACCGCGAACCGGGCAGCGTGTGGGGAGACGCCCGATCGGTGAACCACGCAGCGAATGCGATGGGTCGATACACCTCGCTCACTGCGTTCCTGTCGCAGTGGTCATCCGCTTCGCGTGCCGATGGCCCTTCCAACTTGGCGCTCACCACCGTTGCGGCACTGCTGCTCACGTACACGGCGGACCAGAGCACCTTTCCTTCGACCAGAGAGGCCTGGTTGCGCGCAGGAGGCGAGCGCATCCGCAACGTCGACATCAAGGGCGCCAACCACTATCTGGCGGGTCAGCCGGACAAGGTGGAAGAGGCCGCCGATGCCATCGCCCACTGGATCGACACCAGCGTGTATTGAGGGACGATGCCATGGTGAAGGAGCAGCGGTTGGAGCGCATCGGGCCCTTCGTGTATCAGCGCTTCGAGCCGAGCCTGCCCACAGTGCGCCACGGCAACGACGCCGCCCGGCACACGGTGGCGATCGTCGGGGGCGGGCCGGTCGGCATGTCGGTCGCGCTGGGCCTGGCCCGCCATGGCGTGAAGTCGGTGCTGATCGAGGCGGACGATTCGGTGTGCATGGGCAGCCGGGCCGCCTGCATCTCGCGGCGCAGCCTGGAGATCGCGGCTCGGCTCGGCGTCGTCGAGGCCTTTCTCGGGAAGGGCTTGCCCTGGACCGACGGCAGGAGCTTCTACAAGGACACGGAAGTGTTCCGTTTCTCGATGCCCCATGACGAGCGTCAGAAGCTCCCGCCGATGATCAATCTGCAGCAGTACTACATCGAGAAATTCCTCGTGGACGCGATCGCACGGGTGAACCAGGCGCGCCCCGGGATGATCCACATCCGCTGGGCCACCGAGGCATGTGCCGTTTCGCCTCGCCACGACGGCGTGAGATTGCAGGTCACGAACGAACTGGGCGCCTATGCGCTCGACGCGGGTTGGGTCGTGGCCTGCGATGGCGGCCAGAGCTTCGTCCGCAAGCAGTTGGGACTGTCGCTGAGCGGCACCGCCTATGAAGGCCGCTACGTCATCATCGACATCGAATTGCCGAGCAGGCATCCCACCGAGCGGCGCGCCTGGTTTCGCAGGGAACGCCGCACACGCCATGCCGATCTTCGGCGTGCGGGGCCTGAATTCGGGCTTCGACGATGCCGACAACCTCGCGTGGAAGCTGGCCGAAGTCGTGAATGGCGACTCGCCGGACGCGCTGCTCGACACCTACAGCGAGGAGCGCATCCACGCCTTCCATGTGAACGCCGAGAGCGCCATGCGCAGCACGGAGTTCATGTCCCCGCCTTCACGTGGATTCGACCTCTTCCGCGAGGCAGCGCTGTCGCTCGCAGAGGCGCACCGGAGCATCGCGAACCTCGTCAACCCCCGGCAAACCCAGGCGATCGGTTATGAGCACTCGAGGCTCTCGAGTCTCGGTGACCCGTTCGAGCGCGGCCCCGGGCCGGGTGCCGTGATGATCGATGGGCCTACACAGGGAGCGCAGGCGTATCTCTCTGATGCGCTGGGCACGAAGTTCACCTGCGTCGCGTTCAGCGCCTGCGGCGACGTGCCGCCGGACGTGGCGCGCTTCGTCGCGAACGCGGGCCCTGATGTCAAGCTCGTTCGCGTCGCCACTCGCAGGACCGTGGACGACGGCGCATTGCAGGACGTCGACTCGAACCTCACGCGCGCCTATGCGGCCGAGAACGGACAGGTCGTACTGGTGCGGCCGGACGGGCATGTGGCCGGTCGTTGGCGAAAACCCGATGACGTGACGCTCACCTCGGCGCTGAAGCGTGCACGCTGCATCGCCGGGATCACGGAAGGAGCGCTGTCGTGAGTCGGCTTGCCGATGACGCGCGCGATCGGATCTACGCGAAATGCGCCCACGCCGCGAGCGAGGCTGGCCTCGAGCGCGAGTCGCTGTTCCTGGCTCGGCTGGCGCTGCTGCTGTTCGAGCAGATGGGCGACGAGTCGTGGTGCTCACGGGCGATCGAGGACGCGTTGCGTCACCTGCCTTCGCCATCCCTTTCATCTACAGACTGACCAAGATTGGAGGCAACATGGATCGTCGTCATGTCTGCCGACAACGCGATGATGGCCTTCAACGAGCACCTGTTCAGGAAGCTGCCCTACAGCCCGGAGAAGGACTTCACCTACATCGGCGCCATCGGCCGCTTCCCGCTGGCGCTCGTCGTGCACCCGAGCTTTCCGGCCACGACCTTCAACGAGTTTGTGGCTCACGTGCGCGCCAACCCGGGCAAGGTGAACTACGCGTCCGTCGGCAACGGCTCGCCGCACCACCTTGCGATGGAGATGTTCAAGGTCCGCGCGAAGGCGGACATGGTTCACGTGCCGTACAAGGGCGCCGCGCCTGCGATGCAGGACTTGCTGGGTGGCCAGGTTTCGGTGATGTTCCTGGACCTCGCCTCGGGGCTCTCCATCATCCAGGGCGGCAAGGTGCAACCGTTGGCCATCGGGAGTGCGAAGCGATCGCCTTTGCTGCCGGACGTGCCGACACTCGCGGAAGTCGGTGTGAAGGATGCCGAGGTCTTCGCCATTCAAGGACTTGTCGGACCGGCGGGCCTGCCGTCTGCGGTGACGGCCAGCCTGAACCAGGAGCTCAACAAGGCGCTCGCCAACGCCACCGTGCTCAAGCGCTTCACCGACTTCGGCATGGAGCCGCTGCAGACGTCACCAGAGCAGTTCCATGCCTTGGCGCGTCAAGAGGCGACTCGCTGGGCACCGGTCATCAGGGCAAGTGGCATTGCGCTGGATTGAACCCGCCACCCAGGGGCGTGAGCGGCGCATCGAGCGCGACATTTCGACTCAGATCACCTGATCAATCTGGCCACTTCGCGCAGTACTGAATCTTGTCGTCCGGCGCCGAAACGTTTCAGGCGTGCGGCGGCCTGTCGCCCTGGGGTTCATCCGGATAGTTCGCGCAGCTGAGGCTGAACGCTCCACGGTGCTCCGCTGACGTAGACGGCGAACGGCACGACCTACGCCACGCAGCACAATTCATTCCCCCTCTGCGGACAGGGCTGGCGGCGGCGAACGCCGCAGCGACGGCGATGCATCGCCAGACTTGTTGATGCGGAGGCAACATGGAAGGCAACGACCGGGAACTGGGGATGCGCGCGTTTGCCGTGCGGGAGTGGAAGGCGGCCTTCGAGCACCTCTCGAGAGCCGACGGCGACGGCCCGCTCGAGCCTGTCGAGCTGGAACAGCTCGGTCACGCTGCCTACCTGATTGGAAAACCCGAACGGGCCGCGACCAGTTGGACGCTTGCCCACAACGGCTTCGTCGACCGAGGCGAGTCACGGCGCGCCGGCAGGCTGGGATTCTGGTTGAGCCTGACTCTTTTGCTCGACGGCAAAGCCGCCCAGAGCAGTGGCTGGCTGGCGCGCACTCAGAGGCTGCTCGGCGAAACGACGCAGGCGTGCTCGGAGCAGGGCCTCATGCTGATTCTGGATGGCCTGTTCTCGATGGGGAAGGGTGACGGAGAAAGGGCCGGCAAGTGCTTCGACCAGGCAGTATCCATGGGGCGAGCATTCGGTGATCCGGACCTCATGGCCATGGGTGTGCTCGGTTGTGGGCAGTCCTCGATCCAGGCGGGTCATGCCGACGAAGGCCTCGCCCTGCTCGACGAAGCCATGGTCACTGTGACCGCGGGCGAGGTGTCTCCGATGACGGCCGGTATCGTGTACTGCGCCGTCATCCTGACATGCCAACGGGCGTTCGATTTGCGGCGTGCCCATGAGTGGACGATCGCGCTCGACGATTGGTGTCGCTCGCAGCCCGAGTTGATCGCCTTTCGCGGCGAGTGCCTGGTCCACCGCTCGGAGCTGTTGCTGCTCAAGGGGGATTGGACCGCGGCCCTGAAGGAGGCTCGGCGTGCAGAACAGGTATTTTCGGGACGCTCCGGAAGAGTGGCGGGGCGTGCGCTCTATCAACAGGCCGAGGTTCACAGACTGTGGGGTCGGTTCGAGGAGGCCGAAGCGCTCTACCGCGAGGCAGGGTTGCTGGGAGTCGAGCCTCAGCCCGGCGTGTCGCTGCTGCGACTGGCGCAAGGCAACGAGAAGTCGGCTCGCGCGTCCATCCGTCTGGCGGACAGCGCGACGGGCAGTCAGCAGGGACCGAGTGGAGGTACCCAGCGCATCCAGTTGCTGGGGCCGATGGTGGAGATCATGCTGGCAGTCGACGACGTGCCATCCGCTCGCGTCGCCGCAGATGAGCTGACGCGCACGGCCGCCGAGGGGAAGGCACCGTATTTGAATGCGTGCGCCGCCACCGCCGCGGGCGCGGTGTTGCTCGCCACGGGCGAAGCCGAGCAAGCGCTCGGCAAGCTCAGAGAGGCCTGGACGATATGGCAACAGCTCGAAGCGCCCTATCCATCGGCCTGTGCACGTGCCCGCATCGCGCGGGCCTGTCAGATGCTCGGTGACGGGGACACGGCCAGGCTGCACTTCGACGCGGCGGCGGCCGCGTTCGAGCGGCTGGGGGCGCGTCCCGACCTGGACAGGCTGCGCAACCGAGAGCCCAGAGCCAGAGCTGTCACGGCGGGGCTTTCATCCCGCGAACGCCAGGTGCTCTCGTTCATCGCCTCCGGCAAGACGAATCGGGAAATCGCCACGGAGTGTCGTATCAGCGAGCACACCGTGGCTCGCCACGTGAGCAACATCTTCGCCAAGATCGACGTTACGACGCGGACCGCGGCCGCTGCGTTTGCGTTCGAAAACGGCCTGGTCTCATCGGGGCATGGTCAGGAATGACCATGCGGCAAAACGCCGGAGATGGTTGATTTGCTCGATGCGCGGTCGGGAGCGCTCCGCTATGTTGTGTTCGTGTAGGCGAACCAATTGGAGGCTTCGATGACTGAGCAGACAGCCCGCGCAGTGCGATTCAGCGCCAGCACGCCGGAGAACTACGAGAAATACTTCGTCCCCGCCATTGCCGCGCCGATGGCCGAGGACCTGATGGACGCGGCATCGATACGGCCTGGCGAACGGGTGCTCGACGTCGCATGTGGCACCGGCGTCGTGACCCGACTGGCAGCCGAGCGGGTCGGCAGCAAGGGACAGGTGGCCGGCCTGGATGTGAACCCCGCCATGCTGGCGGTGGCGCGGTCACTCACCCAAACCGAGACGCCGATCGACTGGTACGAGACCAGCGCCGACGCGATGCCGCTCGCCGACGACGGCTTCGACGTCGTGCTGTGTCAGATGGGATTGCAGTTCATGTCCAACAAGCGGCAGGCGCTGGCGGAGATGCGTCGGGTCGTGCGGCCCGGTGGTCGCATGGTTCTGAACGTGCCCGGACCCACCCCGGCGTTTTTCTCGGACTTCGCGCAGGCACTCGCCCGCCACATCGACCCCAACGCCGCCCGCTTCGTCGATGTTGTCTTTTCACTCCACGACGCCGAGGAACTGCGCTCGCTGATGACGGCCGCCGGCTTCGAGGACGTGAAGATCGCGAAGCTAAAGAAGACGCTCCGGCTGCCGCCGCCCCATGAGTTTGTATGGCAGTACGCACACAGCACACCTTTGAGGGAACTGGTAAGTGCCGCCAGTGACGTGCAGCACGACGCGCTGACTGACGAGGTGGCGCAACGCTGGCAGGATGCGGTTGCCGACGGTGTCCTGACGCTCGACGTCGACATGACCACCGTGATGGGCTGGGCTTGACCATCCGCCGGGGAGGCCCCATGCAAGCGATTGATCAGGCAATGCTCAACTTCAGCCCAAGGATCGGGCTGGCTGTGGCAGTCATGGGTCGGCTTTCTGGTCTTTGCCGTGGCGCTGGAGTCGCCATCACGTCCATTCTGTGGGGCGTCGTCCACCTCACGATCGGCTTTGCCATCGCGGCGATGTGGATGCGCATGCCATCGCCGGCAAGGCCAATATAGGTCGGCTGATGCGTGCTTCTTCAGGGCGGTGATGCCATTGCACCTGCCGGATCCCGCGTCCTCATCGACCAGTCTCGACTGTTGACGCTGCGGCAGGGAGCATGCCCGCACGCTATCCGCGGCGCGGGCGCCGCCGGGAATCCGGTATGGGCAGCGGTCGATCCCAAGGCGCAATGTCGCCGCCAAAACGCTCGGCCAGGAAGTCGATGAGCAGCTTCAGCGGCCGCGGCTGGTGTTGGCGCGAGAGGAATACCGCGTGGATGCCCAGCGGTTCGGGCTCGTGCTCCGGCAACAGGCGCACCAGGGCGCCGCGCGCGAGATCGTCGCGGACGAAGTAGCTGGGCAGCATGGCAATGCCCGCGCCCGCGAGCGCCGCCTCTCGCAGGACAGCGGTCTCGTTGCTCGACAGCGGACCCTTCACCCCCACCGACGTCAGCCTGCCCGCGTGGCGAAGCCGGTACTCGGAGCGCGAACCGAACGAATGGGTGATGCAATCGTGGTCCGCCAAGTCCTGCGGGCGGTCCGGTGTCCCCCGCCGCTCAAGGTAGGCCGGTGACGCGCACAGCACTGAACGGCAGGTCGCGAGCCGACGCGCGACGACGCCCTCGTCCAGGCGGTTCGTGATGCGCACGGCCAGGTCGATGCGTTCGCCGACCAGATCGACAGCCCGGTCCACGGTGAGCAGTTCGATCTCGATGCGCGGGTGTCGGCTCCGAAACGCGACGATCGCCTGCGTGAGACTCGCGACCGCGAACGACAGGCTTGTCGTGAGCCGCAGCTTTCCCGTCGGCTCGTTGTGGCGGGCCCCCGCAACGGTCTGCAGGTCCGAGGCCAGGTCCAGCATCTGGCGCAACCGCGGAAGCGCTTCCTGGCCGGCCTCGCTCAGGCTCACGCGGCGCGTCGTGCGATGCAGCAGCCGGGCACCCAGCCAGCGCTCCAGGCTTTCGAGATGGCGGCTCACCATGGCCCGCGACAAGTCGAGCACCTCGGCGGCACGGGTCAGGCTGCCTTGGTCGGCGATCTCGACGAAGGTTCGTATGGCGCTCAGGTGGTCCATCGGTGGCACGTGGATTGCATCGAACAGGTTGACAATATATTGAACGATTCGGAGTTTATCTCCACGAAGCGGGCTAATAAAGTGCGCTCATCCGCAACGACCTCATGGAGCTTCCGATGAAAACGCTCAAGACCTTGTCCCTGTCCCTGCTGCCCGCGGCGATGACGCTGGGCGTTGTCGCCACCGATGCCGTGGGGCAGACAGCCCTGCCGCTGACCGTGCAGGTCTACAACGCGGACGGCGCGAGCTTCCACGTCAACGCCGTGCTGGTGGCCGGCAAGACCGATGCGGTCCTGCTCGACACCGGCTTCACGCGCGCCGACGCGCTGCGCATCGCCGCCATGGTGCTGGACAGCAAGAAGACCCTGAAGACCGTCTACATCAGCCAGGCCGACCCCGACTACTACTTCGGCATCGAGGTGATCAAGCAGTACTTCCCCGACGCCAAGGTCGTGACGACGGCGCCGACGCTGAAGAAGATCCAGGCCACCCTGCCCAACAAGCTGCAGGTCTGGGGTCCGCGCATGGGCGCGAACGCGCCGAAGAACGTGCCGCTCCCCGAGGTGCTGGCGGGCAACACGATCACGCTCGAGGACCAGACCCTGGAGATCCGCGGGCTAGACGACAGCCTGCCGCACCGCAGCTTCGTCTGGATCCCCTCGATCAAGACGATTGCCGGCGGCGTGAACGTGTACGCCGGACTGCACCTGTGGACCGCCGATGCGCAAAGTGTGCAGGAGCGCGCCGACTGGGCGAAGAAACTCGGCACGATGGCGGCGCTGAGTCCGGTCACCGTGATCCCGGGCCACAGCATGCCCGGCCAGAAGCACGACGCCTCGCAACTCGCCTGGAGTCAGGCCTACCTTGCGCGCTACGAACAGGAGCTGCCCGAGGCCGCGAACAGTGGCGCCCTGATCGAGGCGATGAAGAAGGCGTATCCCGAAGCGGGCCTGGGCATCGCGCTGGACATCGGCGCCAAGGTCAACAAGGGCGAAATGAAGTGGTGAGCGGTTTGCGGGCAAGATGCCCGCAGCCCTGAAGAGATCAAAGGAAGACCATGTCGACGTCGACGCTGCATCTACATCTACGACCCGCTTTGCGGCTGGTGGCGTCGCATCGCCGAGGACGACGTGATCCAGGCGCTGGCCGCGGACATCGGCCTGACGCGCGACGCCTTCGGCGGCGTGTTCCACGCATTGCGGGGGGAGGCCACCGACGCGCACATTCGCGACAGCCGCGCGCTGCTGGCACGTGTCGGCGGCCACGGCTTTCCCACCTTCGCGCTGGAACGCGACGGCGCCTTCGTTCGCGTGGACATCGGCCCGTACCTGGGCCAGCCACAGGCGTGGCGCGCCTGGCTTTCGCAACAACTGGGTAGCGTCACGGCCGATGCGCCGGGCGATGGCGTGCCCGCTTGCAGCCCTGATGGCTGTGTGCTTCGACCTACTGCTTGTACAGCCCGATCTCGGCCAGTGTCGGCTCCAGTCGCGACGCGGTGATGCGCACGCGCACGCGGTCGGTGGTCACCGGCGATTGCAGGCGCACCAGCCGGCGGTGGCCCACCGTGGTCAGCGCATCGAATGCGATGTGCTGCGCCGTCACCCAGCCGGAGCCGTGCCAGGTCTCGAGGGCGAAGGTCTCGATGCGCTGGCTGCGGTGGTCCACCGCTTCCTGCAGCGAGACCACGTCGAAGCTCACCGGCTTCGGCCACGCCAGCGTCAGCGTGCCCCCGGCGCGCCCCTTGGCCGCTTCCCACCAGGTGTCGAGCGAGCCGTCGAGCGCCGACGCGGCGCCGCGGCGTGGCGCGGCATGGTCGGCCGACGCCTTGGCACCGGCGGCCAGGTTGTGGGCGAAGGTGTCGCGCACGATCTCGGCCATCTGGCCCAGGGCTGTCACCTGGTCTTCGGGCACCAGGCCGCGGTTGTCGGGTGACAGGTTCAGGATCAGGTTGCCGTTGCGGCCGATCGACGAGTAGTAGATGTCCACCAGCTGCGTCACCGGGCGCGGCTTCTTGTTGCGCGCCCAGAACCACTGGCTGTTCGAGAGGATCGTGACGTTGGTCTCGGCGGGGTACCACCACAGGTGCGAGCCCGGCTTCAGCTGCGCGCGGTGCCCCAAGTCACCGCCCTGCATGTCGGGCCATACGAACTCGTCGGGCGAGGTGGGCAGCGGGATCACGCTCCACTCGGTGGTGCGGCCATAGCCGCTTTCCGAGCCGACCCAGCGCACGTCGGGACCCTTGCCCATGATCACGGCACGGGGCTGCAGCTGGCGGATCAAGTCGTACCAGGCCGCGTAGTCGTAGGCCTCGGGCACGCTCGGGTCGGGGTTCGCGCCGTCGAACCACACTTCGTGCACCGGCCCGTATTCGGTGAGCAGCTCATACAGCTGGTTGAGGAAGTAGCGGTTGTAGTCGTTCACTTCGTAGCTGTAGGACTTGAAGCCCCGCGACGGCGCGCGGCCCTTGGCCGGATCGCTCTTGAAGCTGGCCGGGTCGGTGGGGATCGTGGACTTCAGCTTCGGGCTGCCGTTGCCGTAGTAGCCGGCCGGGTTCTTCGGGTTGGTCTTGAGCTGGTACAGGTCCGCGGGCGAGAGGTAGATGCCCAGTTTGACGCCGGCTGCGCGCGCGGCGCCGGCCACCTCGCGCACCAGGTCGCCCTTGCCGCCGCGCCACGGGCTGGCAGCCGACGAATGCGCGGAATAGCGGCTGGTGGTTGGCGACAATGACCAAGTCCGGTCGACGACAACTATCTTGTCCGGTTGAGCACCAGTGCCGGGCTGGTCCGGGAGGCGGGTCTATCGTGAGCCGATCGTCAATGAACGAAGGCTCGCGCAGTGCCCGGCAAG
>DATKCI010000290.1:0-50807 GCA_035513255.1 Piscinibacter sp. | reverse complement strand
TGCACCTCAACGGCTACAAGATCGCCAACCCGACGGTGCTGGCGCAGATCCGCGCTATCCAGAGCGAAGCGCGAGCACTTCCCGCGACACAGACGCCGACGCGACCGCGCTGGCCGATGATCGTCTTGTGCACGCCCAAGGGCTGGACCGGACCGAAGTTCGTCGATGGCTTGGCCGTAGAAGGCACCTGGCGTTCGCACCAGGTGCCGATTGCCAGTTTCAAGACGGCTGAGCACGTGCGCCAGCTCGAAGAATGGTTGAAGAGTTATCGACCGCAAGAGCTGTTCGACGATCAAGGCAAGTTCCTTGAAGAACTGGCCGAGCTGGCGCCCACCGGCCACCGGCGCATGGGCAGCAATCCGCACGCCAATGGGGGCGAGCTGTTGCAACCGCTGGCCATGCCGCGCTTCGCCGACCATGCCGTGCCGGTACCGCAGCCGGGCGGTGTGGAAGCGGAAGCCACGCGTGTGCTGGGCACGTTCCTGCGTGAGGTGATGAAGCTCAACCTGAGTGCTGCCAACTTCAGGGTCTTCGGACCGGACGAGACGGCGTCCAACCGGCTGGAAGCGGTGTACGACGTGGCGGGCAAGGCCTGGATGGCCGATGTGCAGGAGGGCGACAACCACCTCAGTGCCGATGGCCGGGTGATGGAGGTGCTCAGCGAGCACCTGTGCCAAGGCTGGTTCGAAGGTTATCTGCTGACCGGGCGCCACGGCCTGTTCTCTTGCTACGAAGCCTTCATCCACATCATCGATTCGATGCTCAACCAGCACGCCAAGTGGCTGAAGGTGTGCAACCAGATCCCGTGGCGCGAGCCGATTGCTTCATTGAACTACCTGCTCACTTCGCACGTCTGGAGGCAAGACCACAACGGTTTCTCGCACCAGGACCCGGGCTTCATCGACCACGTCGCCAGCAAGAAGGCCGATGTCGTGCGCATCTACCTGCCGCCCGACGCCAACACCCTGCTGTCGGTGGCCGACCACTGCCTGCGCAGCCGCAACTACGTCAACCTGATCATCGCGGGCAAGCAGCCAGCACCGCAATGGCTGGACATCGACGCGGCGGTTCGCCACTGCGCCGCGGGCGCGGGCGTGTGGTCGTGGGCCAGCAATGACGCGGGTGCCGATACGAATGAGCCCGACGTGGTGATGGCCTGTGCCGGCGACGTGCCGACGCTGGAGGCGCTGGCCGCCGTGACGCTGCTGCGGGTGTATGTGCCCGACATCCGCATCCGCTTCGTCAATGTCGTCGATCTGATGGTGCTGCAGCCCCCCTCGGAACATCCGCACGGCCTGGCCGATCATGAGTTCGATGCCCTGTTCACGACAGACAAGCCGGTGATCTTCGCCTTCCACGGTTACCCCACGATCATCCACAAGCTGACCTATCGGCGGCGAAATCACCCCAACATTCACGTGCGCGGCTACAAGGAGGAGGGCACCACCACGACGCCGTTCGACATGGTGGTACTGAACAACCTCGACCGCTACCAACTCGCGCTGGACGCGATCCGACGCATCCCGAGGCTTGCAGACCGGGTCGAGGCGGAAACTTCACGCTACGAGACAACCATGCAACGCCACAAGCTCTACATCGGCGAGCATGGTGACGACATGCCGGAGATCCTGGACTGGCGTTGGACAGCATGAAGGTCTGTGGATGGGCTCGCTGAACATCCTCGCGCTGAACAGCGGCTCGTCGTCGCTCAAGTTCGGCTTGTACCGCGTCGATTCGACCGGAGCCGAGAAGTTGTTCGGCGAGAGCGTCGCCGCGGCTGACCATCCGGACGCGATCACCCAGGTCGCCGGCGTTCTCGCAGCCTCCGGGATGCCGCCACCAGACGCCATCGGGCACCGCATCGTGCATGGCGGGCCCGCACTGCGCCAGCATTGCCGCATCGACGATGCGGTGCTGCGCCAGCTGCAAGCCGCCGCCGCCTTCGCGCCGCTGCACGCGCCCGCGGCGCTGGCGCTCATCCGCTTCGCGCAAGTGCACTTTCCCGGCGTCCCCCAGGTCGCGTGTTTCGACACCCAGTTTCATGTCGGCTGGCCCGATGTGGCCCGTGTCCTGCCCATCGCCAGGGAGCTGCAATCGGAGGGTACTCAACGCTTCGGATTCCACGGCCTGTCGCTCGAGTCCATCGTGCGGCAACTCGGTGCCGCGCTGCCGCACAGGCTGGTCGTCGCCCACCTGGGCAACGGCGCCAGCATCACCGCGGTGAAGGCGGGCGGGTCAATCGACACCAGCATGGGCATGACGCCCAGCGGCGGCGTCATCATGGGCACGCGCAGCGGCGATCTCGATCCCGGTGTGCTGGTGTACCTGATGCGCGAGAAAAAGTTCGATGCCGCCAGGCTCGAAGCGTTGGTCGACCAACGTTCCGGCCTGCTGGGGATATCGGGGTTCAGCGGCGACATGAGGCGTCTGCACGAAGCCGCTGCATCGAACCGCGATGCACGCCTGGCCATCGAGATGTTCTGCTATTCGGTGCGCAAACAGGTGGCCGCGATGACTGCCGTACTCGGGGGGCTGGACATGCTCGTCTTCACCGGCGGCATCGGCGAGAACGACGCGCAGGTGCGCGCCGAGATCTGTGCGGGTCTGGCATGGATCGGCGTCAGCCTCGACGAATCACGCAACCGCGCTGCGAGCAATCCTGTCAGCGACGGCGCATCGCGCTGCCCGGTGCTTGTGCTCGCCTCGCAGGAGGACGAGCAGATCGCCCGCCATGCATGGGCACTGATCGCATGACGCAGGCAGTGGCCGGCCGTCCCGTCGACATCGACGACGCGTCGGTCATGGACGCCAAACGCGATCAGCGTGGCCAACGACATGCGGCCTTGAGAATCAGGCGTGCGAGGCCAACCTTGCCTCAGGAGGCCTGCACTTGAACAACGCGATGGTTGTGGGACCGTTCGTCTTGCCGTACTCGCTGCTGCTTTCGTTCGCCGCGGTCGCTTCGACCCTGTATGTCGGCAAGCGCAGCGGCCGCAAAGCCGGCATCGATGTCGAGTCGGAGCTGTGGCACACGCTGCTCGTCGGGCTGGTCGTGGCCCGCCTGGCGTTTGTCTGGGAATTTCGGTCGGCGTACTTGGCTTCGCCGCTGGACGTACTCGATATCCGGGACGGCGGATGGAGCCCGACCGCCGGGTTCGTGGGCGCCTGGCTCTTTGCGCTGAGCCGCCAGGGGCAGCTTCCCGCCGCGAAGAAGGCGCTGCGGGCCGCCTTGCTGACAGGCACCGTTCTCTGGGCCGTCGGTGCTGCCGTGCTGTCGGTGAGACCCGACACCGGGCAGGAACTGCCGGCGCTCAGCTTCACGTCGCTCGAGGGTCAATCGGTGACGCTCGCGGAGTTCAAAGGCAAGCCGATCGTGGTGAACCTGTGGGCGACCTGGTGCCCACCGTGCGTGCGTGAGATGCCCATGCTGCACCAGGCTCAGGTGGACCGTCCAAGCGTGAACTTCGTTTTCTTGAACCAGGGCGAGGCTGCCGACAAGGTGGGCGCTTGGCTGCAAGCCCGCAAGCTGCCGATGCGCAACGTACTGATCGACGCCAACAAGCAAGCGGGTGCTGCATTCAAGCAACGAGCGCTACCAACAACCCTGTTTTTTGACGGCGGGGGGCGGTTGGTGAGCACGAGAGTCGGCGAGCTGTCTGCTGCCACGCTGACCGAGAAGCTGCAAGCCCTGACACCATGAAGGATTAGCCGAGACGCTCAACCGCTGCAGCGCAAATGGCGTTCAGCGATAAGGCTGCACGTATCACTTGAGAGCGCCGTCCACAGACTGGATCGGATACCAGCGGAAGTCACAGACCTCCGCACCCGACGCGATGGTGCCGCTTCTTTCCAGTTGCCCGCCCCATGTCTCCGCCAACGGAAAGTCGAGGCGACAAAACGTCTGTACGCAAAGTTCCGATGCGTCATGGCTGGCGAAAAACTCGGCGACCGGGCACTTCAAGCAATCGAAAGCGATTGCGCCGTCCGAGCTTGGCGCGTCGCGCCACTTGTAGCTTGGCGAACCGAACGGGAAGCTGCGGAACAGATCCGTCGCAAGCTTCAGCCGTTTGCGCGGGTCGCGCGTGAACGCGCTCGCGATGAGCAACGGCGGTTCAGCCATCTGTCGATAAACGCCCCATCCGATGTCGTAGATTGCCCGATAGGAGTCTGCGGCCGAGACGCCATGTCGGAGTAGCGTTTCGTGCATCGCGAGAATCAAGGCAGCTGCGTGGGTGCTGAAAACGGCGCCCAGAGTAGGCTGAAGCACGACCCCAGGCTCGAGCTCGTAGTAGCGATCCCAGGTCTGTTTCAAGAGATCACTGACCAACACGTCAGACGGCGTGGTCTTCAACACGAGCTCGGCATGCGGTTCAACCAGCGCCTGCCAAAACCCGCCGCCCTCCAGCGCACCTCGGACCGTGCTCCCGAGACGATCCCGAAGCTCCCCGAAAACGTCGACGGTCGCATCCCAGTCCCAGGTCTCGTCGCGAGACTCCGGTGGCAGCATCTCGCCGAGAAGGAAGAGCTCCGGAGCCAGTTGAGAAACGCGCCGCTTGAGAAGGTCAAGCGACCCGACACGCGCCGCATATTCGCGCGCGATGAAGGGTCGAGAAAGCTGTTCGAACCGTGCGTCGGGAGCCAGCACAAAGATCAGCGTCTCCGCTGTCGTGAGGGCCTTGGCATGCAGCATCAGTTCGCTCGGAAAGACGAACCCATGCTCGTATCCAGCCAACATCATGTCGAGATAGACCTTCGTGAAGCTCATTTCGCTCAGACGGGACGCATAGAACGTATCGGCGAGCACCGCGAAGCGTGCAAAGAACGCTTCCTCGTCTGCACCGGGCAGAATTTGTGTTTGTGCCTTGAAATGATGAAAGGCGCGCCGGGTTTGTCGCTGGACTACCGCGAACCAGTACAGGATGAATCGATCCCGCTGCTTCGGAGTCAACTCACCGTACATGCCGAAGTCGAGCAGGGTAAAGGTGCCGTCGCGGTGAAAGAAGATGTTCCCGGGATGAAGATCGGCGTGGAACAGACCGTCGGAAACGAACATCTTCAGCATGACGTCGACCAGCCGCGTGACAAGCCGCTGTTTCGCTTCCGCCTCGAGCAACTCGGCGGCCTCACGGAGCCGCAACCCCTCCACCCAACTCATCGTCAGCACACGTTGGCTTGAATGGCTCCAATGAACGGTCGGAAACTTGACGTCATTGCGACCTTCGAAATTGGCGCGAAAACGCTCGACGATCCCGCCTTCCTGCTTGAAGTCCAACTCCTGGAACGTGTAGCGCCGGAACTCCGCGAGAAACGCCCGGAGATTCGTTCGCTGCATGCGGCGCGGAATCAGGCGGTACAGCCAAGCCAGCCCTGCCTCCAGGGCGTCCAGGTCGCGGCGAACGAGCCGAGCGAGGTCGGGGCGCTGGACTTTGACGGCGACGACCGTGCCGTCTGGCAGCGTCGCCCGGTGCACTTGCGCCAGCGATGCAGCAGCGACCGGCTTCTGCTCGAAGGCGGCAAAAAGCTCGTCGATCGGCTTGCCGAGTTCACGCTTGATGGTGGCATCGATGACCTCGGGCGGAACCTCGGGCCCATGCTCCTGAAGGCTGGCAAGCGCGTCGATATAGGCTTGCGGCATCACGTCCGGCCGCGTGCTCAGCATCTGGCCCAGCTTGACAAAAGTGGGCCCGAGAGACACCAGACTTGCGGCGAAGCGGGCGGGCGCCGAGCTATCTGCGGCACCCGTAGTGAAGCGGCGCAAGGCGCGGTACTGCGGCAGCAACACGCGCACGACGGAAAGCAGACGCACCAAGTGTCGCGCGCCGCCTGAGCTGACTTGCGGCTGAATCGGCGGCGCAGAAGCTTTTGCAACCATCCCGGGACCTATCCTCTCGCAGTGGGCGATAAAGCGGGCTAGAGCATGCGCCGATACCGGCGATACGACGTGCTGTGGTCAGAGTGTCTCTGCCGGCCGAACTTTGACCACCCGTGCCGGTTGAACATTGACCAGGGATGGAGGGCCGCTCGGAGTGCGGCCGTTTGTGGACAAGTGTAGGTCTGTGTCTGGTTCGTTGACCTCCCGGAGGCCGTGTTGTTCGCCCGGGGGAAGACGCGAAGGCCGTAGGCCGTAGCGGATTCCTCCGCGCTGCGCTCGCTCAGGTGCCACTCGGCGAAGTCCAGGTTGATCATCACGCTGGCGTGCTCGTACAGACGGCTCAGCAGATGGAACGTCTTGCCCGTGCCACCATGAACTGCGCCGAAGTCTGCCCCAAGGGCCTGGAGCCTTCGCATGCGATCGAGAAGATCAGGTTGATGATGGCGAAGCTGCCACCGGATCGTGCTGGACTTCCAACGCATCGGCCAAACTCAGCGAAGTAGCCGAAGGTTGTCTGCCCCGGAACCGATCGGCCCGATCGACAAGACTGATCATCTCGGCGGCCGCATGAATCGTCAGCCGATGCGGTGTGAAACCCTGTCTCGGCGAGATGTAGGTCGCCATCTCGCGAATCCCTTCAAGCTGTTGTTCGCCGGCTTGTGCCAATAGCGCGATGACCAGGTTTTCGAGCGCGATCACGCGCACCTGAAGCTGCACCAACTCGGCGTCGGTCAACGGTGGCGAATCGGCCTTCGGCTTGCGAAAGCCGAGGCCTGAGTCCGGGCGGGCGGGCCCTGCGCCTCCCTCGCCCTCCCAACGTGCGAGCGCGCGTTCGTGCCAGCGTTGTGCGGAATCGGCGCGGCGATTCTGCGCCGTGGTCGAGTCGAAGGTCATGTGTTTGCCTGCTGCTCTCTCTGGCGTCTTGCGAGGCATCACCGTCTCCTTCGTTTCACGGGGCTCATTGCTGTGCCTGCTGGTTGATCTCATCGTGCCGTGCGCGGATCTCTGCCGGCCACTGCGACTTGATCCACGACAGCACCGCGACGATTTCTTCGTCGCTGAGAATGCCTTCGTAGACGGGCATCGCCGAGACGTAGCCCTTGAGATTCGCCACCTTGGCCACGCCGAACTTGGTGAGGCGAAACAGCAGCTCGTCCGGGTGGTGCCAGGTGTGGCCGCTGGCGTCGTGCGGCGGCGCGGGCAGGCGGCCGTCCGGCCCGCGCTCGCGCCAGTTCGGCTGGCCTTCGAGCCGAGCGCCGTGGCAAGCGACACACTGGGCTTCATAGATCCGCCGGCCCTGCGCGAGCACACGCGCGTTGTCAGGCTGCAGCGCATGCCTCGCGGGCGGATCGGCAAACGGGTCGCCGACGACGAGGGCGACGAGGACCGCCGCCACCGCGAGGGCAGCGACGAGATGCTTCGGACGCGGTTTCAACCTCAGGCTCCCCTGTTAGAGCGCCTGACGGTAGGCAAGTCGGCCAGGCGCTGCGTCGCCGGCAGGTCGTTGTGTTCGAGAAGGCATGTCACGTCTCGGATGAGCGGGCTGATACCGCGCGTTCAGTCCTGCCGCAGGCGCGCCCCGCGCAGGCGCAAGGCGTTGGTGATCACCGACGCCGAGCTCAGGCTCATTGCCAGCGCGGCGATCAGCGGCGAGAGCAGCCAGCCGGTGAGGGGGAACAGCACGCCCGCGGCCACCGGCACGCCGAGCGCGTTGTAGATGAAGGCGAAGCCGAGGTTCTGCTTCATGTTCGCCACCGTTGCCACCGACAGCGCGCGCGCGGCCGCGATGCCGCGCAGGTCGCCCTTGACCAGCGTGAGCTGGGCGCTGTTCATCGCCACGTCGGTGCCGGTGCCCATGGCGATGCCCACGTCGGCGCGCGCCAGCGCCGGTGCGTCGTTGATGCCGTCGCCGGCCATCGCGACCACGCGGCCTTCGGCCTTCAGCTTTTCAACAAGCGCGAGCTTGTCCGCGGGCTTCACTTCGCCGTGGACTTCGTCGATGCCCAGGCGCTTGGCCACCGAGCGCGCCGTCGTCCACCCGTCGCCGGTGGCCATCACGACGCGCAGCCCGGCGGCGCGCAAGGCATTCAGTGCGTCCGGCGTCGTGCCCTTGACGGGGTCGGACACGGCCAGCAGGCCGGCCAGCCGCCCGTCGACGGCCAGGTGCATCACGCTGGCGCCCTGGGTGCGCAGTTCCTCGGCCTGGGCGGTGAGGGTGGAGACCTGGATGCCGAGCTGCTCCATCAGTGCCGTGTTGCCGAGCGCCAGCGCCTTGCCCTCGACCGTGCCGCGCACGCCGATGCCCGATTCGGAGTCGAACGCTTCGGGCTTGGACAACGCCAGCCCCTGCTCGCGCGCCGCGGCCACGATGGCGGCGGCCAGCGGGTGCTCGCTGCCCTGGTCCAGGCTCGCGGCCAGGCGCAGCACTTCGGTGTCGCCGAACTCGCCGGTGCCGACGGCACGCTCGAACGCGGGCCGGCCTTCGGTCAGCGTGCCGGTCTTGTCGACGATCAGCGTGTCGACACGGCGCAGGTTTTCGATGGCCGCCGCATCCCGGAACAGCACGCCCTGCGTCGCGCCGCGGCCGCTGGCGACCATGATCGACATCGGCGTGGCCAGGCCCAGAGCACACGGACAGGCGATGATCAGCACCGCGACCGCGTTGATCAGTCCGTAGACCCAGCTCGGCTGCGGGCCGAAGAAGCCCCAGGCGAAAAAGGTCAGCACGGCGATGCCGACCACGCCGACGACGAAGTAGCCGGCCACGACGTCGGCCATGCGCTGCATCGGCGCGCGCGAGCGCTGCGCCTGGGCCACCATCTGCACGATCTGCGACAGCACGGTGGCCGAGCCGACGTGCTCGGAGCGCATGACCAGAGCGCCGCTGGTATTCATCGTGGCGCCGATCAGCTTGTCGCCGGCGCGCTTGCTGACCGGCATCGGCTCGCCCGTCAGCATCGATTCGTCGAGCGCGCTCGTGCCTTCGACGACGATGCCGTCGACCGGCACCTTCTCGCCCGGGCGCACGCGCAGCAGGTCGCCGACATGCACGTGGGCGAGCGGCACGTCTTCCTCGCTGCCGTCGGCGGCGATGCGGCGCGCGGTCTTCGGCGCCAGGCCGAGCAGTGACCGGATCGCCGCCGAGGTCTGCGAGCGTGCGCGCAGTTCCAGGACCTGCCCGAACAGCGTCAGCGAGATGATCACCGCCGCCGCCTCGAAGTACACCGCCACGCGGCCATCGACGACGAAAGCCGCCGGAAACACCTGCGGCGCCACGGTGGCGACGACGCTGTAGACGAAGGCCACGCTGGTGCCCAAGCCGATCAGCGTCCACATGTTCGGGCTGCGGTTGATGACCGACTGCACGCCGCGTACATAGAACGGCCAGCCGGCCCACACGGCCACCGGCAGTGTCAGCACGAGTTCGACCCAGCTCTGCGTGGCGCTGTCGAACCAGCCCAGCCGGTGCCCGGCCATGGCGAGGGTCATGACGGTCACGCTGAATGGCAAGGTCCACCAGAAGCGGCGCTTGAAGTCGACCAGTTCCGGGTTCTCTTCCTCTTCCAGCGACGGCAGCATGGGCTCCAGCGTCATGCCGCACTTCGGGCAGCTGCCCGGATGGTCCTGCCGGATCTCCGGGTGCATGGGGCAGGTGTAGATCGTGCCGGCGGCTGGAGCCGCCGGAGCGCTCGCAACCTCCGGGGCCGCAGGATGGTCGTGGTGCGCGTGCGAAGCGTGGTCGTGGCGTGATGGCATGTCCATGTCGGTTCTGATCCTCGGGGACTCACCGGTGCGGACCGCACCGGTCGTTCATTGGAAGATAGACCTTGACATGGTGGGAGAGTCAAGGCGCGGCGCAGACTGCACGGCGCAAGGCGTCGGGTTGAGCGAGGCAGCGGGTCGGTCCGAAAGCCAGCTTACTTGCGCACCGCGGTGCAACATTGATGCGCGTCAACCCGATTCATCAACGACGACGCCTCGTTCATGGCGCGCCCCCGGGCTCCGTCATCGACAACCCGGCCAGGCGAACGCGTTCGGCCGGCGCGATCGATTGCAGCAGGTCGTTCACGAACCGGTCGTGCATGTCGAAAGCCCGCGCCGGCTGGCCGTCGATCGACGACACGCGGAACAGCAGCCCGTCGGGCACTTCACCGGTCAGCGCCAGGCGCAGTTCGACGAGGCGCTGATCAAAGCGGTTCGTCACGATGCGCTCGCCGGCGGTGAACCAGTACGTCACCGGTTCCTTGCGCGGGCCCAGGCTGGTGTTCAGCCGCCTGCCGCGGATGGGACCGAAGTCGGTCACGATCTCCGACGGCACGTTGCTGTGGACCTCGAAGCCCTGCGCGGGGTAGCAGACCTCGGGCTTGTGGGCCTGCAGCGCGCCGCGCTGGTCGTCGCCGTAGGCGAGCGACAGCATCACGCGGTAACCCGCCGAGTCGACATAGGCGCGCGCGAGGATCTGGCTGTACAGCTTGTCCAGCAGCGCCTGGGTCTGAGGGTTGACGACCTGCACGCCTTGCCCCGGGAGCTCCGCCCACTCGCCGAATCGCTTCGGCACGATGGCCTCCAGCGAGAAGGTCTTGCCCCGGTCGCGGGCCTTGGTGCTCGGTCGGATGGCGAAGCCTCCGACCGAGGCGCTTCCCATCAATGCAAGCATCACGAGGGCTCTGCGGGTCATTCCCATGGCGTACTCCTCAAGGCGCGAGCGCGCGATCCAGCGACGCCAGAAACTGCTCCGGCGGCTGGTAGCCGATTACATGAAACGCGACTTCGCTGCCGTCGCGGTCGAAGAACACGATGCCCGGCGGACCGAAGAGCGAGAAGCGCGCGAGAAGGGCCTGGTGCTCGGCCGTGTTGGCGGTCACGTCGGCGCGCAGCAGCACGGTGTTCTTCAGGCGGTCCTGCACGCGCGCATCGCCGAACGTAAAGCGGTCCATCTCCTTGCACGACACGCACCACTCGGCCCAGAAGTCGAGCATCACCGGCTGGCCGCGCGCGGCCTGCAACTCGCGGTCGAGGTCGGCCACGCTGCTCACCGGCTGGAACGGGAGTTCGCGTTGCTCGGTGCCGCCCGCGCCGCGAAAACCCGCCAGCGGCTGCAGCAGGTCGCGGTGGCCGGCGAGCGCGCCGACCATCAGCGCCACGCCCACCACGAGGGCGATCACGCCGACGCCCTTGAACAGCCGCCTGTGGCCCGGCGCGCCTGCGGGCAGCGGGTCGAGCGCGTGCAGGTAGACCGCCGGCACGATCAGCAAGGCAGCCCACAGCAGTTGCTGCACGACGATCGGGATCACCGGCGACACGAGGTAGATCGCCACCGCGAGCATCGCCACGCCGAACACGCGCTTGACCACCTCCGTCCACGCACCGGCCTTGGGCAGCAGCGTGCCGGCGGTCGCGCCGACCACGAGCAGCGGCACGCCCATGCCGAGGGCCATCGTGAACAAGGCTGTTCCGCCGAGCACCACGTCGTGCGTCTGCCCGATGTACAGCAAGGCGCCGGCGAGCGGCGCCGCGACGCAGGGCCCGACGATCACCGCCGACAGCACGCCCATGAAGAACACCGCCGCCACGTGGCCGCCTTGCAGGCGGGAACCGGCGGTTGCGAGCCGGCTTTGCAGCGCGGAGGGCAACTGCAGCTCGTACAGGCCGAACATCGACAAGGCCAGCAGCACGAAGATCACGGCGAAGCTGCCGAGCACCCACGGATTCTGCAGATAGGCCGCGAGCAGTGTGCCGGCGAGTCCCGCGGCCACGCCGGCAAGCGCATAGGTGACGGCCATGCCGAGCACGTAGACGGCCGAGAGGCCGACGGCGCGGCGCCGCGTCAGGTGCTGACCATGGCCCACGATGATTCCCGACAGGATCGGGATCATCGGCAGCATGCACGGCGTGAACGCCAGCAGCAGGCCGAAGCCGAAGAAGGCCGCCAGCAGCGCCCACGTGCTGCCGCCCGCGAAGAGCTGGCGTACGCGTCCATCCTCCGAAGTCTCGCTCGCTGTCGGAGTCGCGGCAAGCAAGGAGCCGGCGGGTGAGGCTGCCGCGCCGGCCAGCGCCACGACGACCGACTTCTCGATCGGCGGATAACAAACCCCCAGCGGTTCGTTGCAGCCCTGGTAGCTCGCCCGCAGCGTCATCCGGTCGGCGGACACATCCGGGCGCCGCAGCGCGATGACGGCGTCGAATGGCTGGTGGAATACGTCGACGGTTCCGAAGGTGGGATCGGCCTTGGGTTTGCCTTTGGGCAGGGTCACGCCGGCGATCGCGATCGCCGGCGGCTCTTCGACGCTGAAGCCGATGCGGTCACGGTAGAGGTAGTAGTCCTTGGCCGGCGTCAGCGTCGCGATGAGCGTGTTCGCATCCTTCACGCGCACGGCGATCTGGAACGCCTCGTCCGGCGGCAGCAGTTCGTCTTGCGCCCCCGAGCTCCCGAGCCACGATTTGATGGAGTCCAGCGGGCTGGCCGGGGGCGCCGGGGTGCTGGAGGCCGGCGGTGTGTCGGTCGTGAACGGGAGGCTTTGCGGCGCGGCTGCGGCGCAGGCGCCGGCCAGCAGCAGCCCCAGGAGGCCGCGCAGTGCGCGAGCCGGCAGGCGGTGGAGGAGAGGTATGTTCATCGTGTCTCGCGCCGCGTCAATCGGCCAGCTCACGCTCGATCTGCGCGTGCAGCGATGGGAGGTCGGGTTCGCCGACGAAGCGGCTGAAGACCCTGCCTTGCTTGTCGATCAGCACCGCCGTCGGCGTGAGCTTCACGTCACCGAACGCAGATGCGATCGATCCGTTCGTGTCGAGCACCACCTTGAACGGCAGCTTGTTCTTGTTCGTGTAGTTCTCGACGTAGCTCGGCGGGTCGTAGTGCATCGCCACCGCGAGCAGCTCGAAGCCGCGAGGCGCATACCGTTCGTAGGTCCGTACGAGGTCCGGCATTTCCTTGATGCAGGTGGCGCAGCTGGTCGCCCAGAAGTTGACGTACACCACCTTGCCGCGCAGCTGCTGCAGGCTCGTCGCTTCGCCCTTCAGTGTGGTGAACGCGATGTCCGGCGCCGCGGGCCGTGACCAGAACACGTAGGCGGCACCCGCTGCCAATGCCAGGCCGAGAATGATCGCCAGTGCAGTGCGTACCGAAGCAAGCCGATTCGTATGGGTCATCGAAGCCTCTGCTCAGTTCTTCCCGGGGGACGATGCGGCTCGTGCCTGGGCCGCCATCAGCAACTGCTTCTCCAGCTCGGCGCTCGACACCGCACCGACGAGCCGGCGCCCGTCGGCCAGCACCGTCGTCGGCGTGCCGCTGATGCGCTGCTGCTTGGCGTAGCGGACGATCTTGTCGATCGGGTTGTCGCAGTCCGTGCCCGATGACGGCGCCACACCGGTGCGCATGACGTCATCCCAGGCCTTCAACCGATCCTTCGCGCACCAGACGCCTCTGGACTTTTCGGCCGCCTCGGGATGGATCTCGTCGATCGGGTAGAGGAAGACGTAGACGGTGACGTTGTCGACGACTTTCAGTGCCTCCTCCAGCCGCTTGCAATAGGGGCAGTCCGGATCCTCGAAGATCGCCAGCTTGCGCGCACCGCTGCCCTTGACCCGCTTGAAGGCCCAGTCGAGCGGCAGGCTGTCGAAGGGAATCGCGTTGATCTCGTCCAGACGCGCCTGCGTGAGGTTGCGGTTGCCCGCCACGTCGACCAGCGGGCCGCCGAGGATGTGACGGCCGTCGTCGGTGACGTAGAAAATCCGGCCGTCGATCACCGCTTCGAGCAAGCCCGGGACCGGCGTCTTGGCGATGCCCTGGACGGTGCCTTGCGGGAAGACCCGTTGCAGTGTGGCGCGCACGGCACCCTCGTCGGCGGGCGCCGCGTTCGCGGCGGCGGCCAGCGCCATCGCGCATGAGATCAGCAAGCGTTTCATCGTCGCGCTCCTATGCCTTGACCAGGTAGTTGCGCATCAGGCCGGAGTCTTCGTGCTCCAGCATGTGGCAGTGATAGAGAAACAGCCCCGGGTAGTCCTCGAAGCGCAGCAGGATGCGCACGCGCTCGCCGGGCATCACGAGCACGGTGTCCTTCCATCCTTCGTCGACGAAGCCGGTCCGTACCGTGTCGTGATCGCGCTTGAAGCGGCCGCCGACGGTGCGCTCGATCACACGGAACTGCAGCCCGTGCACGTGCATCGAGTGGGGCATCACCATCCCCATCATTCCGGACTCGTCGTTGCGGAACTCCCAGACTTCGCTGGTGCCGAGCTTCACGGTCTCCAGTTCGCTCGCGCGCATCATGTCGAAGTCGCGGCCGTTGACGCCCCAGGTCATCATGCCCATCGTCAGCTTGAACACCTTGGGGTCGCCGGCGTTGATCGCGAGGCGCGTGTCGGGGGGCGGCAGGTCGGACAGCCGCGCCGGCAGTGCGGCACGGTTCGCCGCGGCGCCACTGCCGACGCGCAACCGCATCACCGGGAACGCCGCGCCGTCGGGCAGGGCCGATCCGCCCATCATGCCGCCCATCATTCCGCCCATGTCCAAGCCGCCCTCGAACGCGAGGCTTCGCAGGCTCAGCTCGGTGCCGGCGCGCCAGTGGGCGAAGTCGACCCACAGGTCGATGCGCTCGGCCGGCGCGAGCATCACGTGCTCGCGCTGCAGCGGCGCGGCGAGCAGGCCGCCGTCGGTCGCGATCACGGTGAGCGGCGAACCGTCGCTCCACGCCAGCTTCAAGGTGCGGGTGTTGCAGGCATTCAGCAGCCGCAGCCGATGTGGACGGGCCGTGACCTCGGTGCTCGCGGACGGCCGGCCGTTGACGAGGATATCGTCGCCCAGCACGCCCATCATGCCGGCCATCATCCGGCCCATGCCGCCCATGCGCATGCCGCCGCGGCCGCCCATCATGCCGCCCATCATTCCCCCGCCCATCATCCCGCGCTCTCGCGGCGTGTTCTCGGCAGCAGCTGCCGCGCTCTCCGACAGGTAGACGAGCTGGTTGTCGGCGTCGAACGTGCGGTCCTGAATGACGAGCGGCAGGTCGTGCGCACCGCCGGGCAAACCGAGCGCCGCCTCTTCGTCGTCGCTCACCAGGAACAGCCCGGCCAAGCCGAAGTACACCTGCTTGCCGGTGCGCCCGTGCGGATGCGGATGGAACCAGTAGCTGCCGGCGCGGTTCACGACCGTGAAGTCGTAAACGTAGCGTTCGCCCGGCGCGATCGCGAAACGCGGGTGGCCGTCCATGTCGTCGGGCACATGCAGGCCGTGCCAGTGGATGATGGTCGACTCCGGCAGGCGGTTGACCAGGTCGATGCGCACGCGCTGGCCCCGGCGCACGCGGATGATGGGTCCGAGGTAGCCGCCGGCGGACGCGTCCAGCACGCTCGCGTCGCCGCGCAGCAGCTTGCCGCGGTAGCGCCACACCCGCGTGGGCGGCCCGGGCCGAACGGCGACCTGATCGGGCACCGCCTCCAGCTCGATGTGAACGTCGGCGGCGCTCGACGGTGCGGCCGCAATGGCGCGCCCACCGATGACCGGCACGCCGAGCGCCGCGGCGGCTGCCGCGCCCGCCGAACCGAGCACGAGGCGGCGGCGACCGACCGGGTCAGTGGACACCGTTGCCCTCCTTGGCGATCTGTTTCCACGTGCGGCCCTGGTCCTTGCTGAGGTACACGCTTCGCTTGAACGTCGCGACCGCGATCTCGTCGCGTTGCGCCGGGTTCTGCGCGATGTAGGCCACCGCGTCCTCTTTCATCGTGGGCAGCGGAAGCTCATTCGGCTTGGCTTGCGCCGTCAAAGCGATCTCGGCGAGCGTGGCTTTGCCCGCATGCCCGCTGAAACGCAGATGCCGTCCGTCCAGGTCGAAGGCCTGGGCGAGCACCTGTTTGCCGCTGACCAGCGGTTGGAAGGTGGCGGCCGAATCCCGCGACAGGAAGAGCCCTTGGTCGGTGCCGACGGCGACCAACTTGGCGTCGGTGGGATGAACCGCGATGCCGGTGAGCTTGCCCTTCAATCCGCGTGCCTCGGCGCGCAGCCACTTGAGGCCGTCGGCCAATGTGTAGTAGATGCCTGCCTGGCTCATCCGCGAGTTGGGATTGTGGTTCACCACGTAGACCGCATTGGTCTCGTAGCTGGTCGCCAAGGTGTGGAAGTCTGACTCGCCTTCCAGCCCGAGCTTCTGCCAGGTCTTGCCGCCGTCGCGGCTCTTGATCAGGCCGAACGGGTTGGTCAGGCCGGAACCGGGTGCCGGGTGGCCGCTGCTGTAGAGCGTGTCCCGCGTGGCGGAGAAGCCCATGTAGTCGTGTTCGGGGCCCGGAGCCTTGGACCAGCGTCCGCCGGCGAACACCGCGAGGCCATGGTGGGACGGGATCATGAGCTGCTTGCCATCGGCGCTGTACGACAGGCCGTGAACGTGCGTCAGCGTCACCGGCGATTCGGCCCGAGCTGCGGTCGGCGCCAGCGCGGCGAGCAGCAGTGCCAACGTGAAGGAGTGGAACTTGCGAAGCATGTCGGTCCTTGGTGGTGGATGGATCATTCGTTCAACAGCAGCCGCACGTCGGCCACCATCGCGTCGACGGTTCTGTCGGTGTTGTCGATCAGCAGCCGCAGGTGGCCCTGCGGGTCGTACACGTAGATCGCGCTGCCGTGGCTCACGTCGTAGCCCTCTTCCGCGGGCGCCGGCGACATGCCGTAGAAGAACTTGAATTCCTTGGCCAACGCGGCAATCGTGAGCTCGTCGGCATGCAGGCCCAGAAAGCTCGGATGAAACTCGGACACATAGCGGGCGAGCACCGGCGGCGTGTCGCGCTTCGGGTCCACGGTGACGAACAAGCCCTGAACGCGCGAGCCGTCGTCGCCCAGCTTCTCGACGACGCCGGCGATGTCGGTCAGCGCCGTCGGGCAGATGTCCGGGCAGTGGGTGAAGCCGAAGAACAGCATCACCACCTTGCCGTTGAAGTCGGCAAGGCTTCTGCGGTTGCCGTGGTGGTCGAGCAACTGAAAGTCGCGGCCCCATTCGACGCTCGAAATGTCGGTCGCGTTGAACGTCGACGGCGGGGCGCCCGCGCGTTCGCCGCAGGCGACCAGCACCAGCGACAGCGCGGCGACGAGCAGGCTCTTGGTCATCATGCGCCGGCTCCTTGCGCTGGCGCTGCAGCCGGACTGCGCAGGTGCTCGCGAATCGACTGCACCATTGCCGGCTGGTCCCACTCGGCGGGCCCGAGCTTCCTGGCGATCTCCCGCCCGTCACGGTCGATCAGCAGCGTGAGCGGGATGCCCGCCGCAACCAGGTTCGAAGATGATTCGCCGAACGTGTCGACGTAGGGATGCAGGTGCGCGATGCCGAGCCGAGCGAAAAACGGCTGCACGGCCGCTGCGCCGGCTTCGTCGATCGACAAGGCCACGACCTCGAACTCGGGCCCGCCCAGCGCTGCCTGCAACCGATCCAGCGTCGGCATCTCCTTCACGCACGGCGGGCACCAGGTGGCCCACACGTTGAGCAGCACGACCCGGCCGCGGAAGGCGGACAGGTTGGTGGCGGTTCCCGTTCCGTCGGCGAACCGCAGCGGCGGCAGCTCGCGCGGGCGCGGGTGGAGCACGAGCGGGGCCGCTTCGCGGTCGGCCGCCGCCATGCGGTTGCGCAGCTGCCACGCGGCCGCGAGGCCCACCACGCCGGCCAGCACGAGCAGGGCCTTTCTCCTGGGAATCGCGGGCGCGGGCGTCGCTCCCGCGGCGTGGGCGGTGCCAACCGCTGCGGTGTCCGGTGCGCCTGTGCCCGTGTCCTTCATGGGCATTCCTTTCGGATGAACGCCGAGATCTCCTCCGGGCGCGAGAACACGATCGACGCGCGATCGCCCTGCATGCCCGAGCCGACGATCACCGGTTTGCCGGCGGGCGGACCACTCGAACTGCCGTCGGTCTTGAAGCGCAGGTTCAGCTCCCAGAAAGTGTGGGACTCGCGGTCGCCGGTGGTCACGCGGTAGGTGTCGCCGCAGTGGCGGACCGCGGTGACCTGGCCGGCCGCGTCAGCCAGCTTGAGATTCGGCGGGCCGCGATCGGGCACCACCACGCGGCGCTCCGACACGGCCTGCAGGTAGGCCAGCAGGTCGGTGCGCGTGCGCTCGTCCGCGATGCCGGCGAAGGTCATCGTGTTGCCCGGAACCACCACCGCCGGGTTCTTCAGCCAGGCGTCGAGGTTCTTCTCGTTCCAGACGAGCCCGGAACGCGCGAGTGCGCTCGAGTAGCGGCCGAAATCCTCAACGGTCCCTGCCTTGCGGCCCCACACGCGGGCGAGGCTGGGCCCGGTCATGTGGCGTCCCGGGGCGAACGAATGGCACGCCATGCAGGCGCGCGCCGCCCGTGCACCGTTTTCGACGTTTCCCGCCGCGTGAGACAGCCCGGCCAGTGAGAGGCCGGCAGGCAGTGCCAACAGGGCGGCGCGGCGCAGGCTTGCCCGAGACATGGGCCTTCTCGCCGTCAGGCCTGCTCGGGGCCAGCGTTGCCGATCGCCGGCGGTGCCGGCTTCGGCTCAGCGGGCTCGGCCACCTGATCCTTCTTGCTGCCATTGTTCATGGCCTTCATCATGAACAGCATCGATATCGGGCAGATGAGCGCCACGAGAAGGGGGGCGCTGGACAGGATGAACCCCTGGGCCGCAGGAATGGTGAAGTACGCGAGCGCGCCCGCCAGGCCCAGGGCCAAGCCGACGGTCAGCATCGTTCTTGAACTGCATTTCATGTCGAGAATCCTTGAAGATTGTGAAAGTGGTGTCTGTCAGCGCCGCTCGTCGGCGAAGGCCAGCGCGGCGGCGGTGGAGCGCAACAGCGTCCACCCGATGCCGCCGGCGAGCACCGCGGCGGCGAAGGCAAAGAGGCACAGCGCGACGGGCCAGCCGAGCGAGGCCGAAAGCAGGGCAACGCCGCCGGCCAGCATCGTGATGGCCGCGCCGGCGCTGAAGCGCCTGTCTCGACCACCGGGTTGCCACGCCCAGCACGCGAGGGCCGCGAGCGCGAGCACCAGCAGCGCGGGCAAGGGGTGATCGCTGCGAGGTTCCCACCAGCCCATCCAGGCGCTGCCCGCCATCGCGAGCAGCGCGCCGGCGGCGAACAGCCCGCCCACGCCCGCCAGGGCGCAGCGCAGTGCGGCACGCCAGCCTTGCCATGGTGCATTCGCATCCATGTGCAAGTGGAAGGCCTGCAGCGCCACGAGGGCGCTGGCGGCGATGAGCACGCAGTCGCGCAACGCGAGCCCGGCACCGAAGGTGCCGAGGGCCGTCCAGCGCAGCAAGCGCGCCCGCCGGACGGGCGCCTCGATGGAGGCAGGGGGGTGGATCAGCATCACGATGCTCGCCTTGGAGCGGCGGCGCGAAAGCCGCACCGCCGCAGGTCACTGAGCCGCGCGCACGATGCGCACGGTGCCTGTCAGGCGAAGGCGGGTCGAGGCGGACGGTCGGGGCCGCCGGTGAAGAAGCCGATGGGTGAAGCGGAAATGAAAGACGACGGCGCCATGGCCGGGCCAGTGTCCGGGACTTTCAGGGGAACCGCCGGTATCGCAACGGATGCGGAACACATCGAACCGGCACTGCAGATGAGGGTCGACAACTCCATTCCTTCGGGCGCTTTGTCGGCGCCGGGCACCGCTGAACCTGCCGGCATCGCCTCGGCGCCGCCGCAGCCGTCGGTCTGCACGCTCGAGGTCGCCATGTCGTGGCCACCGGGCATGCAGATGAGCATCAGGCTTCCCGCCATCCCTTGCGGGGGAAGCGCCAGGAGGCTGAGCCACAACAAGACTGTTCGAACGCGGTGGAGCATTTCAACCAGTCTAGAGCACAACAGGGCGTAAAAGTTCAAAGCCAGGAAGTCGCCGCGTGAACGGCAGAAGGGCCTTGTCAGCCACCGGACGGTGTGAGGCCGCCGAGGCGACGAGGGAGGGTTCAACTCGAAGCCGTTGCCGCTTGCAGCTCGATCCGCGCTTGATTCCAGACCGTCACGCCGCCCGCGAGTGCCAGCGCCGCCATCACGGCCGCCACCAGCAAGTCCGGCCAGGCGCTGCCGGTGCCGAAGACACCCAGCGCGGCCAGCATCACGGCGATGTTGCCGACAGCGTCGTTGCGCGAGCAGATCCAGACCGAGCGCATGTTCGCGTCGCCGATGCGGAAGCGGTAGAGCATCAGGGCCACGCCCAGGTTGGCGACGAGCGCCGCGAACCCGACGGCGCCCATCGTCGCCGCCTCGGGCGGCACGCCGGACTGCAGGCTCCACATGGCCCGGCCGAGCACGAAGACGCCGAAGGCCACCATGCACCCGGCCTTGAACATCGCGGCCTTGGACCGCGCCGACATCGCCAGACCAACCACTGCCAGCGACAGCGCGTAGTTGGCGGCGTCGCCGAAGAAGTCGATGGAGTCCGCGAGCAGCGACACCCGAGCCGGAGCTCCACGAGGCGATGAGTTCGGCCACGAACATGCCGGCGTTCACGAACAGCGCCACCCACAAGGCGCGGCGATAGCGCGGGTCCACGGTGGGGACGGCAGGGGCAGGGCAGCAGTGAGCAGACATGGCGGCGATGGGTGCATGAAGGACAAGGGCCCATTGAAAACCCTATAGTCGGTACAGGCACAAGTCCTGGGGCTTCTCATGCAGATCGGCGAACTGGCGGGCAAGGCGGGCTGCGACGTGCAGACAGTGCGTTTCTACGAACGCAAGGGGCTGCTTCGAGCGCCCGAGCGCGAGGCGTCCGGCTACCGGCCGGTATGCGCCGCAGCACCTGGAGCAGCTTCAGTTCATCCGGCACTGCCGCCCGCTCGACATCCCGCTGCCCGAGATTCGGGAACTGCTGGCGTTCGCCGCCGCTCCCGAGGCGTCCTGCGTGCATGTGGATGCCCTGCTCGACGAGCACATCGCGCTGGTCCAGCGGCGCCACAAGGGGCTGAGGTCGCTGGAGAAGCAGCTGCTCACGCTGCGCTCGCGCTGCGACGGCGACACGTCGCACGCCTGCGCCATCCTGGACTCGTTCATGCAAGCGTCCACCCGCCACGGCGAGGACCGTACGAAGGCGCCCGGCGGCAGGCGCAAGCAGTGAGTGGCTTCAGCGACCGCCGAGGCAGCGCCCTCAATCCCTGCGGTCCTTGTCGAAGATCAGGTACTTGATCGCGGCGGCCGCCACGAGCACCAGCACGACCAAGATCAGGATCCAGGCGAGGCCCATGCCGGCCATCGCGCCCATGCCGCTGCCCATCATCATTTCGTTTATCGCAAGCCCCTGTGTGCGTCGCCCACCCCATGGCTCCGGCAAGTCACGTGCCGGCTCCACGTGGGCGTCGATCCCAGCGGCGCAGCGCCCAAACGGCGAGTGTCGGAACCATCAGCCATTGCAGCAACGGTGAAAGACCGATGCCCCAGAGCGTGGGCATGGCTTCGGCGTACTGCCACGAACCGCATCGACGTTCATGGGCGTTTGAGTGAGGGAATGTTGACGACGCTGAACGCTGCGACGATAGTAAGGTCAATGGTGTGGTTTTGCCGTTGAAGCAAATTAGTTGAACACGACCCCGAGGGCTTACGACGTGCTGCAGAACAAGCGCGCGGCGTCGCACCTGATGCGCCACGCCAAACCCGGCGCACGCGTCGCGGTCGGCGGCATGAAGTTCCTGCCGTGGTGGTGGGGCGCGCCCATCAAACTCATCACGGGTTATCGGACGCGCCACTGCCTCACGACCTATCGCGGCCTGCGCGCGCCTTGTGCGCCTCTTCTCGCGTACTGCCCGGACCTGAAGGTGATCGAGATATTTCACCTGGGCACGAGCTACGTCGCCGCCGGAACCGTGCGCGCCGTTTGATACTTCTCGCGGTTTCCGCACAATCGCCTCTACACTTCGCGGAACATTCCGAGGGTTCCCGCCTCCGTTGCGTCATGCGCGTTCTCAGACTCGTCGCGGTATGGCTTCTGATCGTTGCTCTTCCGGTGTACGGATGGGCCTCGCTCGGGGTGTCCGGCTCCTGCTCGATGGAACGCGCTGCGATGGGCGCCATGCCGGATGGATCCGACACTTCGGATTCGTGCTGCACCCAGACCACGCCCGATGAAGAGTCCGGCGCGAACCCGGCCGATCTCTGCAAGACGGGCCAGACCTGCCAGTCCGGCGCCCTGTCCGCCTTGCCCGCCGCAGGCGCTCGGCAGTTTGCGGACTTCGGCCAGGTGACAGGCCGGTTCCGCTCCACCTTGCATGCCGGCGACTCGTCGCAGGCAGTCTGGCGTCCCCCGCGCTCTCTCTGACTCCCGTCGAAAGCGTGCTTGCCGTTCATTGCGGCGAGCGCAGACTGAGCGCGCCTTCGTGCGCGCGACAAGTTGGAGTTCCAAATGTTCATTCCCGCTTCGGCGTCGTCTATCGATCGCCGTGCCTTTCTGGCTCTGGCAGGCCTTGCCTCCACGCTCGTTCTGACGCGGCCGCTCGGCGCGATGGCTTCGGCGAGGGATTCAACGCGCCGCTTCGAGCTGATTGCCCGGCCGGTGCAGGCACCCTTGCTCGGCCACGTTCGTCCGCCAGTGGCCGCCTGGGGCTACGGCGCCGGCGTGCCGGGTCCCGAGATCCGGTTGCGCCAGGGCGAGCGGCTGCGCGTCGAGGTCGTCAACCGCCTCCCGCAGGAGACCACGGTGCACTGGCACGGCCTGCGCGTGCCGAATGCGATGGACGGCGTGCCGCACCTCACGCAGCCGCCGATCGCGCCGGGCCAACGCTTCGTCTACGAGTTCGATGTGCCGGACGCGGGCACCTACTGGTATCACCCGCACCATCGCAGCGCCGAGCAGGTGGGCCGCGGCCTGTACGGCCCGCTCATCGTCGAAGAGCCTGAGCCGCTCGCGGTGGACCGCGACCTCACGTGGATGCTCGACGACTGGCGGCTGACGAAGCAAGGCCAGATCAGCGAAACCTTCGAACATCCGCACGACATGTCGCACGGAGGCCAGGTCGGCAACCTCGTCACGATCAACGGCGTGGACCGCAGCGCCTTTGCGCTCCGGTCAGGCGAGCGAGTGCGGCTGCGGCTCATCAACGCAGCCAACGCGCGGCTGTTCGCGCTGCAGTTCAGCGGCCACCGCCCGACGGTCGTCGCGCTGGACGGGCAGCCGGTCACGCCGCATGAGCCAGCCGACGGCCGGGTGGTGCTGGGTCCGGCGATGCGGGTCGATCTGATCCTCGATGCGGTCGGCAAGCCGGGGCAGCGGCACACGGTGCGCGACACGTTCTATCCACGCCTGCAGTACGACCTGCTCGAACTCGTCTACGAGGCGACGCCGCTGCGCGCGCGACCGCTGGAAACGCCGGTGCAGTTGCCCGCGAACCCGCTCGCCGAGCCCGACCTCGGCGGCGCGAAAACCCACGAGATCCGGTTCCAAGGCGGCATGATGGGCACGCTCGCAGGCGCCACGCTCAACGGCCGGCCGATGAACATGAGGCAACTGATGGGCCGGGGCAAGGCATGGGCCGTCAACGGTGTGGTGGCCGACGGCCACATGCACGAGCCGGTCCTCACTCTCGAGCGTGGACGTTCCTACGTGATCGCGTTGCGCAACGACACCCGGTGGCACCACCCGATTCATCTGCATGGCCACAGCTTCCGCGTGATTCGCCGCAACGGGCAGCCCACTCGCCACCGCGAGTGGCAGGACACGGTGCTGATGGCGCCCGATGAAGGCGTGGACATCGCCTTCGTGGCTGACAACCCGGGCGACTGGATGCTGCATTGCCACATCCTCGAGCACCAGTCGGGCGGCATGATGAGCGTGATCCGGGTGGCATGACTTTTCAACCCTTTCAACCCCTTTCAACCGATAGCCAAGGAGAGAAACGATGACCCGAATCCAACTGCTGCTCGCCGCAGCGATCCTCGGTCTGGCGCAAATGGCCGCTGCCGCCGGCGTGCCGGCCCAACTCCACAAGAATCCCGACTGCTTCTGCTGCGAGGTGTACGCCAAGTACCTGCGCACGCATGGCTATGAGGTCGAGGTGATCCCATCGCACGACCTGCCGCTCATCAAGGCGGAGCACAAGGTGCCGCGCGCCCTCGAAGGCTGCCACACCACCTTGATCGCCGGCTACGTCTTCGAGGGCCACATCCCGGTAGAGAGCATCGACAAGGTGCTGCGCGAGCGCCCGAAGATCCGTGGTCTGTCGGTGCCCGGCATGCCGGCCGGATCGCCCGGCATGGGCGGCGAGAAGAGCGAACCGCTGAAGGTGTATGTGCTGGACGATTCGGCCACGCCGCGCGTCTACGCAGTCCACTGACAGCGAATGCAGGACGATCAAAGCGGAAGCCCGCCGAAGGGGCCGGCCGGTCGACGCGTGTGCGGCGCACGCGCCGACCGAGTTGGCACGACCTGCATGCTGACCAAGTTGCGATCATCGCTGCCCATTGCAGTGGCTGCCGCCGCCCTGGTGGCCGCCTGCGAGCAGGCGCCGGAGCCGCCGCCGGTGTTCCAATCCACCGATGTCACGGGCGCCGAATGGGGGAGCGACTTCCGACTGACCGACCACCGCGGTACACCGCGCCGCCTCGAAGACTTCCGGGGCAAGGTGGTGTTGGTTTTCTTCGGTTTCACCCATTGCCCGAACATGTGCCCCACGGCGATGTCTCGGATTGCCGCTGTCGTCGAGCGGCTCGGTGCGCAGGGCGAGAAAGTGCAAGGTCTCTTCATCACGGTCGATCCCGCACGCGACACCGCTGAGGTCCTCGCTCGGTACGTGCCGGCCTTCCACCCGAGTTTTCTCGGCCTGCGCGGCGACAAGGCCGCCACAGCGAAGACAGCCGCAGCGTTCAGGGTGCACTACCAGGCCCAGAGGCCGGACAAAGACGGCGACTATGGCGTGGACCATCTCGGCGGCATCTTCGCCTTCGACCCTGCCGGCCGCCTGCGCCTGTTCATCCGGCCGGAGCAGCCAGTGGACGCGTTTGCCGACGACGTGCGCGAACTGCTGAGCCAGCACGGAGCAGCGCGCTAAGCTCAGGCGGCTTGCCGTCGCCTCCAGAACAGCCGCCGCGCACCGGCCGCCTCGCGCCGCCGGCGCATCAGCAGGTAGGCCGCCGGCACCACGAACATCGACAGCAGCGGCGCGGTGATCATGCCGCCGACCATCGGCGCGGCGATGCGCTGCATGACCTCGGAGCCGGTGCCGCTGCCCCACATGATCGGGAACAGGCCGCCGAGGATCACCGCGACGGTCATCGCCTTCGGCCGCACCCGCAGCACCGCGCCTTCGCGAATCGCGTCGAGCAGGTCGGCGGTTGTCGTTTTCCCCTCGTCGACGCGCTCGTTCCACGCCGTCTTCAGGTACAGCAGCATGATCACGCCGAACTCGGCGGCCACGCCCGCCAGCGCGATGAAGCCGACGGCTGCCGCCACCGACAGGTTGTAGCCGAGCAGGTAGAGCAGCCAGATGCCGCCGACCAGCGCGAACGGCAGCGACGTCATGATCAGCAAGGCCTCGCCGAAGCGCTGGAAGGTCAGGTACAGCAGCACGAAGATGATCAACAGCGTGAACGGCACGACGATCTTCAGCTTGGCGGTCGCGCGTTCGAGGAACTCGAACTGGCCGGACCACGAGATCGAGTAGCCCGGCGGCAGCTGCACCTCCTTCATCACCACGCGCTGCATGTCCTGCACCGCCGAGCGCAGGTCGCGCCCGCGGATGTCGACGTAGACCCAGCCCGACAGCCGCGCGTTTTCGCTGCGCAGCATCGGCGGGCCGTCGGTGATGCGGATGTCGGCCACATCAGACAGCACGAGGCGCGCACCGCGCTCGCTGACGATCGGCAGGCGGCGCAGCTTCTCCAGCGAGTCGCGGATCTCGCGCGGGTAGCGCATGTTGATCGGAAAGCGCTGCAGCCCCTCCACCGTCTCGCCGATGTTCTCGCCGCCGACCGCCGAGGCGATGACCGACTGCACGTCGGCGATGTTCATGCCGTAGCGCGCGGCCGCGTCGCGCTTGATGTTCACGTCGACGTAGCGCCCGCCGGTCAACCGCTCGGCGAGTGCGCTGCTGACGCCGGGCACGTCCTTCAGCACACGCTCGATCTCCCCGGTGACGCGGTCGATCGTCGCGAGGTCGGTGCCCGCCACCTTCACGCCGACGGGACTCTTGATGCCGGTGGCCAGCATGTCGATGCGGTTGCGGATCGGCGGCACCCAGATGTTCGCGAGCCCCGGCACCTGCACGATGCGGTCCAGCTCCTCGACGAGCTTGTCCTGCGTCATGCCGGCGCGCCACTCGTCGCGCGGCTTGAACTGGATCGTGGTCTCGAACATCTCCATCGGCGCGGGATCGGTCGCCGTTTCAGCGCGACCGGCCTTCCCGTAGACGCTCAGCACCTCCGGCACCGTCTTGATCAGGCGGTCGGTCTGCTGCAGCAGCTCGCTTGCTTTGCCGGCCGACAGACCGGGCAGCGCGGATGGCATGTACAGCAGGTCGCCTTCGTCCAGCTGCGGCATGAATTCCCCGCCGATGCGCTGCAGTGGCCACAGCGTGGTCAGCAGCACGACGGCGGCGACAGCGATCGTGGCCTTGGGCCAGCGCAGCACGCCGTCCAGCAGCGGGCGGTACACGGCGATCAGGAAGCGGTTCAGCGGATTCGTCTTTTCGTCCGGAATGCGGCCGCGGATCAGGTAGCCCATCAGCACCGGGATCAGCGTGACCGCCAGGCCGGCCGCCGCCGCCATCGCATAGGTCTTCGTGAACGCCAGCGGCGAGAAGAGGCGCCCTTCCTGCGCCTCCAGCGTGAAGACCGGAATGAACGACAGCGTGATGATCAGCAGCGAGAAGAAGAGGGCGGGGCCGACCTCCACGGCCGAGTCGCCGATCACGCGCCAGTGGGCCGGGCCTTCCAGCGCCTGGCCGGGATGGTCGTGCCGCCACTGCTCGATGTGCTTGTGCGCGTTCTCGATCATCACGACCGCCGCGTCCACCATCGCGCCGATCGCGATCGCGATGCCGCCCAGCGACATGATGTTCGCGTTGACGCCCTGGTAGTGCATCACGATGAAAGCCGCGAGGATGCCCAGCGGCAGCGAGACGATCGCAACGAAGGCCGAGCGCAGGTGGAACAGGAAGATGAAGCACACGACGGCGACGACCAGAAACTCCTCGATCAGCTTGTGCGTGAGGTTGTCGACGGCCCGCTCGATCAGGTGGGAGCGATCGTAGACCGGCACGATCTCCACGCCGGGCGGCAGGCTCGCCTGCAGCGAGCGGATCTTCTCCTTCACCGCGGCGATGGTTTCCAGCGCGTTTTTCCCCGAGCGCATCACGACCACGCCGCCGGTCGCCTCGCCCTCGCCGTCGAGCTCGCCGATGCCGCGGCGCATCTCGGGCCCGATCTGGATGCGCGCGACGTCGCCGAGACGCACCGACACGCCGGCGTCGGTGGTCGTCAGCGGAATCGTGCGGAAGTCGTCCAGCGTCTGCAGATAGCCCGAGGCACGCACCATGTACTCCGCTTCGCCGAGCTCCAGCACCGAGCCGCCGGTCTCCTGGTTGGCGCGCCGGACCGCATCGACCACCTTGGTGTGCGGGATGCCATAGGCCGCGAGCTTGTCGGGGTCGAGCACCACCTGGTACTGGCGCACCATGCCGCCGACCGAGGCGACCTCGGCCACGTTGGGCACCGACTTCAGCTCGTACTTCAGGAACCAGTCCTGCAAGGCGCGCAGCTGACTCGCATCCTGCGTGCCGCTTCGGTCCACGAGCGCGTACTGGTAGATCCAGCCGACGCCGGTTGCGTCGGGCCCGAGCAAGGCCTTCGCGGTCGGCGGCAATCGCGTCTGCACCTGGTTCAGGTACTCCAGCACGCGGGATCGCGCCCAGTACAGGTCGGTGCCGTCCTCGAAGATCACGTAGACGAAGGAGTCGCCGAAAAAGGAGTAGCCGCGGACTGTCTTCGCCCCCGGCACCGACAGCATCGTCGTCGTCAGCGGGTAGGTGACCTGGTTTTCGACGATGCGCGGCGCCTGGCCCGGGTACGTGGTGCGGATGATCACCTGCACGTCGGAGAGGTCCGGCAGCGCGTCCAGCGGTGTCTTCAGCAGCGAGACCACGCCCCACGCGCCGATCATCAGCGTGGCCAGCAGCACCAGGAAGCGGTTCGCGATCGACCAGCGGATCAGGTTGGCGATCATGGCTTGCTTCCGGCGGTGGGCTGCGCCGGCGCCATCGGCGTCACGGTGGTCAGCTGCGGCAGATCGTCCGAGCCCATGAAGAACTCGAAGGTCACCTTGTCACCGACCTGCACGTTGCGCGGCGCGCCGCCGGCCGGCAGCTGAAAGTCCATCGTCATCGGGCCCCACTTCAAACTGGGAATCGGTCCGTGCGACAAGGTCATCGCATCGCCCGAGATCGCCTCGACGGTGGCATCGCCGACATGCCGCGGCGCACTCGCTGCGGGGCGGGAGGGCGGCTCGGCGTTCAGCCGGGACTCGACACCGCGCAGGCTGGCTTCGGAGTCGATCAGGAACTGCGACGACACGACCACGCGCTGGCCGGCCTGCAAACCGCGCTTGATCTCGGTCTGCCCGCCGCTCTCGATGCCGATCTCCACGTCGACCGGCCGGAAGCGGCCGTTCTCTTCGGCGAGCAGCACCACGGTGCGCCGGCCGGTCTGGATGACGGCTTCGGTGGGCACGAGCAGCACCGTGTCCTCGCGCATGTCCATGAACTGCATCTGCACGAACATGCCCGGCACCAGGCGCCACTTGGGATTGGCGAGCTCCATGCGCGCCTTCAGCGTGCGCGTGGACGCGCTCACCTCTGGCAGCAGCGCCTGCACCTTGCCGTCGAAGACTTCGCCGGGTGCGGCCGGGCTGCGGGCTTGCACCTTCGCGCCCGGACGCAACAGCGCCGCCTGGCTTTCCGGCACCTCGGCGTTGGCCCAGACGGTGGACAGGCCGTTGATGCGAAAGAGCGTGGCACCGGCCATCACGGTCATGCCCTCGCGCACCATCAGCTCGACGACCACGCCGGCGATCGGCGCGATCAGCGTGATGCGCGGCTGAGTCGTGCCAGAGGTTTCGACGAGCTCGATCTGCGCATCGCTCATGCCGACCTGGCGCATGCGCTGGCGTGCACCGTCGACCAGCGCGTCGAGGTCCGTTCCCTGCATGCGGCGAACCGACAGGAACTCCTCCTGCGCGGCGATCCATTCCGGCACGTACAGGTCGACCAGCGGCTGGCCTTTGGCCACGCGGTCCAGCGTGGCGCGCACGCGCAGCCGTTCCACGTAACCGGTGGCACGCGCCTGCACGATGGCCTGGTCGCGTTCGTTGAAGGCGATGCTGCCGACGGCCGAGACCTCGGGCGACAGCTTGCCTTCGGTGACGGCGGCCGTGCGCACGCCGAGGTTCTGCTGCACGCGCGGGCTGACGGTGACCTTGCCTTCGTCGCTGTCGGCGCCGGCATAGACCGGCACCAGCATCATGTCCATGAACGGCGACTTGGCCGGCTTGTCGAACTTGTTCCCCGGCACCATCGGGTCGTGGTAGTAGAGGATCCTCCGGCCGGTGACCGGATCGACGTCGCCCGCCTTCAGCCCGGCGCCGATGTGGCGGCGGGTCGCTTCTTCGCCAGCGGCGATGCCCTGTGGAAGTGCCGCCGGCGCGGAAGCGGCAGCGGCTGCGGGATCGGGGTCGGTGTTCGCTGCCATGTCCATGCCGCGCTGCATGCCCACCATGTACAGCGCGTAGCCGCCGGCAGCGAACAAGCCGGCGACGAGGAGGGCGATCAAGAGAAATGTGCGTTTCATGCTGCTCTTTTCGAACTCAGCGTTGGGGTGAGGCGGTCGCATGACCGGCCGGGATGAGGTAGTTCAGCTGCGCCCACAGGCGAGCGGTCTCCATCTCGAGGCGCAGCCGGTCCATGCGGGTGTCGATCTCGTTGCGTCTCGCGTCGAGCACGTCGTTCAACATGCCGCCGACCCCGCGGTAGGCGGCGAGGGCGGCCCGGGTGCGCTCGGCGGCCAGCGGGATCAGCGCGTCGTCGTAGCGGCGCAGGCGCTCGCGGTTGCTGTGCCACGCCTGCAGCATCGCCAGCGTGTCGGCCAGGTGCATGCGCGTTGCTTCTTCGCGCTCGGCGCGGACCTGCTCGACTCGCGCGAGCCTGGCGGCGACTTCGCGGTCCTGGCGGTCCTTCTGGTCCCATTGCAGCGGCATCGCGAGGTTGATCGACACCATGTTCGAGTAGGCCGATCCCCGCTGGCTGACCATCAGCTCGACGCTCATGTCGGACCGCTTGTTCGTCTGCGCGATCTCCGCTTCGGCCAGTGCCACGTCTTCTTGCTTGAGCAGCACCGCGATGTCGGGGTGGTGCGCAAGCTGCGTCTCGAGGTCCTCGGCACGAATGCCGACGACATCCAACGCAGGCGGCGCGCCGAGTGCGCCGGTCCCGTCCCCGACCCAGCGCGACAAGCGTGTCGCCGCAGTGGCGATGCGGCGTTCGGCCTCGGCGACGCGGTCGTCGATCGTCGCCACCGCAGCGCGTGCCGCGAACAGGTCGGCCTGCGATCCGCGCCCGCCGCGATAGGTGGCATCGGCCGCCTCGATCTGCAGCCGCGCTTCGTCTCGGTGGGCGACCAGGACGTCGAGCAGGCGCTCCTCATAGTGCCGATCCAGCCACGCGATTGCGGTGTCACGTTGCAGGTTCGCCAGCACCAATGCACGGCCGGCCTCGGCCATTTCCGCCTCGCGCTCGAAACGCGCCGAGCGTGCCTTCAGCTTGCTGTCGCGGGTGAGCTCCTGCATCACGCCGACCGAGCGCATCGTCATGAAGTCGCGCGCGAGGCTGAACCGGTCGGGCCCGTCTATCGGCAGGTTGGTGAGGCTGGCCTTCAACGCGGGGTCGGGCCGCTGGCCGGCCGCCACGGCCATGCTGCGCGAAGCACTCGCGGCAGCCTCCTGAGCCGTCAACTGGCGGGAACGCGCCTCGGCGCGGCGCAGCGCCTCATCCAGGCTCAGGCTGCCGTCGGCGTGAACGTGCATGGCGGCGGCGCCGAGGGTCAGCGCCAGCACGGCGCGCGTGAAACGAAACGGGTGAACCAAGATGGAATCTCCGGACGAACGACGGGGGGTCGAAGGTCGGCTGCGCACAAGCGCAGCCCGGCACGCCGACGCTGACCCGTGGTCAGGCCGGTCGCGTGCAGCGGCGGGAGATCAAAAACGCAGGCAGCAGTGCCGGATCGAGATCGGCGGCGCGGTGCTTCGTCGAAGCAGCGAGGCCGGCTCGAAGCGGGCCTGGGTACCGGCGGACACCGGCTCGACGAGCGCCATGAAAAACATGACCGCCGCCGCCGTTCTGACTTCCGGCTTGTCCAGCGAAGTCTGGCCGTCCTGGCAATGCGCATGGCACAGGGCCGGGGCCGCGGAATCGGCCTCGTCGCAGTCGGCCATCGCGGTCGGCGGTGCGGACTCGCTGCTGCCGGGGCACGCGTAGGCTGCGACGGCCAGCTGCATGAACAGCATGCCGACAAGCGCGATCAGCGCCGTCAGGACACGGTGTTTGCGCGGCAGTCTCATGGGCGAGGGTGGGGGCACGGCGGGAAGTTGCGGGCGCGGTCAGACCGGCGCTGGAGTTTACTTCGCGCCGCAAGAGGAAGTGCCTGCGACCAGCGTTCAGGCCGTCACCACGGCCTCGGCAGTTCGTGTCTGCGTCGGCCGCGCCGGGATCGGCTGGTATGCCGATTCAGCGGCCATTCGCGCGCAGCACTTGCGATGCATCAGATCGCTTCTCGCGAACAGCGCGGCCACCCAGTCCACGAAGACCCGGACCTTGGCGCTCAGATGCCGGTTCGGCAGGTACATCACGTGGACTGGGAGCGAGTCGGTGCACCAGTCGAGCAGCAGCGGCTGCAGCCTTCCCGACTCGACATGCGGCTGGGCCATCAGCGTGGTCATGCGGATGATGCCGATGCCGTTCAGTCCAGCCGTCAATGCTGCGTTCGAATCGCTGACCGAGAGCATGCGCCGACCGCTGATCTCGTGGCGTCTTCCGGCCTTCGTGAAACTGAAGGGCTGCGGCTTTCCGGCGGCATGGTCGAAGCCGTTCACGACGATGTGGCCACCCTCGATGTCGAGCGGATGCTGCGGCACGCCGTGGCGTTTCAGGTAGCCGGGCGAGGCGCAGACGATCAAGTGAAAGTCACCGATGCGCCGCGCGACCAGGGAGGGATCTGCGACCTCGCCGCCCTGCACGACGCAGTCGACGTTCTCGCCGATCAGATCGACCGGCCGGTCGCTGATGCCCAGGTCGATCCGTATGTCCGGATAGCGCTGGTGGAACTCGGCCAAGGCGGGGATCAGGAGCATGTGGGCGACCTCGGCGCCGACGTCGATGCGCAGGCGCCCCCGCGGAACGGTCGTCGCGCGCGACAGGCTCGACTCGATCTCCTTCACCTCGCCGAGCAGGCGCACCACGCGGTCGTAGTAGGCCGCGCCGTCGATCGTCACCGTCACCCGGCGCGTCGTGCGGTTGAGCAGCTTGGTCTGAAGGTGGGTCTCGAGCGTCTGGATCAGGCGCGTCACCGTGGGCTTCGGCATGTCGAGCAGATCGGCTGCTTTCGTGAACGTGCCGGCTTCGACGACGCGTACGAAAGTTTCCATTGCGAGCAATCGGTCCATGGGGTCCTCGGCTGGTTGTTGCGACCGAGGATGATCGTCAAGCTTGCCATGGTGGGAGAGTCAAGGGGGAGGGGGATGTTTCGGGTTTGTCACCGAACCGAGAATCGATCCGATGTACAGCGTGCCATGACGGCGGCTGGCGAGGATGTAGACGAAGTACTGGTGAAACATCGGAGGCGTGCGTGGATCCCGGCTTTCGCCGGGATGACGGTACGTTAGCGCGCACCTCTGCAAATGCGTCACCGCCAGAGGAGCGAGAACCGTCTCGGATTCCGAGGCGAAACATCGGAGGCGTGCGTGGATCCCGACTTTCGTCGGGATGACGATACGTTGGTGCGCACCTCCGCAAATGCGTCACGCCCAGAGGGGCGAACCGTCTCAGATTCCAATGCCCAAAATGAACTCGTCATCCCGACGAAAGTCGGGATCCACTGAGTCAGCGAGCGGTCCGCATGGAAAACGTCTTCAGCGCTGCGGCTCGGACGCGGGCCGCGAAGGCGCCTTCGCCGCGCTGCCGCCGTTCCTCTCCAACGCAACGTTGAGCCGCGGCAGCAACTGGTTCCACGCATCGACCAGCGCCGCCGCCACCGGCTTGGCCTGGGGCGTGTCGAGCCAGCCGCCCTGCAAGGCCACGATGCCTCCGCCCAGCACGACGCTGCCGACGCCGCTGGACTGGTTGGTGCCGCGGCCGAACGACGCGGCGACGATCTCGCTGGTGCGGGCATCCACTGCGCTCATCACCACGAGCGCCTCGCGCGTGCGCGTTTCGCCGCCGACGCCGCCGAGCAGGTTGCCGAACACGGCGCCCAGCGCGCCCTTGCTGCCGCCGGTCTGTTCGACGAAGACGATCTCGGCGCGCACGACGTAGTCGGCGGCGGTCATCGCGGCCATCTGATGGGGGCGCTCCAGGCCTTGCTGCTCGCGGATCTTCATCTCGTGTTCGAGCGCGGCGAAGGCTGCCCCGCGTTCCACGACGGCAAAGCAGCGTGTGTGCATCATCAGCTGGCGCACCAGCGGCGCCATCGAGCGCGGCAAGCCCGCCGAGCTGAGGGCCTGCGCGTTGTAGTCGGCCTCGGTGATCGCGACGGCGCCGATGCGGTCGCGGCAGCGCGCGATGCCGTCGTTGCCGCTCGCGATCGCCATGTCGACGCGGCCGCCGCGGACCGTCTTGTCGCTCGCGCAGGACACCAGCCCGGCGAGCGCCAGCGCGGCGGCGCCAAAGCCGGCGCCGATGCACAGCAAATTCCGGTGCGACCGGGCCATGGCGCGGACCGCGGCAGCGTCAGGAGACGAGGCGCTCGCCGGCGTTGGCGGCCCAGCGGTCGCGCAGGCGGGCGATGTGCTGCGGCTCGCTGAGCAGCCGCATGCGCTCGGCCGGCGTGAACGCCTCGGCGTCCTGCGCCAGCCCCGCGTGGTGCAGCAGGTGCATGCGCGCGCGCCCGCGCACGCCGCGGGTCGTGTCGCGCGGGCCCATCGACGCGTGAACCAGCTGAAACAAGCCCGGGTCGGTCACCATGTCGGCCCAGCGCGGCTCCGCCGAGGGCTGACGGACATGGGCCCATGCCTGGCGCAGCACTGGCGGCGTGCGGTGTTCCTCCGGTGTCGACAGCACGCCGGCGGCGCGCAGCCGCTCGCCGAGGCCCACCTGGCTTGTCAGCACGGAGAGCGGCGTGGCGAGCAGCAGCGGCAGCGCCACCGGCGCGAGCCACAGCGCCATGCGCGGGTCGAGGGCTGCCGCGCCGGCCAGCGCGGCGGCGGCGAGCACGAACACCGGCGCGAAGCGCTGCGCGGCATCGCGCCAGGGAATCGCCGACGCCTCGCGCGGAGGCGATTTCCAATCCAGCCGCAGGCCGGTCAGCGCGACGAACACGAACAGGCTGTGGGCGACCATGCGCAGCGGCGCCTGCAGCACCGACAGCGCGGCCTCCACCAGCGCGCCCTTGACCGCGGCGACAGCGCCACCGTAGAGCGGCAGCTCGCCCTTCAGCGCGATCAGCAGCACGCCGAGCGCGCGCGGCAGCAGCAGCATTGCCAGCGTGCAGGCCCACAGCGCCATCATCTCGATCGGCACGCCCGCTCCCGCGCCGCTCGCGGCGTGTCCGCCGAAAAACCACGACAGCGCCCCGAGCAGCACGAAGCCCAGCCACAGCGGTGCGGACAGGTAGGCCATCGCACCGGTCCCGAACATTGCGCGGTGCACCGGGTGCAGACCCGGCTCGGCGACCAGGCGCGCGTTCTGCAGGTTGCCCTGGCACCAGCGGCGGTCGCGCTGCAGCTCTTCGAGCAGGTTGGGCGGCTGCTGTTCGTAGCTGCCCGCCAGATCGGGCACCAGCCAGACGTGGTAGCCCGCGCGGCGCATCAGCGCGGCCTCGACGAAGTCGTGCGACAGGATGTCGCCGGCGAGGCCGCCGCGCCCCGGCAGCGGCGCGAGGGCGCAGTGCTTCATGAAGGGCTCGACGCGGATGATCGCGTTGTGGCCCCAGTAGTGCGACTCGCCGAGCTGCCAGTAGTGCATGCCGGCGGTGAACAGCCGGCCGGTGACGCGGCCCGCGAACTGTTGGGCGCGTGCATGCACCGTCGTCAGCCCGCAGGCCTGCGGCGCGGTCTGCAGAATGCCGGCGCGCGGGTTCGCCTCCATCAGCCGCACCAGCGTCAGCAGGCAGTCGCCGCTCATCACGCTGTCGGCGTCGAGCACGATCATGTAGCGGTAGTTGCGGCCCCAGCGGCGGCAGAAGTCGGCGAGGTTGCCCGCCTTGCGCTTCACGCGGCGCTGGCGCCAGCGGTAGTGCACACGCGCGCCGTCGTCGCCCAGCGTCGAGCGCAGCCGGCTCCATGCCGCCAATTCGGCGGCGCGGATCGCGGGGTCGCTGGTGTCGGACAGCAGATACACGTCGAACAGCCGAGACGCGCCGGTGGCGGCCAGCGACTCGCAGGTCGCGCTCAAGCCCGCGAAGACGGTGGACACCTGCTCGTTGCAGATCGGCATCACGATCGCGGTGCGCGCGTCCATGTGGACCGGCCGGTTCGCCACCGAGGCCGCCGACAGCGCGTGCCGGTCGCCGCGCAGCTGCACGACGAAACCCATGATCGCCGTGACGAACCCGGCCGTGACCCAGGCGAACAGCAGCGAGTACAGACCCACCTGCGCGATCCGCAGCGCGGGATGCACGTCGAGCGGCTGCGCGTGGGCGAGCACACCGGCCGCACAGGCGGCGGACAGGCCGATCGCCCACAGCAGCAGCGTGCGGCGCCGCGCGGCGGCCCGCTGCCACGGCAGCTCGTCCGCAGCCGCGGCGGCTGGCGCCGTCTCGCCGCGCAGGCGGCGCAGCAGCGCGGCGCGCAGGCTCGCGAAGAAGCCGGTCCACGGCTGCGGCACCATCGAAGCGCGGTGGATCGGTGGCGCGCTGCCGCGCGGCAGTGCCGCGGCGGCATCGAGCGATCGAGGCCCGTGGCCGTCCTCGTAGCCCGGATGAAATCCGGGAGCGGCGGCTCGCGAAACGCCGACCCCGGATTTCATCCGGGCTACGGATGGCGCGGCGGCGATGTCGACCGATCCAAGCCGGTCGCTCAGTCGGGTGGAGTGAGTGTGGTCCATGTTTCGGTGAGGGCGTGAGATCCGTGTTGGAGGAAGGCCCGCAGCTCCACCGGCTGCGTGGGGTCGAGGCGCTGGACGCGCAGCGTCATGCGCCAGCCACCGCGCGCGTCGTTGCGGTAGGCGTTGCGCTCGATCAGGCGGGCGTTGGCGACCGGCGTGACGACAGCGTCGACCGCGGCGTCGGCGGCCAGCGCGTCCAGCGCCGGGCCGGCGAAGTCGACGACGTACTGGAACTCGTCGGGCGCGAGCTTTGCGTAGCCGCGGCCGAGGCGCGACTGCAGCGTCCAGCCGTTCGGCGGTCGCTGCTGCGCGTCGCCTTGAAAGTGGAGCCGGTAGGCGAACGCCAGCGGCTCTCCGGGTGGCGGCATGCGGTCGGGCGTCCAGTGGGCGACGATGTTGTCGTGGGTCTCGTCGGGCGTGGGCAGCTGCAGCAGCTGAACCCGGCCCGGACCCCAGTCGCCTTCAGGCACGACCCAGGCGCCGGGGCGCAGCTCGTAGCGCGCCTCGACGTCTTCGTAGTTCGAGAAGGCGCGGTCGCGCTGCATCAGCCCGAAGCCTTTCAGCTCGGCGACGGCGAACGACGAGACCAGCGCACGCGACGGATTGACGAGCGGCCGCCACAGCCACTCGCTGCCGCCGGCGCCGTCACCGGCGGCGATGGCCAGGCCGTCGGAGTCGTGCACCTCGGGGCGGAACTCGCCGCGGCGCGGATTGTTCTCGCCGTGCTGGAACATGCTGGTCAACGGCGCGATGCCGAGTGTGGACACGCCGGCGCGCAGGTACAGCGCTGCCTTCACGTCGACCCGGGTCTGCGCGCCGGGATGCAGCGTGAAGCGGTAGGCGCCGCTGGCGCGCGGCGAGTCGAGCAGCGCGTAGATCGTCAGCGACGTCGCGCCGGCCGCCGGCCGCTCGATCCAGAACTCCTTGAAGCGGGGGAACTCTTCGCGTGGTGCGCCGACGGTGTCGATGGCCAACCCGCGCGCGGACAGACCGTAGCGCTGCCCGCCGCCCAATGCACGGAAGTAGCTGGCGCCGAGGAACACCGCCAGCTCGTCCTTGTACGCCGGCGTGTTGAGCGCGTAGTGCACGCGAAAGCCGGCCAGGCCGATGTCAGGCCAGCGCGACGGGGACAGCCGGTTCTTGCCGTAGTCGAAGTCCTTCGGATCGAAACCGACGGGCCGCACGCCCTCGGGGGTGATCTCGTGGACGCGCACCGGCTCGGTGTGGTAGCCGCCGAGGTGGAAGAACATCAACTCGAACGGCAGCCCGTCGCGGCGCCACAGCGCGCGCTCGGGCCGGAAGCGGATGTCGCGCGTCTGGTCGTAGTCGAGCTGCGCGAGTTCGCTGGGCAGGGCGACGGTACTCGCGCGGTACGGTTCGGCGGCCTCGGCCTTGGCGCGTTCGGCAACTTCCTCGAACCCGAAGGCGTGGGCGAGCGCCGGCGCGCACAGCGCAACGACGCACGCCCATGCCGCCGCCCAGCGCGCCGCGCGCGAGGTCGCCCCGCGCGCATCGGCGCGGCAGCAAAAGCAGGGCGGGGGCGTCGTTGTCGGCGCGTTCAAGATGGTCGGTTCCCTCGGGTGGTGTCAGGGCAGCCGGACCGCTGCCGAGAGGGGTCATAGCGATCCCCGTGCCACGAAGGAAAAGACCAGAGAAATCAACAACTTGGACGTTGAAGCCCACGCTCGAAGGGGGTTGAATGCTGCACTGCGGCAGAAAAGCGTCGCCGATCGGCGACAGCCCGGGCGGGGCGCGAGGGCAAACGCGCGCCGGTAAAGGGTTTTCCCGTGTCGCTAATCGGCGACAGAGGGGTCCGAAGTCGACAAATCCCCGCGGAACTGGCCCGGCGTCAGCCCGTGTTTTTGCAACAGGCGGTAGAACTCGGTCCGGTTCCGGTCGGCCAGCCGGGCCGCATCGGACACGTTGCCGTCCGACAGCTTCAGCAGGCCCACCAGGTAGTCGCGCTCGAAGCGCTGGCGAGCCTCGGCAAAGGTCAGCACCTCGACGCCGGGCACGCGCAGCGCGCGCTGCACCAGCGACAGCGGAATCAGCGGCGTGGTCGCGAGCGCGCACACCTGCTCGACCACGTTGTGAAGCTGCCGCACGTTGCCCGGCCACGAGGCCATCGTCAGCGCCTTCAGCGCGTCGGGCGCAAACCCGTTCAGCCGCTTGCCGTACTTGTGCGCGAGCAGGGCGAGGAAGTGGTTGGCCAGCAGCGGGATGTCCTCGCGCCGCTCGCCCAGCGTCGGCAGCGTCAGCGTGACGACGTTGAGCCGGTAGTAGAGGTCTTCGCGGAATTGGCCCTGCGCCATCGCGGCGTCGAGGTCGCGGTGCGTCGCCGAGAGGATGCGCACGTCGATCGGGATCGCCTCGGTGGCGCCCACCGGCCGCACCGAGCGATCCTGCAGCACACGCAGCAGCTTCACCTGCAGGGCAGGCGGCATGTCGCCGATCTCGTCGAGCAGCAGCGTGCCGCCGTTGGCCGCCTGGAACAGCCCGCGGTGGTTGGCGAGCGCGCCGGTGAAGGATCCCTTGACGTGCCCGAACAGCTCGGACTCGAGCAGCGCTTCGGGAATGGCGCCGCAATTGACCGCGACGAACGGCCGGCCGGCGCGCGGGCTCGCGCGGTGGATGCTGCGCGCGAACAGCTCCTTGCCGCTGCCGCTCTCGCCGCGCAGCAGCACGCTCGCGTCGGTGCGGGCCACGAGCTTGGCCTCGTTCAACAGCTCGCCCATGCGGCTGGAGCGGCAGACGATGCCTTCGCGCCACGCCTCGTCGGCCACCGAGCCGGGTTCCGAATGGGTGGACAGCGCGAGCGCCTGGCCGATCTTGTCGAGCAGGTCCTTGCCGTCGAACGGCTTGGTGAGGTAGCTGAACACGCCGCGCGAGGTGGCCTCGACCGCGTCGGGAATCGTGCCGTGTGCGGTGAGCAGGATGACCGGCAGCGACGGGTGGCGCACGCGGATCTCGTCGAACAGCGCGAGGCCGTCGCGGCCCGGCAGCTGAACGTCGCTGAGCACCAGCTGCGGCCGCTCGACGGCCAGCTGCGCGAGTGCGGCCTCAGCCGACTGAGCGGTGCTGACGCGGTAGCCCGCGGCATTCAGCCGCATCGACAGCAGCTGGAGCAGATCGGGGTCGTCGTCGACCACCAGCACATGATTCACGGCGTAGATCCCCTGGTGCCGGGCGCGGCCGCCGCGCCGCCCTCCGGCCGGGTCGTCAGGCTGCGCTCGATCGCCTTCAGCGCTTCGAGCTTCTGGCTGAGCTGGTCGACGCGGCGCTGGTTCTCGCGCGCCTGCTGGTTCTGGCGCTCCAGTTGCTCCTCGATCCGCCGCTGCTCGGCCAGTTGCGCGGCGACCAGGCGCGCCAGCGGCTGCCAGGGCGCGGCCTCCGGGGCGCTCGAGCGCAGCAGGCCGTCGAGCAGCGCGAGGGCGCGGGCCAAGTCGCCGTTATTGCGCGTCTGGCCGAGCAGCAAGGCGAGTTCGACGCTCGCGCGCGCGCCGGCGGACGCCTCACCGCGGCGGCCGATCTCGCGGGCGAGATCGGCGCCGGTCCACTGCCGCGCGCGTTCGTGGAACGCCAGCATCTCGCGGGTGGCCAGATCCGCCGGCGTGGCCAGCGGTACGAGAGGCGGTGCCGGTGCCGGCGCGGGCTGCGCGGCGGGCGATGCCGGCTCGGGCACAAGCGCAGGCGCTGGCGCCGCGCCGCTCGGAGGCGCCAGCGGCGCGCAGGCGGCCAGCAGCAGGCCGCAAAGCAGCATCTGTGCGCGCCGGAACGTGGATTCAGTCGTGGCTGACATGAACCACCCCCTACGCGCTTCGCGCGCCCCCTCGAGGGGGCTGAGCCCGGACACGAAAGGTCCAGTGGACCTTTCGTGCCTGGCGAAGGGCCGGGCCCTTTGGCTCGGCGCGGCCTGCAAGGCACACCAGCGGACCGGCGGAGCCGGATCCGCGGTGTTCGCTTGGTGGAATCGGTTCATGGTGCGCGGGTGGCGCATTGGCGTCATGGAGAACTGGCATGTGGAACTTCAATGCGAAAACAGGCGCCGGGCTCATCCGGCAGCAACTCGATGCGGCCGCCGTGGGCCGTGACGTACTCGTGGACAATGGACAGGCCGATGCCGCTGCCGCGTGCCGCGTCCTGCGGCTGACGTTCGCCGCGATAGAACGGTTCGAACACGCGGCCTCGATCGGCGACGGCAACACCCGGGCCGGAATCGGCAATCTCGATGCGCACGCTGTCAGCGTGCTGGGACACCCCGAACCGGATGGTACCGCCCAGGGCGCTGAAGCGGATCGCGTTGGACAGCAGGTTGGCCAGCGCCGTGGCCATCTTGTCCGGATCGAGCTCGGCCGAGACCGGCTCGCCCGAGACATGCACCTGCAACTGGCGCGCCTGCGCCTGCAGGCGCTGGTCGTCGACGACACGCTCGATCAGCGAGCGCAGCTCCACCGGCTGCCGCTGCAGCCGCTGCGCCTCGAACACCGCGGCGTTGAAGCGCAGCAGGTCTTCGATGCGCACCTGCAGCGCCTGCGTGTTGTGCCGCAGGATGCGCGCGACCTCGCGCTGGCTGGTGCTCAGTGCGCCGGTCACGCCGTCCTCGAGCAGCGCCACGCCTTCGCGCAGCGCGGCCAGCGGCGTCTTCAGGTCGTGCGACACATGCCGCAGAAAGCGTGCCTTCTCCGCATCCTGCTGGGCGAGGCGCAGGCGCAGGGCGTCGAGGCTGCGCCCGAGCTGGCGCACGTCGGCCGGGCCGTCGATCTCGATGCGGTCGTCGAGCCGGTTGGCGCCGAGCCGGTCGATCGCCTCTTCGACGCGCTTGAGCGGGCGCGACAGCAACACCCCGAAGGCCAGTGCCATCAGCAGTGCGATGCCGATGGCGGCCAGCAGCTGCCGCGCCAGCATCAGCCGCCCGGCTTCGAGCTCGTCGCGCAGCGACTCGTTGCGCGATTGCATGGCGCGCCGGACCCGCTGGGCCACGTCTTCGTTGATGACGCCGAGTTCGCGGAACGCGTCGGTCAGCGCCTGGTCGCGTTCGGGCGCGGTCGCGCGGGGCCCGTCGAGCAGCGCCGCGATGGCGTCGGCGGTGCTCCGCCAGTCGTTGGCTGCCGACGCCGGCAGGTCGTTGCCTTGCAGCTGCTCGAGCGCACCGATCGCGTCGTGCGAGGCCGCGGCGTAGCGCCGGCGCAAGGCCGAGTCGTCGAGCACGAGGTACTGCCGCGCCGCGCGCTCCATCGCCACGCTGCGCTCGGCCAGGTTCTGCACCGCGGCGGTGGCCGTCACCGAGCGCTCGGCGCCCTCGCGGCTTTGCCCGATCAGGCGCTCCAGCGTGAACAGGCCATGCAGTGAGGCGGCCGCCAGCAAGGCAGCCACCAGCAGAAAGGCCACCAGCAGCAGCTGCCGGAACGACACACGGTGCAGGCTCGACATGTGAAAGCGGACATGCCGGGCGCTTCCGGCGGTGAGGGAGGGTTCGTTCATCCTACGGGCCGCGGGAATAACTTGCACATTTGGCTCGCCGGTTTCGGGCGCGCTGCGGCGTTGCAAACCGCCGAAAGCACCCTACCGCCGCAATGAAAATTGCCCGCACCTCAGCGCTTCCCCCCGGGGCCTCATGAGAAACAAGACCTGTCGCGAACCAAAGCCCGTTCGGGCTGAGCCTGTCGAAGCCCCTGCACGTTGCCTGCAGCGTCTCGACGACATCGTAGAATTCCTACTCATCATTCCTACCGCGAGGTGCGTCATGCTCGTCACCGAGAAGGGCCAAGTCACGATCCCCAAGCACATCCGTGAGGCTGCTGGCGTCGCACCTGGCAGCGAAGTGTCGTTCAGCCTGGAGGGCAGCAAGATCGTCATCACGCCGGTCGGGACTGCCGTGAAGGGCGATCGCCGCGCCAAGCTGCGCGCGGCCGCCGCTCGGGTTCGGCGCAGCATGAGCCCCGAGTTCCAACAACTCGGAGCGGATGAGATCATGAACTTCCTTCGCGGCGACGAAGCCACCACCACGACAAGCGCTCGCCGTGGCCGTCGGTAGCCTCTCGAAGTACGACGGCAGCGCTGGCACGCTTGTCGACACCAACGTCTGGGTCGACTGCATCGATGAAACAAGCCCTTGGCATGAATGGGCCGTTGAGCAGCTTCAGGTCCTCAGTGAACGCTCGCCGCTTCACGTCAATCTCATCATCTATACCGAACTGCTGGTCCCTGGGCCGAGTGTCCAAGCGCTGGACGCACTGCTGGACGTATACGAGACGCTGCGCACACCTCTTCCATGGGCTTGCGCCTCGTTGACCGCTGCCGCATTTGCCCTCTACCGGCAAAGAGGTGGCTCCAAACAACTTCCTCTGCCCGACTTCTACATCGGGGCCCACGCCGCCGTATCCAACCTCTGCGTTCTCACCCGCGATCCGGCGCCATACAGAAGCTACTTCCCCCGCCTCCTCGTTCTAGCGCCTTGAATGGCGAACGTGAAATCCGGGTTGCCTCGCGCTACGCCGGCAAGCGTTCAGCCCGCTGCACCGTGGGCCCTGCCGCCATGGCGGCGATTCGCCGCCGCGCTGCCCGACTGCCGGTACAGCACGGCCAGCGTGTCGCGCAGCCAGCGGTGGCCGGGGTCGTCGTTCATGCGCCAGAACCAGTGCGCCGACACCGCCAGCGGCGGCAGGTCCAGCCTGGCCTCGGCGATCTCGAGCGGGTAGTGCAGGGCATAGCGTGAGGCCGGGCGCTGCGGCACGAGGGCCGCGAGGTCGGTGCTCGACAGCACGCCGGGCACCGCGCCGTAGTGCGGCAGCACGAGCCTCACCTGCGAGCCCAGGCCCAGCCGCACCAGCGTCTTCGCCGGCTCCGGATGGCTGTGCGACACCACGTACTCGAGCCGCTCGAGCGTGCGCCGACTCGAGAGCGAGGCGGCGAGCGGGTGCCCCTTGCGCACGACGAGCACATAACGGTCCTCGATGAGGTTCTCGTGTTCGGTACCGCGCATCTCGGGCAGATAGCCGAGCGCGAGGTCGATGCGATTGCGTTCCAGCGCCGCCAGCACGTCGTCCAGCGGCCACTGGATCGCCTCCACGCGCAGGTGCGGGCCGTACTCGCGCAAGTGCTCCATCAGCAGCGGCAGGAACTCGCCCTGGCCGAGGTCGCTCATGTGCATCACGAAGCGGCGCTCGGAGACGAGCGGATCGAAGCGCTCGGTCTCGCCCAGCGAGGCCTCGATGGCGACCAGCGCCGCCTCGACCGACCGCGCGAAGTGGTGGGCGCGCGGCGTGGGCGCCACGCCGCCGGGCGTGCGCACGAACAGCGGGTCCTTCAGCTGCAGTCGCAGCCGGGTCAGCCCGTGGCTCACGGCGGGCTGCGACAGGCCGATTTGTTCCGCGGCGCGGCGCACGTTGCGCGCGACGTAGACCGCCCGAAAGACCCGCAGCAGGTTCAAGTCGAAGTTACGTTGATCCATGTCATGAATTGCAGTCGTAACGCTCATCTTATTGGCGAATCGCGTGCCGCGCCGTAGATTCGTCTGGCACAACACGGAGACACCCCATGCGCACCCAAGTCGCCATCGTCGGCGCCGGCCCGGCGGGCCTGCTGCTCGGCGCACTATTGCACCGCGCCGGCATCGATGCCGTGATCGTCGAGCAGCGCAGTGCGCCCTACGTGCTCGGGCGCATTCGCGCCGGCGTGCTGGAGCGCACGACCGTGGACCTGCTCGAAGAGGCCGGCGTGGCCGGGCGGCTGCGCCGCGAGGGCCTGCCGCACGACGGCACCGAGCTTGCGTTCGACGACCGGCTGCACCGCATCGACTTCAAGGCGCTGACCGGGCAGCGTGTCACCGTCTACGGCCAGACCGAGGTCACGCAGGACCTGATGGAAGCACGCGCGGCGGCCGGGCTCACCACCGTGTACGAGGCGCAGCAGGTCAGCGTGGACGGCTTCGACGGGCGCACGCCGGTCGTGCGCTTTCGCAAAGACGGCGTCGAGCACACGCTGGAATGCGACTTCATCGCCGGCTGCGACGGCTACCACGGCGTGACGCGCGCCAGCGTGCCGCCCGCCGCGATCACGACCTACGAGAAGGTCTACCCCTTCGGCTGGCTGGGCGTGCTCGCCGACGTGCCGCCGGCGCGCGAGGAGCTCGTCTACGCCCACCACGAGCGCGGCTTCGCGCTGTGCAGCCAGCGCAGCCGCACGCGCAGCCGCTACTACCTGCAGTGTTCGCTCGACGACAAGGCCGAGCGCTGGTCCGACGACATGTTCTGGGACGAGCTGCGCCGCCGGCTGCCCGCCGAGGTGGCGCAGACGGTGGTCACCGGGCCGTCGATCGAGAAGAGCATCGCGCCGCTGCGCAGCTTCGTCGCCGAGCCGATGCGCTTCGGCCGCCTGTTCCTGGCCGGCGATGCGGCCCACATCGTGCCGCCCACCGGCGCCAAGGGGCTGAACCTCGCGGCGTCCGACGTGGGCTACCTCGCGCGCGGCCTGGCCGAGTTCTACCTCGACAAGAGCGAGGCGGGCATCGATGCGTATTCGGCGCGCTGCCTTCGGCGGGTGTGGCAGGCCGAACGCTTCTCGTGGTGGTTCACGTCGCTGATGCACCGGTTCCCGGAGACCGGCGCGTTCGGGCAGAAGATGCAGCAGGCCGAGCTCGCGTACCTCGTCGGTTCGCCGGCCGCGGCCACCGCGCTGGCGGAGAACTACGTCGGGCTGCCGATGGCGTAGTGCGCCCCGCTACTGCGGCCGCGCCGGCGGCGGGAAGTAGCTGCCCGGTCGCTGCCGGCGGATCAGCAGGTTCTTGGCCTCCCACTGCGCGCCGGGTTCCAGCGGCGCGAGGTACTGCACGTCGCCGCCGCTTTGCACGGCAATCGGCACGCCGCCTTCGAACAGCAGCCGGTTGCCGGCCAGGCGCGGCACCTTGTCGCCCGGCGTAAGGATGCCGGCGAGGTTCAGCGGATCGGCCGCGGAGATCGACACCCGTTCGCCGCCCGCCGTCTTCGCGGTCTTGCGCAGCGCAGCGGCCGCCTCCGGCAGCGCGAACTGCTCGCCGGAGAAGCCGCTGACGAAGCGGCCGCCGCGGATCTCGCCGCGCGCTTCGAGGCGGCGGTACACGTAGTACAGGTCGCGCCACGGCGGCAGGCCGTCTTCGCGTTCGAGCAGCTTGCGAAACACCACGCCGTAGCGGCGCAGCAGCACGCGCGCGATGTGCTCGACGTGCGGCTCGGCCAGGGCGCCGGGCGTGTCGGCCGGCGCACGCGGGCGGCGCGTGAGCGACCAGCGGCCGGCGTTGTCGATGCCGGCGTCTTGAATGTGGCGGCGGCGGTCGATGCGCCGGCGTTTCTCGGCGGGCATCACCAGTGCGCGCAGGCCGGCGAACGAGTCGCAGGTCACGAGGCCATGCGCCACCAGTTCGCCCAGCGCCTGCTCGACCTCGGTGCCGAGCAGACGGGCGTCGTGCTGCAAGTCGGTGAAGAAGCTCGCGCCATGCGCGCGCAACGCGTCGAGCACCTGGCGCGCCTTGCCCGACAGCGGGGCGTCTTCGCTGGTCGCGCCGCCGGCCTGCTGCCAATGCGGCAGTGCCTCGCGTTCGCACACCAGCACCGGCGTGCCGCGGATCGGGCCGGTCTTGCGCTGCTCGGGTGGAGCCTGTCGAAGTCCCCGATCGTCCTGAGCTTGTCGAACGGTGGGCCGCCACCACGCCACGCGGCCGGCGGCGCACAGCCGGTCGAGCATCTCGGGCTCGTAGTCGCGCACGCGCGCGGCGAGCAGGTCGTCTTCCCAGGCCGGTGCCGGTGCGGCCACACCTTCGAGCTGGCGCAGCACGCCCGCGAGGCCGGCTTCGCCCTGGCGGCGTTCGTCGCCGTCACCGTGCGCGCCGGCGAGTTGGTGCCAGCGGAACAGGAAGCGCATGAACTGCGCCGGCGGCACCGGCTGGATCTCGGCGCGCAGCCGATCGCGCGTGTGGCGGTGAATGCGCGCGAGCAAGCGCCGGTCGCACCATTCGGCCATGCCCGGCGCGGTGAACGCGCCGCGGATCACGGCGCCTTCGGCTTCGAGCTGCAGCAGGGCGGGCAGCACCGCGTCGGCGGTGAGACCGAGCGGCGCGGCGAGCGCGGCGGCGGTGACCGGACCGAGCAGGTCGAGGCGGCTGCGCAGGATCTCGCGCAACGCGTCTTCGGGCGTCGGGCTGTCCTTGGACACGGCGGCGATCGCGGGCGACATCTCCGCGCCGGGAAACACGGCCTGGAACTCGTGCAGCCGCTCGGCGGCGACGAACAGGGCGCGCGCCGGATGCAGCGACAAGCGGGTCACACGCCTCTGCTGCTCAAGCGAGGCGACGAAGTCCGGATGATCGGCTTCCGCCACGGCCAGGAAGCCGTGCACCACCAGCGCATCGTGCAGCTCGTCGGCGCTGCCGATCTCCGGCCACGCGTCCTCGCGCACCGTGGCGATCGCTTCAGGATCGAGCCGGCCGATGTCGGCGGCGGTCTGCAGGTCCATCAGCGGCTTCGTGCTGACCGCCTTGGTGCGCCGCTCTTCCGCGGCGCCGTCGTCGAGGAACGCGAACGGCCGCGCGTTGAGGATCGCATGCGACAGCGGCGACGGCGACGCGAGCTCGCAGGTCGCGATCTCGACCTCGCCGGCCTCGATGCGCGCGAGCAGCCGCACGAAGCCGTCGACGTCCATCGTCTCGTGCAGGCAGTCGTGCAGCGTCTGCGCGACAAGCGGGTGGTCGGGCACCTCGCGCTCTCCGACGATGTTCTCGGCGCAGGCGAGTTGGTCGGGGAACACGACCGTGAGCAGGTCCTGCGCATCGGAGCGCTGGAACTGCGGCGGCACCTTGCGCCCGCCGTTCATGCGCCGCACGGCCAGCGACGCGGTGGCGTTCCAGCGCCAGCGCGTGCCGAACATCGGCGCATCGAGCAGCGCCTGTACCAGCACGTCGCGCGCGCTCGCCGACTTGAGGTAGTGGCGCACTTCTTCCAGCGGGAAGCTATGCGTGGGGCCGAGCGACAGCACGATGCTGTCTTCCAGCGCACTGGCCTGCAGCTCGAAGTTGAACTTGCGGCACATGCGCTTGCGCAGCGCGAGACCCCAGGCCTTGTTGACGCGCGAGCCGTACGGCGAATGGATCACCAGGTGCGTGTCGCCGACTTCGTCGAAGAAGCGCTCGAACACGATGCGGCGCTGGCTCGGCAGCCCGCCCAGCGCCGCCTTCGAGGCGGCGAGGTACAGCGTGAGCTGCATCGCGGCGGCAGAAGGCAGGTGCAGCTCGTCGCGCAGCCACTGCTCGCAGGCCTCGACGCCGTCGTCCAGCTTCACGTCGGCCGTCTCGCACAGCCGAGACACCGCGTGGCACAGCTCGTCGGTGCGGCCCAGGCTCTCGCCGAGCCAGAACGGCATCGTCGGCGGCTGGCCTTTCGCGTCGTGCACCATCACCTTGCCGGTCTCGACCTTGACGATGCGGTACGAGGTGTTGCCGAGCTGGAAGATGTCGCCCGGCAGGCTCTCGAATGCGAAGTCTTCGTTGAGTGTGCCGACGCGGTGCTCTTCGGGCATCAGCACCACGTCGTAGTCGAACTGGTCGGGGATCACGCCGGCGTTGGTGACCGCCGCGAGCTTGGCGCCGCGCCGCGCGCGCAGCACGCGGTTGACCGCGTCGTAGTGCAGGTAGGCGCCGCGCCGGCCGCGGCGTGTGCTGTAGCCGTCGGCCAGCATCTGCACGATCTGCTCGAACTCGAGCAGCGTGAGCTCGCCGTACGGCTGCGCCATGCGGCAGCGCTCGTACAGCGCATCCAGCGTCCACTCGCGGCAGGCGACTTCGGCGATCACCTGCTGCGCCAGCACGTCCAGCGGCTTGTGCGGCACGCGGATGCGGTCGAGCTCGCTGCGCTGCACGGCATCGAGCAGCGCAGCGCATTCAAGCAGGTCGTCCAGCGCGAGCGGGAACAGCCGGCCTTTCGGGATCGCGCCGATGGCATGGCCGGCGCGTCCCACGCGCTGCAGGAAGGCGTTGATGGCGCGCGGCGAGCCGAGCTGGCACACGAGATCGATCTCGCCGATGTCGATGCCGAGTTCCAGCGAGCTGGTCGCCACCAGCGCCTTCAGCTCGCCGGACTTGAGCCGCTGCTCGGCCTTCAGCCGATGCTCGCGCGCGAGGCTGCCGTGGTGGGCCGTCACGTGTTCCTCGCCGATCCGGTCGGCCAGGTGGCGCGCCACGCGCTCCGCGACGCGGCGCTGGTTGACGAAGATCAGCGTGGTGCGGTGCTGGTGGATCAGCTCCGCGAGCCGGTCGTACATCTCGTCCCACACCTCGGTGGCCATCACCGCGGTCAGCGGCGAGCGCGGCATTTCGATGCCGAGGTCGCGCTCGCGCACGTGGCCGGCGTCGATGATGGCCACGTCGTCGTTTCTCTGCCCAATGAGGAAGCGCGCCATCTCGTCCAGCGGCTTCACGGTCGCCGACAGGCCGATGCGCACCGGCGAGCGCTCGCACAGCGCCTCCAGCCGCTCCAGCGTGAGCATCAGGTGGGCGCCGCGCTTGCTGCCGGCGACCGCGTGCAGCTCGTCGACGATCACGCTCTTCACCGACTTCAACATCTCGCGGCCGGAGTTGGACGTGAGCAGGATGTACAGCGATTCCGGCGTGGTCACGAGGATGTGCGGCGGCGTGCGCCGCATGCGCTCGCGCTCGGCGGTGGGCGTGTCGCCGGTGCGAACGGCATCGCGGATGCCGACGTCCGGCAACCCCATCGCGGCCAGCCCGTCGCGAATGCCGGCCAGCGGCTCCTGCAGGTTCTTGCGGATGTCGTTGGAGAGCGCCTTCAGCGGCGAGACGTAGAGCACGTGCACCTCGTCGCTGAGGCCTTGGGCGAGGCCTTCAACGACCAGGTCGTTGATCGCCGACAGGAACGCGGCGAGCGTCTTGCCGGAACCGGTTGGCGCGGCGACGAGCGCGTGGCGACGCTGCGCGGTGACGGCCCAGGCGCGTGTCTGCGTGTCGGTGGGCTGACCGAAGCGCGCGCGCAGCCAGCCGGAGACTGCGGGGTGGAACAGCTCGGCCGACGTTGCCGCGGCTGGGGAAGGGGACTCGAGATCGGGTCGCATGACGGCCATTGTGGCTGTTGTGCAAGACCGAGGGGGCGGCATGGAGCTGTTCGTTCGTGGTCGGCTTGAATGCATTCGACCCCGCGTCCGGGGCGGGCTGTGGCCGAGACAGGCGTTCGCGAAGAAACCCGTTCGCCCTGAGGTATCGAAGGGCAGCGCGCCCAACGAGCAGCCCTTCGATACGCCGAGGGCGTACTCTGTGTCCTGAGCTTGTCCAAGGGCCGCCCCAAACAATTCTTGCTTTGCGAGAGGCCTTGTTCCTCATACGCCCGTGCGTCGCGGCATGCGGCATCCGACCGGGGCACATGCTGCGGCGGTCGTCGCTACGCAAAGGTATGCATCACTGCCCGCCTGTGGCAAGACCGCTCCGCCGCTCATATTGACGCCACTACGGAGCGTATATACACTGGCGCATGGAGTTCACTTGGTCCGAAACGAAGCGCACTGCCAATCTGAAGGCCCACGGCCTCGACTTCGTTGACGCTCCACGCGTCTTCGAAGGGGCAACCTACACCTACGAAGACGACCGGTTCTCCTACAGCGAGCAACGCTTCGTCACTCTCGGGCTTCTCGCCGGAATTCCAGTCTCTCAAGAAAGAGATTTCGTAAGTCGTTGATCTATATACGTTCGACTCTTTCTTTTCCCCCGAACGCCGGGCCGGCGCGCCGGCTTGGGATGCTCAGTAGTTCACACGGAGAGCGAGCATGAAATCCGCGTCATCTCATTCCGCACAGCAACCAAGCGCGAAGCGCAAATCTACTTCCATGCAATCCAAAACTGATTGGGCGCGTCTCAAGAAGGAAGGCGCCACGCCCAAGACTTCCGCCGAACATCCGGAAGCCGACGTACGGCACATCGTTCGCGGCATGGTTCGCCGCGGGTTGCAGCCCCTGCCCAGCAAAGCGTCCATTTCGCTGCGTGTCGATCAAGACGTTCTCGAGTGGTTCAAGGCTCAAGGGCCTGGCTATCAAACTCGAATCAACACGGTACTTCGTGCGTTTCGGGATGCATCGGTCTAACCCTTCTACAAGGACTTCCCCCTTCGTCAAGAGCGGTGCCGCCGTTGTGTGCCGCTCATGTCATTCGTTAGGGCGCAAGACACGTCCTTCGACGCCCCACTGACCCGACAAATACACGGCGCTACGCGACAAGCCCCGATCTGATCGCAACCTCACCGAGGTTCGTCAGGATTGCACCCACTCTCCCGCACATATAGTCAAGTTGCTTGCCGCAGCAACCTTCTCGCAGTTCCTCGGGCTCAGAAAAGCATATGTAGCTTTGCCAACTGAACTGTGGCCCCTTCCCCGGCGGTAATCGTGCGATCAGCATTTGACCGTTCTCGAAGTCCCACCTCGGGAACGTCAGACCATCGAGGCGAAAACCTATGGTTTGCAAGACCCTCTCCGCAGATGCTATTGCATTCGCACCTGGAAGAATGGTTACTCGGTGCTTGTGAGAGTTGCTTAGCCTATTAATCGCCCAAAAACAGACATCCCCGTCCCGATGCGGCCTCGCAGCGGCCATCACTTCAAAGATCTCCGGAGGTATCTCACTCGACTTACTCTTTCGCATTGCTTGAACGTCACCTGCCGTCCCACCGAACGGGAACTGGGCATTTCGCGGGTGGGGCGAT
>DATKCI010000289.1:0-3426 GCA_035513255.1 Piscinibacter sp. | reverse complement strand
ATTCGTCATTCGTTTTTTCTTACTCGCAGCGCAGCGCGGTCACCGGCGCGACGCGGGCGGCGCGGAGCGCCGGAATGAAGGTTGCCGCTACCGACGCGATCCCGAGTGCAACCGCCGCGGCCACGAAGGTCATCGGATCGGTGGCGCTGACGCCAAACAGCAGCCGCTCCATCAAGCGCGTTCCCGCGGCGGCGCCGAGCAGGCCAATCACGATGCCGAGGCCCGCAAGCGTCACGCCGTGGCGCACCACCATCCACACCACGTCGGGCCGCTCCGCGCCAAGCGCCATGCGGACGCCGATTTCGCGGGTGCGCTGGCTCACGGCATAGGCCATCACGCCGTAGACGCCAACCAGCGCGAGCGACACCGCGAGCAGCGCGAAACTCGCCAGCAGCAGCGCCGTGAAGCGCGGTTGCGCCACCGACGCCGACCGGAACTCCTCCATCGTCCGGACTCTCGACACCGGCAGTTCGGGATCGATGGCGTGAACTTCCCTCGTAATCGCGGCGCCGAGTACGGAGGGATCGAGCTGGCTGCGCGCGACGATGGTCATGCCGCCAAGCTGAAACTGCCGGCTGGGCACCACCATCTCCGGCCGCGCGTCGCGGCTGAAGCCGTGATGCTTCACCGAAGCCACGACGCCGACAATTTCCCGCGCCTTGCCGTAGAGCAGCAGCCGCTGTCCGACGGGATTCTCTCCACCGAACATCTGTGTGGCCATCGTCTCGTTGACGATCACCACCGGAGCGGCCTCGGGGCCATCGAACTCGGTAAACAACCGCCCCTGCTTAAGGCCGATGTGCATCGTGCGGAAGTAATCCGGCGTCGCCATGCGGAAGTCGGCCTGCGGTTCCTCGCCAACCCGCGGTCGCGGGCGGCCTTGCACGATGACCGGCAAATCGTAGTCGATCCCGACCGGGTTCAGCGGCAGCGACGACACCGCGCCCGCCGATTCGAGGCCGGGCGTGGCCGCGAGTTTCTCCATCAGCAGCGCATAGAACGCCGACGGCTTCGACAGTTGCGGCGTGACACCCGGCGGCGTGGGTCGAAACTGCAAGCTATCGACTGGATATCGATTCGCCGGCAAAAAGACTTGTGCCGTCAGGACGTTCTCGGCCTGAAACCCGAGATCGAGATTCTGAAGCTTCAAGAAGCTGCGGATCATCAAGCCGGCGCCGGCGAGCAGCACCAGCGACAGCGCCACTTCGGCAACCACCAATGCCGATCGCCCGCGCTGGCGGCGAACCCGGCTCTCCTGGGTGGCATCGACAAGGTTCGCACCCGACACCTGCAGCGCCGGCGCCACGCCGAATCCCACACCCGCCAGTAGCGCCACCGCGGTGACGAACAGCAGGACCGTGGTGTCGATGCCGACTTGATCGATGCGCGGCAGATCGGGAGGACTGACGCGGACCAGGAGGCCGAGCGCCGACCACGCCACCGCCACGCCGAGCGCGCCGCCAACCACCGCGAGCAACGCGCTCTCGGTCAGCAGTTGACGAATCAAGCGGCGGCGGCCGGCACCGAGGGCCGAACGCATCGCCATCTCCCCACGGCGCGCGGTGGCCCGCACCAGCAGCAGGTTCGCAACATTCGCGCACGCGATCAGCAGCACGAAGCCGACCGTGCCCAGCAGCACCAGCAGTCCCAACCGGACGTCCTCGACCAGCAGGTCGTGGGCGCCCACCACCGAGGCATCGGGATTGCTCCCCTGGTCGGCGGCGGCGATGCCTTGCGCGATGGCGGTCATGTTCGCAGACGCGGCCTCGATGGTCACGCGGTCCTTGAGGCGGCCGAGCACCGTCAGCGAGTGGGTGCGCCGCCCACTCAGCTCGCTGGCCGAGAACATCAGCGGCGAATACACGTCGCCGGGGTTGCCGTCCGGAAAGCGGAAGCTCGGCGGCATGACGCCGACCACCGTAAACGGAGCGCCGGCCAGCGTGATGGCCTTGCCGACGATGCTCCGATCGCCGCCAAAGCGGCGCTGCCAGAAATCGTGCCGCAGCACCACGACGCGATCCTTGCGCGCCTCCTCCTCATCGGTGAAGGTTCGGCCGACCAGGGGCTCGACTCCCAACACGCGGAACAAACTGCTCGACACGGTGATCGCGGTCACGCTCTCCGGCTCGCCGGCGCCAGTGAACGCAAAGCCGCCGATGCGATAGGCGCCGAGTGCATCGAACACCGCATTCTGCGCTTTCCAATCCAGGTAATTCGGCGGCGCCACGAGGTCGCGGTCCTTGCCGATCGCGGTGTTGCGCTCCCACACCAAGACGAGCCGATCCGGCTCGCGATAGGAGAGCGGCTCGAGCAGCACGGTGTTCACCACGCTGAAGATCGCGGTGTTGGCGCCGATCCCCAACGCCAGTGTCAGCGTGGCAACCGCGGTGAAGCCAGGCGCGCGGCCGAGCGCCCTGGCGCCGTAGCGCAGATCGCGCACGAAGTCCTCGAAGAAGGCCGGGCGGAATTCGTCGCGGGTGTTTTCCTTGACGCGCTCCAATCCGCCAAACTTGATGAACGCCTGGCGGCGCGCCTCGACCGGGGTCATGCCGGCGCGAACGTTCTTCTCGGTCTGTTGATCGATGTGGAAGCGGATCTCTTCGTCGAGCCCGCGCTCGATCGCATCTCGGCCTGCCAACGATCGCACACGGTGCCAGCCCTCGCGAATCCAGCTCATGATCTGCCCTCGGTTTCGAGCGTCGCGTCGAGCACCAGGTTGACCGCGCGCGACATGCGGCGCCACTGGGCGAGCTCGTCGCTCAAATGACGGCGGCCCGTGCGCGTCAGCGCGTAGTAGCGGGCGCGGCGATTGTTTTCGGTGGTGCGCCAATCGGATGAGATCAGCCCCTGGCGTTCTAGCCGGTAGAGCGCGGGATAGAGCGTGCCCTGTCCCAGTTGCAGCACGCTTTCGGACCACTGCTCAATGCGCTCGGTGATCCCCCAGCCGTGCATCGGCTGCAGCTGGAGCGCTTTCAGCACCAGCATGTCGAGGGTGCCCTGCAGGAGGTCGCCGCGGTCTTTGCCCATACGCTTCCTTTCGATAGACGAAAGAAGAGTATCGGAGGTTCCTTTCGACCGTCAAGGGGAAGGGGTCAGCGGCACCCGGGCGCGCAGCTCGTCGAACCAGCGCTGCACGACGACGATGTGCGGCCGCTGTGACGGATTGGATACCATCCCGTCCGCCGGCACGTGGACGAGGAAGCGCCCGTCGGCGCCGACGTCGTAGGCGGCGCTGGTGGACTGCGGCAGCTTCACAAGAATCGTCGGTTTATCGGCGACGAAACCGGCGCCGTCATGGATTTTTGCCGCGACAATCAGACGGGGCAATATCCCGCCGCCACCGCCACCTGCCGTGAAATACAGCTCGCGGCCGTTGCGCGCCCAACGCGGCTCGCCGCCGCCGTCGGTCGAGACCTGCCAACGTCC
>DATKCI010000288.1:0-7607 GCA_035513255.1 Piscinibacter sp. | reverse complement strand
CGCCGACGTGGCCTTGGCCGCCTTTGGCGGCGATGGCAGCGTGCGCGTGTTACCGGGGCGCGAGATGCCGATCCCCGACGCCGGCGCGGGCGAACCGGCGTCGTCGTCGCCGCCCGGCATCGGCATCAACGTCGCGTCGGCAGCGGACAGCGTCGGCATCGATGCGGCGCTGCAGTCGGGCCGCTTCTGGACCGTCATCGGCGTGTTCTTTGTCGCCGGCGTGCTGCTGTCGCTGACGCCCTGCGTGCTGCCGATGCTGCCGATCCTGTCGTCGATCATCGTCGGCCATGGCGGCGATTCGCCCGCACGCCGCAACCGCGGCTTCGCGCTCGCGCTCAGCTACTCGTTGGGCATGGCGCTGGTCTACACCGCGTTCGGCATCGCCGCGGGCCTCGCCGGCGAAGGACTCGCCGCGAGCCTGCAGAACCCTTGGGTGCTCGGGGCGTTCGCGTTGGCGCTGGTGCTGCTGTCGCTGTCGATGTTCGGCGTCTACGAGTTGCAGCTGCCTTCAGGCTTGACCGGCCCGCTGGCGCGCGTGTCGCATCGCCTGCCGGGAGGGCGCTTCGCCGGCGTGTTCGCGATGGGCGGCGTGTCGGCATTGATCGTCAGTCCCTGCGTCGCCGCGCCGCTGGCCGGTGCGCTCGTCTACCTCAGCCAGACGCGCGACGTCTGGCTCGGCGGTTCGGCGCTCTTCACGCTGGCCGCCGGCATGAGCGTGCCGCTGCTGCTGCTGGGCGCCTCGGCCGGCACGCTGCTGCCGAAGGCCGGCGTCTGGATGAACGACGTGAAGCACGTCTTCGGTCTGCTGCTGCTTGCGGTTGCCATCTGGATCGTCCAGCCGGTACTGTCGGCCTCGTTGGCGCTCGGCCTGTGGGGCGCGCTGCTCGTCGGCAGTGCCGTGGCGCTGCTGCAGGGCACGCCACGCCGCTGGTTCGGCAGCTGGGCGCGCCGCGCGGTCGCCGCCGTGCTGACGGTTTTCGGCGTGCTTCAGCTGATCGGCGCTGCGTCCGGCGGAACCGACCCGCTGCAGCCGCTTGCACACCTCGGCGGCGGCAACACGGTGAACTCGTCGCTTCCCTTCGTGATGGTTCGCAACGTCGCTGAACTCGACGCGGCGCTGCAGACAGCGCAGGCCGCCGGCCGCCCGGTGATGCTCGACTTCTACGCCGACTGGTGCGTGTCGTGCAAGGAAATGGAACGCTTCACGTTCACCGATCCCGTGGTGCGCGGCAAGCTCGCCGTCGCCACGTTGCTGAAGGCCGACGTGACGAAGAACAGCGTCGACGACCGCGAACTGCTCAAGCGCTTCCAGCTCTTCGGCCCACCGGGCACGATCTTCTACGACACGCAGGGGCGCGAGCTGACCGCGCTGCGCGTGATCGGTTACCAGAACAGTGAGCGGTTCCAACAGACGCTGGCCGGCGTGGGGCTTTGAGGACCGCGTGGGGCAAAGAACTCCGCGCGTTGTGCTATAGTCACAGGCTCAGTCGCGGGGTGGAGCAGTCTGGTAGCTCGTTGGGCTCATAACCCAAAGGTCGTTGGTTCAAATCCAGCCCCCGCAACCAAGAATTCACCAACAAGAACAACAACTCAACGGATGGCAAGCGCCGACCCCAAGGTCGGCGTTTTGCTTTGTGGGCCCGCCTGTGGCCCATCCATGGCCCAAGTGTGGCCTGCCCAGGTCCGTGTCGATGACGGGGCCTGGCATCCAGTCGACCTTGCCCTCTTCGAGTTCGATTTTGCGCAGAAGCGCCTGCTTCGATTTCTGTAGCGCCTTCGGAATCTCGGCGACCTCATCCTCGCGTTACGTATTGATGAGAGCGCGTTTCAACGCGTTCTGAGTCGGGGGGCTCCCGTCGAGCGACTTCAAAAGCACGGCCATGCGAGCGGTCAGCGCTTTCTTGATGCCGGGAGGCAGTTCTGTTGCTGAATCAGGCAACACGTATTCATCCTGCTCCGTCAGCACTGCGGCAAGGGCGGTGGCTTGACGTAGGTCCTTGAGTGCCTTCTCGGGGAAGTTCTTTCGTACGATGCCCGAGTACAGCTTGTGCCAGACGAATCGTTCGGGTGCGGGCAGTCGCACGGGAATGCAGTGCCCCCCAGCCAGAATGGCCGCGGCGCGGGTGTCCTGCAACAGGTAGTCGTAGTGCGCAATCGTCTGCCCATGCCAGTGCAGAGCCGGCAGGTCCACCAACAGTCCGGTCTGCGTGCCGGGGGTCAGGATGTCGACCCGCAGACCTTCGGCTCCTGCCAGCTTCACCGAACTGGAGCCCGCCCCAGGGGTCAGGCCGGGGACGGGATGAAACCCCAGCTTCGTTCCCGCAATCACGTCGAGGAACGACGCTGGTGCGGCAAGCTTGAGGCTCTGGCTCGCGGCCAAGTCAATGTCCTGGGTGCGAGCCGTGACGGCGCGGGCGCCGAGTTCGTTGAGCCAAGCCATGTAGCCCAGCGTCCCCACGACACACAGACCGTCGGCCAGAAGCTTTGTGTTGTGCAGTTCGACAAGGACCCGGGCGACGCCCTTGTCCGCCACCTGAAACTCGAGCTTGCGCAAGATGCGCACTTGGGCGCCCATCCATTTGGCAAACGCCACTGCGCCGACAGCTTGCTCGTAGCGGTTCTCGTCGGTATCGCGGCAAACAAGATCCTCCACCTGCTTGCCTGTTGCCTCTTGATAGGCACGGTACCAGTACGACCGCCCTGTCGCGCTGCGCTTGACGAGCGTGCCCGGCGACCCGGGCAGGAGGAACTCGGTCGAACTGGCACGCTCCTTGAGCTCGGCGTACTGCGTGCGAAAGGCCAGCTCGTGAAGCCGAAACAGCGGCCCTTTCATCGAAGTCATGAGTACCCAGGAAAGTGTAGAAAGCCTGGGTACTATACCGAGGTACCCAGGAAAGTAAAGAGTTCCTGGGTATGGTTGGAAACCCTCCGACGCGATCGCGCCGCTCAGGGGCGAGGGCCGCTTCGTCGCCCCGCCGACGCCGTGAACCCATTCCATCCACAGGAGAACGAACAATGATGCACAGAGCCGACGCGAGCCGGGCACTGGAAACCATCTTCAGCCAGATCGAGGACATGGCGGAGCGCGACGGCGCGGCGCCTGCGCTGCCCCCCGGCTGCTACACCTCACCGGAGTTCTTCGAGTTCGAGCGCGAGCGCGTGTTCGCCGCGTCGTGGGTCTGCGTCGGCCGGGAAGAACAGATTCCCCAACCCGGCGACCATCTCGCGGTCCGCGTGGCCGGCGAATCGCTGCTCGTCGTGCGCACCGAGCAAGGCGACGTGCATGCGATGAGCGCCGTCTGCCAGCACCGCGGCCAGGTCATCACCGAGGTGTCCGGCCACGGCGCCGACGGCTTTCGCTGTCCGCTGCACCACTGGACCTACGACCTGAAGGGTGCACTCAAGGGCGCGCCGCACATGGGCAGCAAGGACGATCTCGCCTGCCTGCGCCGCAACACCCGGCTGCCGGCGGTGCGCGTCGAGCGCTGGCACGGCTTCGTGTTCGTCAACCTCGACCCGGACGCGGCGCCGCTCGCGCCCGGCCTCGCGAAAGTCGAGCCGTTGTGGGACGGCTACCGCGACGCCGGCCTGGTGGCCGTGCCACCGGCGATGGCCAGCCAGCCGCTGCCGTGGAACTGGAAGATCCATGTCGAGAACTTCACCGATGCCTACCACCCCGGTTTCGTGCATCGCGGCACCCACGACATCGCGCCCAGCGTGCATGCCGACGGCGGCGTGGCATTCACCGACATGGCCGACGCCGACCAGGCCATCGTGCGCACGGTGCCGCTGCTGAAGAAGGACGGCGGCATGATGCGCGACGGCTGTGGCGAGGAGCCGATGTTCCCGGCCATCGACACGCTGTCGGACGCGCAGCGCCAGCGCCTCACCTTCGTGCTGATGCCGCCAAGCATGACGCTCGTGTTCGCACCTGGCGCGGTGGCGTACACGCTCTTGTCGGCCGACGGCGTGCTGGCGACCTATGCGTCCAGCGACCGGGTCACCGGCGGCGGATGGCTGCTTCCGCGCAGCACGGTCGAACGGCCCGATTTCCAGGAGCGGGCCGGCGCGGTGCGCGCAGGGGCCGCCAAGATCTGGGCGCAGGACGTGCCGGTGAACACCAGGCGATCGGTGCGTCGAAGCCGGTGAGCAGCATCGACTTCACGACCAGGAAGGCCAGCGGGTCGGCCTTGGCCGGGTCGTTGTGGAACAGCGGCCTCTTGAAGCGCTTGATTCGCTGCTCTTGCGCAGCACCGTCGGTCCACTGTTTCCACGCCGGGTCGTCGTTGTTGCTGCCGGAGATCACGGGCGCGAACTCGATCTTGCGCAGCGTCTCGCGATATCGCCACGCCTGCACCCGGGCCTGCACCGCGGGTGGCAGCCGACAAAGCGTCTCGTCGTCCATGGCCTTGTCTTCAGCGCTCAGCGCTTCGGCCTCGTTCAGCATGTCGTCGCGTGCAGCCGCAAACGCATCCACGTAGCGCACCACCGCCAGCCGGCTGTAGGCCACCACCTGCGCCTTCAGGCCGTTGGGCTGGATGTTGGTCACGTAGTGGCGCAGCATGTCGCGCGCCTTGTCTCGGATGAGATCCGGCGCCTCGAAGATCTGGCCCTTGGTGGCGTACTTCTGGCGGATGGCCTCCAGCTCCTCGGGTGTGTGCTCGCGGAACAGGTCTTCGAACAGCTCGTCGAGGTTGGCGCCGTCCTTCACCGCGCCGTGTGCCGTGCGGCCCTCGTAGAGGATGGGCACGATGGCGCCGTCGGCTTCCGCCTCGCGGATCGTGTAGCGGTCGATGAACTCGCCAAAGATCTCGTGGGTGCGCTTCTTGTCGCCCATCAGGATGGGGGTGCCGGTGAAGCCGATGCGCGCGCAGTTGGGCAGGCCCACCTGCAGCGCGGCCTGCAGGTCGCCGGCCTGACTGCGGTGCGCTTCGTCCACCAGCACCAGGATGCTCTCGTCTTCGTTGAGCACTTCGGACGGTGCCGGTTCGCGCGCCTCGTGTTTGGGCAGGTCGCTGTGCTTGAGCCCTGGCTCGCCGGCCGCGTCGCCGCCACGCTGCTTCTGAATCATCCCGAACACGAGCCCCGGCCCCTTGCGACGCAGCAGCTTGCGCAGGGCCTCGGCCGAGGTGGCCAGTTCCACCGACTCGCCCGTCAGCGCGGCAGTGGCCGAGAGCTGGTCCTCGAGGTCGATGCGGTCGGTCACGACCACGACCTTGAAACGACGCAGTTGCGCGTCGGTGCGGAGCTTTCGGATCAGGAACACCATCGTCAGGCTCTTGCCCGAGCCCTGGGTGTGCCAGACGATGCCGCCGCGCCGGTCGTGCTCGCCATCCTCGAGGCGAGTCTTGCCGCTGCGCAGGCGCTCGATCGCGCGGCTGACGGCGCGGTACTGCTGATAGCGACATAGGGCCTTCACCGTCTGGCCATCCGCCGTCATGAACAGCGTGAAGTGCCGCACCACGTCCAGCAGGTTGGCCGGCGCCAGCAGGCCGGCCACCAGGCGCTCTTGCTCGCAGAGCTGCGCCTTGCCGAGCGATGCGGCCACATTGGCTTCGGTGCCCGTGCCTGCGGCGCCGACCACGGTCTTCCACGCCGCGTAGTGGCGGAAGGCGGCGCCCACGCTGCCCACGCGCGCTTCGTCGAAGCTCGTGGCCACCAGAAGCTGGTTGGTGTGGAACAGCGCCTCGTTGCCCTCGTTGTCATCCACCTCGCCACTGGCGCGGCGCTGGTTGGTGTAGCGGCGAAGCTGGTCCACGGCCTCGGCCAGCGGCTCGGGCACGTTCGGGCTCTTGCACTCCACCACCACCAGCGGGATGCCGTTCACCAGCAGTACCAGGTCGGGCACGATGAAGGCCTTGCCGCGGTTGTAGCCCGGCGGGCAGTCCACCCGGTACTGGTTGACGATGGTGAACTCGTTGCGCTCAGGCGTCTGCCAGTCGATGTAGTGGAGGGTCTGGCCGCGCCCACCGTCCCAGCCGGGCAGGCCTTCGACGGTGATGCCGCCGAGCAGCAACTCGGTGGCGGCGCGGTTGGCCTCCATCAACCGGTGGGCGGGCATGCGCGTGAGCGCGCCGACGGCCTGGGAGAGCCTCTCGTCATCGAGCCAGGGCTGGCCGTCGCGCAGGTTCAGCGCGTGGAGCCGGCGGCGCAGCGTGGCTTCCTGGATGACCTCGGTGAAGCTGGTGCGGGAGGTGGCCGCGGGAGTGTCAAGGTCGCCTTTGACATGCCGCCAACCCATCGAGACGAGTTGTTCGACGAAGGGGCGTTCGACGGTGTCAAGTTCCCAGGTCGAAGCTGTACCTCCCGACTAACCGGGCCCGTGGCCGCGCATAGAAGTGCGCATAGAAGCGCATAGGCGCGCATGGAAGCTCATAGAGAGCTCATAGCGGCTCATAGAGACACGAGTCATGCGTCTTCCTCATCCTGCGCCTCGCCCAGCTCCCGCTCGATCTGCTCGATGCTGGGCAGGCTGCTCTGCAAATCATCCGGCAGGGCCTCGATCAACTGGTATTCGGCAATGCCCATCGGCTTGGCGCTATCGCGCAGCGCGTACTCGGCCACCACTTTGTTCTTGCTCTTGCACAGCAGCAAGCCGATGGTGGGCGCGTCCTGGGCCGACTTCACCTGCGCGTCCACGGCAGTGAGGTAGAAACCCAGTTGCCCCACATGTTCTGGTTTGAACGGTCCGGCTTTCAGCTCGATCACCACATAGCAGCGCAGCTTGAGGTGGTAGAAAAGCAGGTCAATGAAGAAATCGTCGCCGCCCACTTCCAACGGCACCTGCTTGCCCACGAAGGCAAAGCCGGCGCCCAGCTCCAGCAGAATGCGCGAGATTTGCTGGACCAAAGCGTGCTCGATCTCGCGCTCCTGAGCCACATCGGCCAGGCCCAGAAAGTCGAAGCGGTAGGGGTCTTTCAGCGACTCGCGCGCCAGGTCGGATTGCGGGGCGGGCAGTTGCTGGGCGAAGTTGGTGAGCGCCTGACCGGCACGCTCGCGGGCGCCGGTTTCGATCTGCATCACCAGCACGTTGCGCGACCAGTTGTGCGCAATGGCCTGGGCGACGTACCAGCGCCGGCCGTTCTCGGTCTTGAGCTTGTCGAGCATCGCCAGCTGGTGGTACCAGGGCAATTGTGCAAGCACCCCTTGCACAAAGTCGACATCGGGCCAGGCCTCGGCAAAGGCGCGCATGTACTTCAGGTTGCGCGGCGAAAAGCCCTGCATGTCGGGGAAGGCCGTACGCAGGTCGTGCGCTAGCCGTTCGACCACCTTGGCTCCCCAGCCCTCGCGCGATTGCCGCTCCAGGATGTCGCGGCCGATCTGCCAGTACAGCAACACCAGCTCACGGTTCACCGCCAGCGCCGCGCGCTGCTGGGCGCTGTGGACGCGGGTCTTGAGCTCGGCCAGCCAGTCGGCGTAGCCGGCGGGCGGGGTGGTGAGCGAGGGCGGACGCGGGGTCATGGGGTGGCGTCTTGCAGCAGCGGGGTGACGCGGACGCGGCCGGTGAGGAGGTTGGCCGGCGTCAACTAGCGAGTCCACGTGACGACAACTATCCTGTCCGGTTGGAGGCGGGGGAATTTTGTTGAAGTTGAGTGGCTTGGTGGTCT
>DATKCI010000287.1:0-3944 GCA_035513255.1 Piscinibacter sp. | reverse complement strand
ACACGAACAAATCAACCCACTCGGAAGCACTCACAAAGTGGACCCCGGCTTTCGCCGGGGTGACGGGCCCGTGCGACTTCGCCGGAGTGACGGGCCCGTGCGACTTCGCCGGAGTGACGGGCCCGTGCGGCTTCGCCGGGGTGACGGTGCGGGGTTCAGCGAAACAGCGCGGCGGACCTTTGCGCGACTTCCTGCAGCGATCGGATGGAGGCCCGGTTCCCCGCGGCATGAGACCCGGCCCGGTCGAGCAGCAGGGCCTTCAGGCCGGCGTCGACGGCGCCGTCGTAGTCGAGCGCCGGTGAATCGCCCACCATCAGCGCGCCGGCCGGTTCGAAGGCGAAGTGCTCGAGCACCGACTGGAACGCTGCCGGCTGCGGCTTGCTGACCCCGAGCTCTTCGCCGATCACGACGTGGTCGACCGCTTCGCCCAGGCCAGTGGCCCTCAGCTTGCGGCGCTGGCCGTCGGACGGGCCGTTGGTCAGGATGGCGGTGCGTATGCCGCGCGAGCGCAGCCCGTCCAAGGCCGGCCACACGTCGTCGTAGAGCAGCGGGCTGTCGTTCACGCAGGTCATGAAGACCTGGTTCAGATGCGTGACCAGGCCGTCCCTCGGCGAGAGTCCGAGCCGCCCGAACGGATCGGTAAATCGTCTGGTGCGGTATTCCTCGCGGGTCAGCCGGCCTTGTTCGAAGAGCGTGAACAACGGGCGGTCGACCTCGGTGCAGGCGCTGAGAAAGGCCGTCGAATCGATGCCCTCCCGGTCGAGCACGAGCGCGAGATGGCAATGTGCCGTCTGCCGCGTGGTCGCAAAGTCGACCAGCGTGTCGTCAAGGTCGAAGATCACGAGCTTCATGGGTCAATCATCCCAGACCGGCCGCAGGCCGATGGTGGTGGTACCGAGGCGCCCCCACTTGCCGCGGCTCGCCGCGATCGCGAGGTGGCGGGCGTCCTTGCTCCACGCGCCGCCCTTGACCACCCGCTCCAGCGGGGCAGCGCTGCGCGTGCCGTCGAACGTGTCGCCACACCATTCGCAGAGGTTGCCCGCCAGGTCGTAGAGGCCGAGCTCCGAAGGCGGGAAGCTGCCCACCACGCTGGTGCCGCCATAGTGTTCATCGTAGTTGGCCAAGAGGTGGCTCGGCGGGGTGCCGCCCCATGGATACGCGCGCGTGGGGTCGTTGTTCGACGCGAAGCGCTCCCATTCCTGCGCCAACGGCAGCCGGCCTCCGAGATGCCGGCAGATGAGCTTCGCCGCGGCCCAGTTGACGCTCCACACCGGGTGTTCGTCGAGCGCGGGGCGGCAACGCCAGCGGCGTTCGTCGCGGTCGAAGACGAGCGGGCAGCGCGGGTTGTGGACGTTGATGAAGCGGTAGGCCGGCTCGTGTTCCTCGGGCAAGCGCAACTCGTTCAGCGCCGTCACGGCGATGCGGCAGGTGACCAAGGTGCGCCCCACGCGGATCGGCGCCGCCCTGCTGCCGCGGCCGGCGGCCGGCACGAAGCGCACGGCCTCGTCGATGTAGCGCCCGAGGACGTCGCTCGTCGGACGTCTCATGCGCTGTCGACTTCCAGCGGCAACCCGATGGGCGACTCCTCCCGCATGGCCCGCATCACATCGTCGATGACCTGCAGTTGCGCAGGGCTCAGGTGGCGGCGCCACGTGGCTTCGACATCGTGCGTGGAGCGGAACGAAGAAAAGAGCCCGCCGCGGGTTTCGCATTGCCTCGCGGCAATGAACGACGTCTGTTCGGGATCGGGCTCGACGCCGAGAAAATCGGTCAAGACCGCGATGCAGCGTGCCGGCTCGCGCATGAGATCGTCCAGGTTCAGCGTGTGGTGCTCGAAAGATCCGACGGTGCGGCGCGCCAGTTCGTAGCGGGTGGCGATGCTCATCGCGGCAGTTTCAGCGGCGCGCACGGCCGTGTCGCCGGGAACGACGCGGCTGATGTAGCGCGGGCAGATCTGCGCGAAGGCGGGCGGCACCAGATCGGCGTAGCGCCAGAACGCGGCCATCTTGCTGCGCAGAACCGATGACACGATGGCGCGCGGGTCGCGCCGCAGGAAGATGATCCTCAAGGTCGGCAAGAAGGCTTTCAGCCAGCCGAGTTTTCCGAACACGCAGGTGTCCTTGAAGCCGATCACGCGTCCGCTGTGGGACTGCAGCAGGTATTGCCTCAGTTCGAGCAGGTAGGCACGCAACCCGTCGTGGGCAGTCAGGCCCCGGTGCAGCAGCACGGGGTCGAAGTCGCCGGCATGCCACAGCACAAGGTCCGTCTCGCGAAAGAGCCGCGTGTGCATCGACAGCGGCTCGTTCAGGCACTCGATGCATCCGTGTTTCTGAAGCAGATCGTTCAGGAAGTTCGATCCCGAGCGATGATGAGCCATGACAAGAAAGGGAGCGCGCGGGTCGATCGGCTTCATGAAGGCGGAGCGCAGGGCAGCGATCGCCGAGCATATGCAAGCGCGCCCTGCGCCTTCGCGATTGCGACACCTTGATAGGGCTTTTGCGGGTGCGCCGCTCTTGCCAGCATCGGCCGGCGCCCGTACGCTAGCGCCATACGCACTGCCTGCGGGCGGTGTGAGGGAGTACGCAGGATGAGCCCGCAAGAGGCGGCAACAAATAGCAACAGGCGCAGCCGCGCAGTATGGGCGATCGCTGTGGCGGCCGTCGCACTGGCCGTGGTGGCCGCGCTCGCCGGCATCCGGTGGCCGTTCGGAACCGCGGCGCCGGTCGAAAACGTGACCCTCGCGTTGTCCTCCACACCGCATGCCGCGTTGCTGCACATCGCAGATGCCAAGGGATTCTTTGCCGAGGAGGGGCTGGCCGCGACAGTCGTGCCGGTGAGCCACGGCAAGGCGGCACTGGATCTTCTGTCGCAGGGGGAGGTCGACCTCGCGGCGGCGGCCGAAGTGCCCTTCGTCATCTCGGTGCTGAAAGGCGAGCCGTTCGGCATCGCGGCCAGCATGCTGGGCGTGTCGACCGAGATGGCCATCGTCGCTAGTCGCGATCGCGGCATCGCGGCCCCGGCCGACCTGGTCGGCAAGCGGGTCGGCGTCCCGCTCGGCACCAGCGGCGAGTACTTCCTGTGGGCCTTTCTGATCCGGCACAAGCTCACACCGGACAGCGTGACGCTGGTCGACCTCCCTCCAGGGCGGATCGTGCAAGAGCTGGCGGAAGGAACGATCGATGCCGCGTCGACCTGGCAGCCGATCCGGCTCGAAGCGGAGGCCGCTCTGGGCGACAACGCCGTGACGTTCACCGCACCGGCGGCGTACACGGTGACGCACGTGGTCGTCGGGCGCACCGAGTATCTGACGGAGCACGCCAGCGTGCTTCAGAAGCTGATGCGGGCGCTGTTGAAGGCCGAACGGTTCAACCGGGAGGAGCCGGAACAGGCCATCGCGGTCGTCGCACAACGCCTGAAGCTCGATGTCCAGGCACTGCGGCCGGGCTGGCAGGAGCTGGACTTCCGTGTCAACCTGCTGCAGTCGCATCTCGTCACGCTGGAAGATCAGGCGCGATGGGCGATGGCGCGCGGCCATGCCGAGCGCAAGCCGGTTCCGAATTTTCTTCCTCACCTGTACCTCGACGCGCTGCTGGCCGAGCAGCCCGACCGCGTGACGGTGGTGCGATGACGCAGCCATGAAGATCGGCACCAAGGGACGGCTTGCGACGACGACCGCGCTCGGCACGATCGCGCTGCTCGCGGCGATGATCTGGTGGGCCTACGGCGAAGTCCAGGACGCCGACCGCCAGCGCCGGCGAACGGCCGAGATCGCACGCGCGCTGAACGACCTGCGGCTGGTGAGCTTCGAGTACATCCTGCACCGTCCGGAACGCGCCCACATGCAGGAACGCCGCGTGGCAAGCCGGCTCGACCAGCTGCTCGCCACCCACCCGTTTTCCGACCCCGAGGCGAAGGAGATCCTGTCCGACCTGCGCGAGCGCAGC
>DATKCI010000286.1:0-6199 GCA_035513255.1 Piscinibacter sp. | reverse complement strand
CGGAAGCACTCCACCAGCGGACCCCGGCTTTCGCCGGGGTGACGGCGGAGTCGCGACGGGGTGACGGCGCGGGGTGACGGCGCGGGGTGACGGCGCGGGGTGACGGCGCGGGGTGACGGCGCGGGGTGACGGCGCGGGGTGACGGCGCTACTGCGCGGCGACGGCAGGTTGGCGCATATGGGCTCACTGCGGCATCAACACGAGCGTGTGCTCCACCGCCCCGCCCCACACCGGCACGTACTCCACCTTCGCCCAGCGCTCGAGGAAGCTCGCGTACAGAGGAGAAAAGACGATGCCGCTTTGCCCGCTCGAATGCATGAAGCGCGACTGCGACGGGTCGCCAAGGTCGTACAGAGCGCGCAGTGACGGGCCGTGTTCGTCGAGGTACAGCTCGCCGGTGGTCGGATCGGGTTTCAGGCCGACGCGCGAGACGTTCAGTGTGTAGGTGTCGCCGCCGACCGGCGCGCGCAGCTCGAACCATCGCGCGAGCAGCTTCACGCGGCTGAAGGGGCGGTGCTCGGCCCGCGCGACGTGGGCGAGCCCCCACTGCCACCGGCTCACGTCGGGGCCCTGCGCCGCCTGCAATTCGTCCAGCGCGTTCGTGAAGGCGAGATCCACCTGATGCTCGCAGGTCTCGGCCTGGTCCGTGCGCTTGTCGTCGCACCACCAGACGTTGTTGCGCTCGAGAACGCCTTCGACCGCATCGCGAAACGCACGATTGGAGCGCTCCCAGACCGGTTCGCCGATCTCGTCGGCGAACAGTCCCTGCGCCATGTGCCGCGCCCAGCTCCAGAAGATCAGCGGGGCGGCCTTGTCGGCGCCCATCGTGCCGTCGAAACCGGCGAGCTGCTGCTGCGCGGCGGCGGCCAGCGGATGTCCCGATTTGGCCCTTTGCAGCACCGGCAGCAGCCGCTTGGTCGCGAGCGACAGCTCGTCGCTTTGCATTTCGCGGAAGCTGTCGAGGCTGTGCTGCGGCTTCGCCTCCAGCAGCTGTTCGATGCGCTGCTGGCGGTACGGCAACGCCCAGTCGTTCGTCAGGTAGTGCGCGTACTCGGCCGCGTGGATGCGCTGGTTGGCGGTGGCGATCCAGCCGCGCGCCGGATCGGTCTCGCGCGGCGTGAGCACCGCATCGAGCGTGCCGGCCCAGTCGTAGCGGGCGTCCCAGCCGGGAGACGGCACCTGGCCCTTGAGATCGTTCTCCGGTTTGCGCAGCGGCACGCGGCCGGCGGACACGAAGCCGATGTGGCCGTCGCGGTCGGCCACCACCATGTTCTGCATCGGCACCGTGTAGCCGGCCGACGCGGCGATGAACTCGTCGACCGAGCGCGCCTTGTTGAATCCGATGGCGGCGTCAAGCGTGCCGGGATCCGGGTCCAGCGCCGTCCATCGCATCGCAAGCGCATAGGTCGGCCGGGCGGCGGGCCCGGTCACGCCTTGCGCCACGGTGCCGGCATCGGAAATCACCGGGCCGTGGCGGGTGGCGCGCGCCGTGATCGTCACGTCGGGCCGGCCCTTGACCTTGATCACCTCCTCGACCGTGTCGAACGTCGCCCAGCCGTCGGGCGTCTGGTATTTCGTCGGGTCGTCGGGCTTGATGCGTTCGAGGTAGAGGTCCTGCACGTCGGGGCCGGTGTTGGTGAAGCCCCAGGCGACGTGTTCGTTCTGCCCGAGCACGACGCCGGGCAGCGCCGGCATCGTCGCGCCCGCCACCTTGAAGCCGGGCGCCTCCAGCCGCGCGAAGTACCACAGCGCCGGCGCACTGAGCTTGAGGTGCGGATCGTTGGCAAGCAGCGGCTTGCCGGTTACGGAGCGCGAGCCGTGCACGACCCAGTTGTTGGAACCCACGCCTTCGACGCCGGACTCGGGCGCGAAGCGCAGCGCCTGGTTGCCAAGCTTGCCGTCGATGCGCAGCTCGCGAAACAGCGCGGCGTAGTCGGCGGTGACGAGCGGCTTGTCGCCCGGGTACGGCGGCAACAGTTCGTCGATGCGCGCCACCGGCAGCTTCAGCGACAGCCGCATGCGCATCAGCTCGGTCGACCAGTTCGCACCCAGGTCCCAGGCCATCATGATCGCCCAGGCCATGCTGTCTTCGGGCGTCCACGGCTCGGGGTGCAGGCCGAGCGCGACGAACTCGGGCGGGCGCGCCTTCAGCGCGTTCTGCAGGTAGGCGTTGATGCCAGCGGTGTAGGCGAGCACGGCCGCCTTCGCTTGCGGCCCCGCGTTGGCCCACTGGACCGCGGCGGCGCGCTTCACGCCGAGCGCGCGAAGGAAGCGGTCGTTGTCCAGCGCCCCTTCGCCGAAGGCCTCGGCCAGCCGGCCCGAACCGATGCGGCGGTGCGTCTCGAGCTGCCACAGGCGGTCCTGCGCATGCACGAACCCGAGTCCGAAGAGTGCATCGTCGGTCGATGCGGCCGTGATCGTCGGAATGCCGTCACCGTCGCGCTCGATGCGGATCTCGGCCTCGAGGCCGGACAGGCGCATCGTGCCCTCGGTCTGCGGCAGGACCTGCCGCGTGTAGAACGACAGTGCGACCCCTGCCGCCAGCAGGATCGCAAGGAGCGCGATCACGACGCGACGCAGCCATTTCATTCGTCATCTCCTGGGTGGGTGCATGTGCCGATCTGCGCGCCTTCCCGGGCGCTTATCGGCCCTTGGCCGGCAGTGGACAAGCCAACAATGCTCGCACAACCCGCACGGAAGCGGGACAGGGAATTTGTCATGTGGTGCGGTGTGCTGGTTCAACTGCCCGTTTCGTCCCGCCGTTCCCCGGTGGCGGCGCCGGCCGGAACCCGATTCGAAAGCTGTCCGCCTTCGCGAGGCGAATCACGGTTCCTCTGGAAGCGCCGCCTTCTCGGCTGGCTCCCGCAAGGCTTCGGTGGCGGCACGGCGCCGCAGTCGGACATCGCACCCGCGCCTCCGTCCGGCGTGACGCCGCTGGTGTGCGTGCGCCTGGAGTTCGCCACCAGCCTGGACGACATCCACGGCTGGCAGGCCGACGCGCTCGTGCAGCGCATCCGCCATGCGCGCTCGCTGCGCGATCTGTGGCACCTGCGCACCGAGGTCTTCAACCTCGTCTCGCGCCATGCCGACCAGCACGAGGCCCGAGCACGGCTTGCGCGGCTGAACCGCCACTTTCCGTCACGCGCTCCGCGCAGCGGCTTCACGCCCTTGTAGCCGGATGAAAAATCCGGGAGCGGCCTTGGTTCGCGCCGGCCGCTCCCGGATTTCATCCGGGCTTCAACTGCGTCACTTCATCGTGCCGAGGAAATCGACCTTGCCAAGGTCGACGCCGTTGTGGCGCAGCAGCGCATAGGCGGTCGTGAGGTGGAAGTAGAAGTTCGGCAGCACCCAGTGCTTCAGGTACGACTCGCCCTTCAAGGTCATCGAGCCGTCGCGGCGCGGCACCGTCACGTCCTTGTCCTCGGTGCCGTCGATCTGGGCGGCGGGCACCGACTGAACGTAGTCCACCGTCTTGCGCACGCGCTCCCGCAGTTCGGCGAAGCTGGCTTCGTCGTCCTCGAACTTCGGCGCCTCCACGCCCGCCAGCCGCGCCACGCCGAACTTCGCGCTGTCGCAGGCGATCTGGACCTGGCGCAGGAACGGCAGCATGTCCGGCGCGAGCCGGCTCGGGAGGTACACGCTCGGATCGAACTTCTTCGCCTGTGCATGGGCTTCGGCCTTGTCGAGCCAGCTCAGCAGGTTGTCGAGCATGCGCACGAAAACCGGCACGCTGGCCGAATGCATCGAGAGGGACATGTCTTCTCCTTGGGTCGTATCCGCTTCGGGCGGGAGGGGCGATGCTACTGCCGCCAGAAAGATCGCGCAGAGCGGGCACAATGGCCCCGAGCTGCAACGCATTCCGCCGCCGTGAACATCATCATCCTCGACGACTACCAGGACGCCGTGCGCAAGCTCAAGTGCGCGAGCAAGCTGGAATCCCTCAACGCCAAGGTCTTCACCAACACGGTCAAAGGCATCGGCCAGCTGTCGGTTCGGCTGCGCGATGCCGAAGTGCTGGTGCTGATCCGCGAACGCACGCAGTTCCCGAAGCAGCTGCTCGAGAAGCTGCCGCGGCTGAAGCTGATTTCGCAGACCGGCCGGATTGGCGCGCACATCGACATCGACACCTGCACCCGCATGGGCATCGCCGTGGCAGAAGGCGTCGGGTCGCCGGTGGCGCCGGCGGAGCTGACCTGGGCGTTGATCATGGCCGCGATGCGGCGCCTGCCGCAGTACATCGGCAACCTGAAACACGGCGCCTGGCAGCAGTCGGGCCTGAAGGCGGCATCGATGCCGGCCAACTTCGGCCTCGGCATGGTGCTGCGCGGCAAGACGCTGGGCATCTGGGGCTACGGCAAGATCGGCCAGATGGTCGCAGGCTACGGCCGCGCCTTCGGCATGACGGTGACGGTCTGGGGCAGCGAATCGGCGCGCCAGAAAGCCGTCGACGACGGATTCCTCGCTGCCCCGAGCTGCGAGGAGTTCTTCGCCGCCTGCGACGTCCTGAGCCTGCACCTGCGGCTGAACGACAACACGCGCGGCGTCGTCAAGCACCATGCGCTGGCGCAGATGAAGCCCACGGCCTTGCTCGTGAACACGTCGCGCGCGGAGCTGATCGAGGAAGGTGCGCTCGTCTCGGCGCTCAACCGCGGCCGTCCCGGGATGGCCGCGGTGGACGTGTTCGAAACCGAGCCCATCCTGCAAGGCCATCCGCTGCTTCGCCTCGAGAACGCAGTGTGCACGCCGCACATCGGCTACGTGGAGCAGGACAGCTATGAGAACTACTTCAACGCGGCGTTCGACAACGTCGTCAACTTCGTCAACGGACACCCGACGAACATCGTCAACCCGGTCGCGTTGAAGGTGCTGCGCTGAGGAAATGACAACCCCCACGTCGCTTCGCTCCTGCCCTCCCGTGAACGACGATGCTCCTGCCAGCGCCCCGCGCTCGCTGTCCGACCTGTTCTTCACGTTCAACCGCATGTCGCTGCAGGGCTTCGGCGGCGTGCTGGCGATCGCTCAGCGCGAGCTCGTCGAGCGCAAGCAGTGGATGACGCGTGAGCAGTTCGTCGAGACATTGAGCCTGAGCCAGGTGCTGCCAGGCCCGAACGTCGTCAACATGTCGCTGATGATCGGCGACCGCCACTTCGGTTTGCGCGGCGCGTTCGCGGCCCTGGCCGGCATGCTGGCCGTGCCGCTGGTCGTCGTGCTCGTGCTCACGGCGCTGTATGCCGAGTTCTCCGGCCATGCGATGGTCCGCGGTGCGCTGCGCGGCATGGGGGCGGTCGCCGCCGGGCTTGTGATCGCGACGGCGCTGAAGCTGCTGCCGACCTTGAAGAAGAGCGCGATGGGATTGCCGCTCGGCCTGGCGTTCGCCACCCTGACCTTCGGGGCGATCGCCGTCTTGCGCTGGCCGCTGGCCTGGGTGCTGCTCGGGCTCGGCGCGATCGCGGTGGCGACGGCCTGGCACAGGCTCGGTCGATGAGCGCTCTGGCGTCGCCGCTGGGTCCCGCCGATCTGGCATCTCTGTTCGGGCATTTTCTGGTGCTGAGCTTCCTCGCGATTGGCGGCGCGATCACGACGGCGCCGGAGATGAACCGCTACCTCGTGGCGCAGCAGCACTGGCTCACCGATGCGCAGTTCACCGCATCGGTGGCCATCGCGCAGGCCGCGCCCGGACCGAATGTGCTCTTCGTCGCGGTGCTCGGCTGGAACGTCGCCGGGCCGTTGGGCGCGCTGGCGACGATGACCGGCATCCTGCTGCCGTCCACCGCGTTGTCGCTGTGGGCCACGCGCTGGGGCCACGCGCGACGCGAGACGCGTGGCGTGCGTGCATTCACCACCGGCATGGCGCCGCTGACCATCGGCCTGCTGGTGGCCACCGGCTGGGTGCTCGCCGGTCCGGCGGCGGGCCGTCCCGGCACGATGCTGCTCGTGGCGGGCACCGTCGTCATGATGCTGCGCACGAAGTTCAGCCCGATGTGGGCGGTGGGCGCCGGCGCGGTCATCGGCGCCATCGGCTGGGCCTGACTTGTAGCCCGGGTGCAATTCCCGTGCGCCTTACTTTGCCCAGTCTTCCATGGGTGGAGCTGCGAGGCGAAGTCGTCACCCCGCGCCGTCACCCCGCGCCGTCACCCCGCGCCGTCACCCCGCGCCGTCACCCCGCGCCGTCACCCCGCGCCGGCACCCCGCGCCGGCA
>DATKCI010000285.1:0-20125 GCA_035513255.1 Piscinibacter sp. | reverse complement strand
CGATGACCTTGTGGGTCTGCACGCTCAGGCGCCAGCGCGGGTCGCGCAGGCACTGCGCGATCGCCCACTGGATGTTGTCGGCGGCGGCCGGCCCGTCCATCGGCTGCAGGTAGAACCGCTCGAAGTCGAGCGCGGCCAGTTCGTCCAGCGCCAGGCCCGGCTGCGGCACGACCACCTTCAGTTCGTTGCCGCTCGTCTGCACGAGCGCCGCGCCGGCCTTCGGGCTCACGCACAGCCAGTCGATGCCGGTCGGCGCGGCGATCGTGCCGTTGCTCTCCACTGCAATCTCGAAGCCGCGTCCGTGCATGGCGTCGATCAGCGGCGCGTCGAGCTGCAGCAAGGGTTCGCCGCCGGTGAACACGACGAGGCACCGTCCGCCGGGCGCGCCGGTCCAGCGCGAAACGACCGTGTCGGCGAGCGCCGCGGCGTCGGAAAACCGCCCGCCGTCGGGCCCGTCGGTGCCGACGAAGTCGGTGTCGCAGAAGCGGCACACGGCCTGCGCGCGGTCGGCCTCGCGGCCGCTCCACAGGTTGCAGCCGGCGAAGCGGCAGAACACCGCCGGGCGGCCGGCATTGGCGCCTTCGCCCTGCAGTGTGTAGAAAATTTCCTTGACCTGGTAGGTCACGACGGGTCCCTTTGAGGCGGCGCCTTGGCGCAGCAACCGTGCCGCGGCACGTCGATCGAATGCGGGAGCGGAGGGCTCCCGGTAGCGGGGCATCGCCCGCGCCACGCGTGCTGCCGCAACGGCTGCACCGAGGCGCAATTTTACGCGGCGAGCCAAAGGCGTCTGGCTTGGCCTCGAACTCGGCCCCGAATGCCGCGCGCGAACGCAGGCCGCGCGAGAGGGGACACAATCAGGGAACTGGCCGCCGTGGCCGCCCTCAGATGACCATGACCCTGTCGACACCCCGAACCGGCCGCCTCTTGCGAGGCTTGGTCGCTGCCGCTTCCGCCGTGCTGGGCCTGGTGCTGGTGCTGGCGGGATTCGCCCTCGCGATCGGGGCGCTGCTCGTGGGCCTGATGCTCAGCGCGGGCCTGATTCTGTGGGCACGCGCGACGGGCCGGCGGCCCAGCGTGCATTTCGGACGGCGCCCGGCCGCGGGTCCGGGCCGCTTCCAGGGAGCGATACGGCCCCGCCGCCCGCCGGCCGACGACGTGATCGACGTGCCGGCGCGCGAGGTTCCGGCGCGCGACCCGCGTGCCGGCTGAACCAGCGGAGCCACGAATGCGCCGCCGCGCAGCCATCGCGGCACTGTGTGTCCTGGCGGTGCTCGCGCTGGCGCTCGTCTGGTGGCGCGCGACCGCACCGGCGCCGGATTCCGGCCCCCGCACGCCGCGCGCGGCGCCGGTCCTCACCGAAACCGTGCGCTGGTCAGCGGCGAACACCACCGTCGAAGCCGTCGGCACCGCGCGCGCCCGGCGCTCGGTGATGCTCTTTCCCGCGGCCGCGGGGGAAGTCAAGGAAGTCCTGTTCCGTCCCGGCCACCCGGTGCGTGCCGGCGCGGCGTTGCTGCGCCTGGACACCCGCCGCGCCGAACTCGCGGTGGCGCAGGCCCGCGTGGCGCTGCGCGAAGCGCACGAGCTGCTGCAGCGCTATGAGCGCACCGGCGACATTGGCGCCGTCTCGGCCACCCAGATCGACCAGGGGCGCAACGCCGTCGACGCGGCGCGCATTGCGCTCGCGCAGGCCGAGGTGGACCTGGCGGACCGCACGCTGCGCGCGCCCTTCGCCGGCCACGTCGGCCTGACCGACATCGACCCGGGCGACCGCGTCGACATGACCACCGAGATCGCCACGCTCGACGACCGGACCGAGCTGTTGATCGACTTCGTCGTTCCCGAAGCCCATGTCGACGTGGTTCGCGCCGGCACGCCGATCACCGCCCGGCCGTGGACCACCGGCGGCGAGCCGTTGCAGGGCGTCGTCGAGACGGTGGGCACACGCGTCGACCCGCAGCAGCGCAGCTTCGCGCTTCGCGCGCGCGTGGCCAACCCTGGCGCGCAGGCGCTGCCGGGCCTGAGCTTTCGCGTCGCACTCGAGCTGCCGGGGCGGCGCCTGCCGGTGCTGCCCGAGGCGGCCATCGTCTGGGGCGGCGAGGGCTCGGCGCTGTGGAAGGTGCACGATGGCAAGGCCATGCGGGTTCCGGCCGTGATCGTGCAGCGGCGCGAGGGCGAGGTGCTGGTCGACGCGCCGCTGCAGGAGGGCGACCGCGTCGTCGTCGAAGGGGTGCAGCGGCTGCGCGAGGGCATGCCGGTGGACATCGTCGACCCGGCACCGAACGGGCCGGCCACCGGCGCCTCCACGCTCGGAGCCACGCGGTGACGCCGACCCAGCCCGAGCACGACGACCTGCCCAGCCTCGGCGTGCGGCGGCCGCTGCTGACGCTGGTGATGAACCTCCTGATCGCGCTGGCCGGCCTCGCCGCGCTGATCGCGGTGGAAGTGCGCGAGCTGCCCGACATCGACCGCCCCATCGTGTCGGTCACCGCCCAGTACCCGGGCGCCTCGCCGCAGACCATCGATGCCGAGGTGACCAGCGTCGTCGAAGGCGCCATCGCGCGCGTGTCGGGCGTGCGCTCGATCCGCTCGTCGAGCGAGGAGAACAACGCGCGCATCCGCGTGGAGTTCTCGCCCGGCGTCGACCTCGACGATGCCGCCTCCGACGTGCGCGAGGCCGTCAGCCGCGTGCAGCGCCAGCTGCCCGACCGCGTGGAGCAGCTCACGGTCGTGAAGGCGGACGAGAACGCCGACCCGATCGTGCGCATCGCCGCATGGAGCGACACGCTCGACGAGCAGGAGCTCACGCGCGTGCTCGAGCAGGACATCGTGCCCGAGTTCGTCTCGATCGACGGCGTGGCCGACGTGCAGCTGTTCGGCACGCGCGAGCGGCAGCTGCGCGTGATGCTCGACCCGATGCGCCTGGCCAGCCACGGCCTCGCGGTGAGCGACGTGGTGGAGGCGCTGCGCAACGCCCCGTTCGACGTGCCGGCCGGCAGCTTCCGCTCACGCGACCAGCAGCTGATCGTGCGCGCCGACGCGAAGGCCGTGTCGCCCGAGGCGGTGGAGCAGGTGATCGTGCGCGGCCAGGTGCGCGTGGGCGACGTCGCCGAGGCCGCCTTCGGCCCCGCCGACGCGGGCTCGTACGTGCGCCTGGACGGCCGCCCCGTCTCCGGCCTGGGCATCGTGCGACAGGCGCAGTCCAACACCATCGACATCTCGCAAGGCGTGCGGCAGGTCGTCGAGCGCGTGAACGCCCGCTTCAAGGACGTGCAGATCGTTGTCACGTCCGACGACGCGGAGTTCATCGAGGGCTCGGTCAACGAGGTCGTCTTCACGCTGTCGCTGGCGGTGTCCATCGTCGTCGCGACGATCTGGGTCTTTCTGCGCTCGTGGCGCGCAACGCTGATCCCAAGCGTCACGATCCCGATCTCGCTGATCGGCACCGTCGCCGGAATCTGGGCGATGGGTTTTTCGATCAACCTCGTGACCTTGCTCGCGCTGGTGCTCGCGACCGGCCTGGTCGTCGACGACGCGATCGTCGTGCTGGAGAACGTGCAGCGCCGGCGCGCACAGGGCCTTGGCGCGCGGGCGGCCGCGGTCTTGGGCGCGCGGCAGGTGTTCTTCGCGGTGATCGCGACCACCGCGGTACTGATCGCGGTGTTCGTGCCGATCTCGTTTCTGCCGGGCACGGCAGGGCGCCTGTTCCGCGAGTTCGGCTTCGTGCTCGGCATCGCGGTGGCGATCTCGTCGTTCGTCGCGCTGTCGCTGGTGCCGGCGCTGTCGGCGCGCCTGCTGCCGCCGCCGCGCGAGCCCACCGGCCTCCGCGCCGCGCTCGCCCGCGTGGGCAACGCCGCGGCGCACCGCTACGGCCGCATGCTCGATGCCGCGCTCGCGGCGCCGTGGATCGCGCTCGCGCTGTCGCTCGCCGTTGCCGCCGGCGCGGTGCTGCTTTACTTCACCCTCGACCGCGAGCTCGTGCCGCCCGAGGACCGCGGGCTGGTGCTGGTGTCGGCGACCGGACCCGACGGCGTGGGGCTGGAGTACACCCAGCGTCAGGCCGACCGCATGGAGGCGGTGCTGCGGCCCTACCTGGACAGCGGCGAGATCGCCTCCTTGTTCACCATCGTCGGTCGCTGGGATCCGAACCGGGCCTGGATCGCCGCACGGCTCGCACCCTGGGACCAGCGCGCGCGCACGCAGCAGCAGCTGATCGACGAGCTGCGCGGGCCGATGTCGCGCATTCCCGGTGCCACGGTGAGCGTGTTCGGCACCACCAGCCTGAGCGTGGGCGGCGGGCGCGGCGGCATCCGCGTGGCGATCACCGGCGGCGACTACGAGCAGATCTACGGCGTGGCGCGCGACTTCGCGCAGAAGATCGAGACCGAGCTGCCGGCGCTGTCGAACGCCGAGGTGTCGTACCAGCCGACCCAGCCGCAGCTGTCGGTGGACATCGACCGCCGCCGCGCCGCCGAGCTCGGCGTTCCGCTGGACGACCTGGCGCAGACGCTGCGCGCGATGGTCGACGGCGACGACCTCGTCGACCTGAACGTCGACGACCGCGCCGTGCCTTTGCGCATCGAGGCGCGGCCCGGCGCGATCACGCGCCCCGACGACCTGCGCAACCTGTTCGTGCGCACGGCCGACGACACGCTGGTCCCGCTGTCCAGCCTTGCGGCGCTGCGCGAGGAGGGCGTGGCCGGTGAACTCGACCGCCATGCCCAGCGCCGCGCGATCGAGGTCGATGCCGACGTGCGCCCCGGCTACCCGCTGCAATCGGCGGTGGACGACCTGCGCACCCTCGCCGGGCGCACGCTGCCGCCGGGCATGGACCTGATCCTGCTCGGCGACGCGGCCACGCTCGAAGAAACCTCGCGCGGCGTCGCCGTGACCTACGTGATCGCGCTCATCGTCGTGCTGCTCGTGCTGGTGGCGCAGTTCGAGAACGTGATGAGCGCGCTGGTCGTGATGGCGGTCGTGCCCTTCGGCATCGCCGCCGCCGTCTATGCGCTGGTGCTGAGCGGCGTGTCGATCAACATCTATTCGCAGATCGGCCTCGTGATGCTGATCGGCCTGATGGCGAAGAACGGCATCCTGCTCGTGGAGTTCGCCGACACGCTGCGCAACGAGGGCCTGTCGGTGCGCGAAGCCGTCGGCCGTGCGGCGCGTGTGCGGCTGCGCCCGATCACGATGACGATGATCGCGACGGTGCTCGGCGGCCTGCCGCTGGTGCTGGCCGGCGGGCCGGGCGCCGAGGCGCGGGTGGCGATCGGCTGGGTCATCTTCGGCGGCCTCGCGCTCGCGGCGGTGTTCACGCTGTTCCTGACGCCGGTGTTCTACCTCGGCCTTGCGCGCTTCAGCCATCCGCGCGCGCATGAGGGCCAGCGGCTGCAGGGCGAGCTCGTCCATGCCGAGAACGTGCCGGACGCCGCGGCCGGGGAACAGCGGTGAATCGGGGCAACGCTCGCTGGGTCTGCGGTCGCCCCCTCACCCCAACCCGGCCCCCTCGCAAGCTCTCCCCCGGGTACAGGGGAGAGGGAGCCGCCACGTCCTCTTTCTCACTCCCTGCACCTCTCCCTCTCCCGCTTGCGGGAGAGGGCCGGGGTAAGGGTGCGCGCGAACAGCCCCTGCGCCCGTGGTTCGCCGCCCTGCTGCTCGCCGTCGCAGGCTGCGCCACGAAAGTCGGCCCCGACCACACGCCGCCCGAACCGAACCCTCCCGCGCAGTTCGGCCCCGCGATCGAACAACTCGGCCCACCGACGACCCACCCCGGCGGCTGGTGGCAGGGCTTCGGCGACCCGGCGCTCGACGCACTGGTCGCGCAAGCCCTCGCGCGCAACCTCGATGTCGCGGCGGCCGCAGCGCGTGTCGACGAAGCGCGGGCGCTGCTGCGCTCGGTCGAGGCGGCACGCTCGCCGAGCGTCGCGGCGCAGGCCGGTGCCGGCGTCGACGAGCGCGTTACCGGCAGCAGCGGCAACGGCAACCGCGACGACGAAGGCGGCCGCGCGTCGGCCTCGGCGATCTTCGGCTGGACCCTGGATCTGTTCGGCGGCCGCGCCCGCGCGGTCGAGGCGGCCGCCGCCGAACTGCGCCGGCGCGAGGCGCTGCAGAGCGACCTCGCGCGCACCACCGCCGTCGAGGTCGTGCGCGGCTACATCGCGTTGCGGCTGGCGGTGGCCGAACTCGCGCTGCTCGACGACTCGCTGCGCCTGCAGGACCGCACGCACGAGATCGTGCGCGTCCGGCGCGAGGCCGGCCTTGCATCGCAGCTCGACCTGAACCGGGCGGCCGCCGAAGTCGCCGCCACCCGCGCGCGCCAAGGGCCGCTGCGGCTGTCGCGCGAATCGGCGCGCCACGCGCTCGCTGTGCTGGCCGGCGAATGGCCGCGCGCTCTCGTGCTGCCCGAGGCCGCGTCGCCCCGCGTGCCGCGCTATGCCGGCGGCCCGGCGCCGGGCACGCCGCGCGAGCTGCTGCGCCGCCGTCCGGACCTGGCCGCCGCCGAAGCCAACCTCGCTCTCGCGAGCGCCGAGATCGGCGTGGCGCAAGCGCGGCTCTATCCGAGCCTCAGCCTGCCCGGCACGCTGACCGCCACGGCGACCGGTCTCGGCAGCGGCAGCGTCGTCACCGGAATCGTCGCGAGCCTGTCGGCGGTGCTCGACATCCCGCTGTTCGACGGCGGCGGCCGCCGCGCGCAAGTCGACGCCGCCAACGCGCGGGCGCAGGAAGCGCTGTTCGTCTACCGCCGCACGCTGCTCGATGCGCTGCAGGAGGCCGAGACCGCCCTGGTCGCCGTCGGGAGCGCCCGCTCCGCCGAAACCGAGTTCGCCGTGGCCGTCGACGCCAGCGCGCGGGCGTTCGAGCAGGCGCAGGTGCTTTACCGCGAGGGGCTGGCCGGGTTTCTGGAGGTGCTGGATGCCCAGCGCACACTGATCGCCAACCGCGAGGCGCTCGCGCGGGCGCGGGCGGATCTGGCGCGGGCGCTGGCCGATATCCACGGGGCGCTCGGCGGCGCCCCGGTAGCCACGTAGGGCGGGAGCTGAGCGCGGTCGCTCAGGCCTCGCCCTTTTTCGGCCCCCGCCCGGCCCGCTCGTCGAGCTGCCGTGCCATACGCTCGACCTCGTTGCGGATCGAATGGTCGAGGTTCAGCCGCCGCTCCGTCGCCGAGATCAGCGGCATCAGGATCTTGCGGTACGTCACCGCGATCTCCAGCACCGCGTCGGCCAGCCGCTGGGCCTCCGAGCCTTGTCCGTTCGGCTTCAGGTCCTCGACCGCGCGGGCCACATCGAGCAGCGACGATGCGATCAAGGTCTGCGGCTCGCCGCGGTAGTGGTCGCGCAGCAGTGCGTCGAGCTCGTCGTCGCGCATCAGCGGCGTGATGCGGCCGGCAAGCTTGGTCATGTTGCGATAGCTGCCCTGCAGCTTGAACGGCGGCTCCGTGCGGTAGGCGTCCTGCTGCGCGGCGGACTCGATGTAGGCGAGGTTCACCTTCAGCAGCAGGTCGCGTGCGCGGAACAGCCGTTTCATCAGCGCGGTGAGCTCGTCGAGCTCGGCCGCGCCGTAGCCGTGCGCGAACTCGCTCGCCACGATCTCCTTGCCCTCGGCCATCTGCATGAGCAGGTGCACGTCCTTGGGCTCGCGCGACGACAAGGGCAGCAGCACCGGGTTGGAGGTCAGGCAGTTCTCGATGTACGACGACGAGAACAGGCCTTCGTTGCCGGACAGCACGTCGCCGAGGTTGTAGATGTCGGCGCGGTTGGCCAGCATGTCGGGAATCTTGAACACGTCGCCCGACTCGGTGTAGGGGTTGCCGGCCATCACCACCGCGAAGCGCTTGCCCCGCATGTCGTAGCTGCGCGGTTCGCCGTTCCACACGCCTTCGATGCGCCGCGTGCCGTCGGCCAGCGCGATGAACTTCTGCAGGAACTCCGGGTGCGTGTGCTGGATGTCGTCGAGGTACAGCATCACGTTGTTACCCATCGCGAGGCCGAGGTTGAGCTTTTCCAGCTCCTGGCGCGCCGCGCTGTTGGCCGCCGTGGCGGGGGCGATCGACGTCACGTCGTGGCCGAGCGCGGGGCAGTTGATGCGCACGAAGATCAGGCCGAGGCGGTCGGCGACGTACTCCATCAGCGTCGTCTTGCCGTAGCCGGGCGGCGAAATCAAGAGCAGCATCCCCATGCGGTCGGTGCGCCCGCTCTCGCCGGCCGCGCCCAGTTGCTTCGCGAGGTTGTCGCCGACCAGCGGCAGGTACACCTCGTCGATCAGGCGGTTGCGCACGAAGGTCGACAAGGGTTTCGCCTGAAACTGCGCGAGGCGCAGCCGCGCCTTCTCGCCCGCGACCAGCTCGAGCCGCAGTCGCTGCAGCGCGTCGAAGCCGGGCACGACGTGGGTCTGGTGGTGCAGGAAGCGGCGCCAGAAGTAGGCGTCGGCCACGCGCGTGCACGGGCGGATCAGGTCTTCGTAGGCCGTGCGCGTCGGCGCCTGCTCGTGCACGGCGCGCGCAATGCCCATCAGCTCCGAGATGCCGCGCACCAGCTCGGCGTTGCCGATGCGGCCGAAGAAGCCGGCGCCCGCCGGGTGGGCGTGCGCGTGCTCCTCGCTCGCGAACGGCGTCTGCCACAGCTGCATCGGGTGCACTCGCGTCGGCTCGCCGCGCTCGGCCTGGAACACGAGGATGCGACCGTCAGGGTAACGGGCGTACCCGCTCGCGACGATTGGTGCCGCCAGCGTCTTGTTGATCAGGTTGTAGGTGAAGAGCGCGTACTGGCCGAGGCCTGCGTCGTAGAAGACGTACAGCACGTCCTCGCCGTTCGGCGAGCGCAGCACGCGCTTGAAGCGCAGCTTGGCCACCGCCTCGGCAGGAAGGTCGAAGAGTTTGTACTCGCCGGTCTGCAGGTAGCAGCCGCCCGGGAAGATGATGCCGTGGTCCTCCGGCAGCTGCACGCAGGAGCCGCCGATCGCGTCGATGCGTTCGACCTGCTGCGTGCGCATGTTGAAGACGAGGTAGCGCGTGACCTGCTCGCGGTACGGCCGCACCCGCAGCAGGATCAGCAGGCCCAGTTTCGCGTAGGCGATCTCGGCGTCCGCGAGCGACTGGTTCTTGTCCTCGACCGGCTCGCTGTAGATGCCCAGCCGGGTCTCGGTGTTGCTCTCGATCTTGATCGTCAGGTCGCCGCCTATCGTCTCGATGAACACCGTGTCGAGGGCTCCAACGCGATACCCGACTCGACGAGAAGGTCGGAACGCCGGCGCTCCTCGCGCCGTCTAACCCCAAACGACGGCAACGAGGAGCCCGCGATGACACGGACCGGACTGGCGATGATGGGCGTGCTCGCCGTGCTGGCGAGCGGTTGCGGCGGCGGCAGCGACGCCGACGACGCGGCGCAGCCGACAGCCCAGGCGGCGCGCGGCAACAGCCTCGTCGCCCAGGGCCGGCACATTTTCCGCTTCGACACCTTCGGCGACGAGGCGAAGTGGACCGACACGCTGCGCATGCACGAGGTCATCGCCGCGGCCGTCGACCCGACGACGGCGTTGTCGGTCGGCCTCAAGGTCGATGTCGACGCGCTGCCGAAGTCCCTCAAGAACGGCATCGCCGCCGGCACGGTCGATCTCACGAGCCCCGCCACGACGCTGGCGCTGCTCGAGCTCGACGCCGTCATCGGGCTCAAGGGCCGGGTCGACAAGGAGAAGGGCGTCCTCAAGCTCAAGCGGGTGGGCATCACCTGCGCGCTGTGCCACTCGACGGTGGACAACTCCTTCGCGCCCGGCATCGGCAAGCGGCTGGACGGCTGGGCCAACCGCGACTTGAACGTCGGCGCCATCATCGCGCTGTCGCCGGCGCTGACCGCGGCCCAGAAGGCGGTGTTCAACAGCTGGGGCCCTGGCATGTACGACCCGCGGCACAACATCGACGGCCTGAACAAGCCGGTGGTCCTCCCGCCGGTCTACGGGCTGGCCGGCATCCACAAGATCACGTTCACCGGTGACGGCGACGAGATCGCCTACTGGAACCGCTATGTCGCGGTGACCCAGATGGGCGGCCTCGGCACCTTCTCCGATCCGCGTTTGCCGCTGACCGTCACCAACGGCACGGTGGACCTCGTCAGCGACAAGCTGCCGGCCTTGCAGGCCTATCAGCTGTCGCTCGCCGCACCGGCTCCGCCGGCCGGCAGCTTCGACGCCGGCGCGGCCGCCGCCGGCAAGCTGGTCTTCGAAGGCAAGGGCCAGTGCATGAGCTGCCACACCGGCGCGCTCTTCACCGATGCGAACACGCTGCTGCACCCGCCCGCCGACTCGGTGGTGGAACCCGAAACGCCGAGCTACGCATCGCGTTCCGCCACCAAGATGTACCGCACGACGCCGCTCAAAGGCCTCTGGCAGCACGCGCCGTACTTCCACGACGGCTCCGCCGCCACGCTGGAAGACGTCGGAACCGCCTACAACGACAAGCGCGGGCTCGGACTGACGGCGCAGGAGATCGCGGACCTGGCGCAGTACCTGAAATCACTGTGAAGCGAACGCGGTGCATGGTCCGCAGGCGTGGGCCTGGGCCATCGCGCCGAGCCACGGCAACCCGCTGTTAGACTTCTTCGATGCCCAGCCCCGTCTGCCTCTTCGAGACGATTCGAATTCCCCGCTGACCGGTACGCGCGCGTCGTCCCGGTCAGCCGGGTCGATGCCATGCGAGCGGGCCACCTCGCTCGACCTTCGATCCCCCACGCGCATCTCGCTGCCGCCCGCTGCTTGCGGTCGGCGTCTTCGGTGATCGGGATCGAAACGATGAAGCAACAAGATGCCACCCCACCCTGGGCCAGCCTGGAACAGGTCTACCTGATCGAACGCGACGCGGGCCTGCTCTGCAGGATCCTCGGCCTTTACGCCTCGCGCGGGATCGACGTCCTTCGCGCGGACTACGCCCACGCGGCGCGGGACGTGATGACGCTGAAAGTCTGCGTGGCCGACGACCTTGGAGGCACCGCCGAGGCCTTGCGCGTCATGATCGACAAAGCAGCGACCTTTGCCGGCGTGCTCGCAGCGGCTGAAAGCCTGCCGCCCCGCAGCGAGCAGCCGCTATTTAGCTGAGATGCAGCTATCTATATTTTAGCCTCATATCGGCTGTTTTCATTTTATCCGCATTTCAGATAAAGTATGAACAGCTGAATGACGGCTACTTCCATGGGCCTTGCGATCAAAACCCATCCCCTCGCAACTGCGCCGCAACTCGCTCAGTTGCTCAAGGCCGCCCGCAAGCGGCGCAAGCTCACGCAGGCCACGGTCGCGAGCCGCATCGGTCTCAGCCAGAACCGGCTCTCCTACCTCGAGCTGCATCCGGACGAGATCAGCGTCAAGCAGCTCCTGGCATGGTGCGCGACGGTGGGACTGGAGCTGCGGATGGGCGACCGGGACCTGGGCGTCGCCGCAGCGCCGGAAGCGGACTGGTGAGATGGGACGGCGCTCGCACAGCCAGACCCTTGCTCTGTGGGCCAACGGGACACGCGTCGGCCGTTGGACCGTGACCGCGCGCGGTGGCATGGAACTGCAGTACGACCCGGCCTGGGTGGACTCGCCGCTCGGGCGGCCGCTGTCACTGTCGCTGCCGTTCAACCTCGCCAACGAGCCACTGAAGGGAGACAAGGTCGGCCATTACTTCGAAGGGCTGCTGCCGGACAGTGACGCCATCCGCAAGCGCGCGGCCGCGCGCTTCAAGACCGGCTCGACCGAGGCGTTCGACCTGCTGAGCGCCATCGGACGGGATTGCGTGGGTGCCCTGCAACTGCTCGAGGACGGCAAGCAGCCCGAGGGCACAGACCGGGTCGACGGCGTGCCGGTGGACGATGAGGCCATCGAGCGGCACCTGCTGGAAGTCGTGAGCCCCGCCCGTTTTGAGGGAGCCAGGGATCCGGACGACGACTTCCGCATCTCGCTGGCCGGCGCCCAGGAAAAGGACGCCTTTCTGTGGTGGCAAGGCCGGTGGCTCAAGCCGCGTGGCGCCACGCCGACCACGCACATCTTCAAGCTTCCGCTGGGCCTCGTGGGCGGCCGGCAGGCGGACTTCAGCTCCTCCGTCGACAACGAGTGGCTGTGCCTCAAGCTGTTCAAAGCCTATGGCCTGCCGACCGCCAGTGCGGACATCGCGACGTTCGGCAAACAGAGGGTGCTCGTCGTCGAGCGATTCGACCGTGCCGTCGACCGCGGCGGCCTGCCGATCGTGCGGCTGCCGCAGGAAGACTTCTGCCAGGCCACCGGCACCTCGCCGCTGCTGAAGTACGAGAACGAGGGAGGGCCCGGGCTCACGCAGCTCTTCACGTTGCTTCGGCAGTCTGTTTCTGCCGAGGAAGACATGCGCACCGTCATGGCGTCGCAAATCCTCTTCTGGATGCTGCGCGCGCCGGACGGGCACGCGAAGAACTTCAGCCTCCGCCTCCTGGCCGGCAACCGATTCCGGCTGACGCCGATGTACGACGTCATGTCGGCCTACCCGGTCCTGGGCGATGGCCCGGACCAGTGGGCCGCGCAGGACCTGAAGCTGGCCATGGCGCTCCTGGGCAAGAACCGGCACTACCACATGCAGCCCATCCAGCGGCGCCACTTCAACAGCACCGCCAAGAGGGTGGGCTACGGACAGGACGCCGAGCCGCTACTGATCGAGCTCATCGAACGCACGCCCGGTGCGGTCGAGACCGTGCGCAACGACCTGCCGAAAGGGTTCTCCGAGCGGGTGGCCGACAGCGTTCTTGGAGGTCTGCTCCATGCTGCACGAACGCTCGACGCCATGCCGCCGAGGTGAAGCTCGATTGGCAGGCGGCGCGCGGCCACTGTGCGACCTGTCGCCAGCCCTCACAAAAATGAGGGGACTTTGAATTGGTGGAGCGGAGAACTCACACCGCGTTCAGGCCTCTTGGGCACGTACCATCTTCTTCGACTTCGCGGGCGACGTCTTGGAGGCCTTCGCGATCAGCTGCCGGTAGATCTCGTCGACGGCCGCGTCGTGATCGGCCAACTCACCGGCAACGTTAGGACTCGCGCGATCTGCGCTGCGCTTGGCGCTGATCGGCAGCGCATCGAGCGCGCCGGACTGGGCGCAGGCGCTGAGGATGCCGACAGGGTCGAGGAGGGCAGCGAAGGGGTTGGAAATCGTCAACATCGAGTTCGGATGGTCGAGCCAAAGGCTGGCTATGGGCGAGCCTTCGATTTTAGGGCGCCGCACCCTCGGAAGCGACCAAGACCTTGCTTGGACGGCCCGTTTCCTGAACGGTTCATGCGACACCAGCGAGCGGACACCACTCGCCGGGAGCCGGATTTCAGTCGTTGAGAGCATCGTGATGCACGATCCGATCGCCGGCCAGATCACGTTCATCTCCCTCGTTCACTTCTCTCTTGTTCGCCCGGCTCGACCGGGTGCGCACTGACCAACGTCCGTTCTTCATGGCTCTCCCTCCCATTCATTTCGATCGGGGCGAGAGCCGCCTGGCTCTCACCCCTTCACACACACCACCTGCTTCAGCGTGTGGACGACCTCCACCAGATCCTTCTGCGCTTCCATCACTGCGTCGATGTCCTTGTAGGCCATCGGGATCTCGTCGATCACGTCCTTGTCCTTGCGGCACTCGACGCCCTCGGTCGCCTTGATCTGGTCGTCCACCGTGAACAGCTTCTTCGCCTTGGTGCGGCTCATCACGCGACCGGCGCCGTGGCTGCAGCTCTCGAAGCTCTCGGCATTGCCCAGGCCGCGCACAATGTAGCTGCGCGCACCCATGCTGCCGGGAATGATGCCCAGCTCGCCGCGCTTCGCACTCACGGCACCCTTGCGGGTCACGAACACGTCCTCGCCGAAGTGCCGCTCCTGCTGCACATAGTTGTGGTGGCAATTCACCGCCGCGACGTGCGACTCGAACGGCTTCGTGATCACCTTGCGCACCGTCGCGATCAGGTTGGTCATCATCACCTCGCGGTTGCGCGCCGCGAACTTCTGCGCCCAGCCCACGCCGCGCACGTAGTCGCCGAAGTACTGCGCTCCTTCCTCGAAGTACGCCAGGTCCTGGTCCGGCAGGTTGCGCTGATGCAGCTCGGCGTCCTTCTTCGCCAGCTCGATGAAATGCGTGCCGATCGCGTTGCCCACACCACGCGAACCCGAGTGCAGCATGAACCACACGAAACCGTCCTCGTCGAGGCAGACCTCGATGAAGTGGTTGCCGGTACCCAGCGTTCCCAGGTGCTTGCGGTTGTTGGTGTTCTTGATGCGCGGGTGCAACTCGCACAGCGCATCGAACTCGTCCACCAGCGTCGCCCACACCTGGTCCACGGCGTCGGGCGGGTTCTCCCAGCTACCCTGGTCGCGGCCACGGTTGCGCGGCGACGAGCCGTGTGGCACGGCGCGCTCGATCGCGGCACGCAGCGGCGCCAGATTGTCCGGCAGGTCGTTCGCGTGCAGCGTGGTCTTGCAGGCCATCATGCCGCAGCCGATGTCCACGCCGACGGCGGCCGGGATGATCGCGCGCAGGGTCGGGATCACCGAGCCGACGGTCGCCCCGATGCCCAGGTGCACGTCGGGCATCGCTGCGATGTGCTTGAACACGATGGGCAGGCGCGCTGCGTTCGCCAGCTGCTTCTTCGCTTCATCCTCCACAGGCACGCCACGCGTCCACATCTTGATGGGCACGCCGCCTTCGGGTTGCTCGGTGTTGTAGTTCTGTTCCATGCTCATCTCACTCAAAGAAGGTCGCGATCGCTCGCGTGCGTCTACCTGTGGTTCCATCTGTATTCAACGCAAAAAATGGTGTCTCGTTGCGACAAGGGTTGGTGAAACGATCGTGCTCTACCGGACTGAGCTACGGTCCCCCTGATCCGGGACCGGCGGGATTCGAACCCGCGACCACGAGCTTAGAAGGCTGTAGTTCCACCTGCATTCGCAACGCGACATCAACAAACAACGCGACAAGGGACGGCAAGACGTTTTGCCAGTGCCGGTTGCCCGGCGGCGGGGAGTCGAACCCCATGGCGACCATGTAGTCTTGCCTGCATTAGTTGAGACGAGATCCCTTCGGCAGCCGCGCAGCAAGCCACTCATGCACGTCGGACCGGATGTGCCGGCTTTCGAGCAGAAAGTTTTCGAAGCGGCTCGGCTCGTACGGCAGGTACATCAGCGGCATGCGCGCTTCCTCCGGTGTGCGGTCGGACTTGCGGCCGTTGCACACGCCGCAGGCGGTGACCAGGTTCATCCAGGTCCAGCGTCCGCCGCGCGATTCCGGCACGATGTGCTCGCACTGCAGCTCGCGCTCCGGGAAGCGCTGACCGCAGTACGCGCAGGTCATCCGGTCGCGCCGGAAAAGCTTGCCCTTGCTGAAGGCCGGCACCACGTCGAACAAGTTGACGCGCGAGGCACCGTGCAGCGCCATGATCGGGTGCACGTCGATGACCGACTGCCGGCCACGCGCGACATTGAAGCCCCCGTAGCGTGGCCAGCGGGCCGTCGCCGTCGACCCACGCCACCGAGCCGGTGGCCACGCGAAGCGCCGCATGCTCGAGCGAGATCCACGCCTGCGGCGTGCCCTGGATGTCGAGTTGCAGCACGTGGCTGTGGTGTTGGTGCATGGGTGGCCTCCTTTCATGGCCGTTCACGGTGAGGATGCTGGCACGCCCGGATGGGTTCGAACCACCGGTCTCGACCTTCGGAGAGTCGCGCTCTTGCCGCCGAGCTACGGACGTGGAGATGAGTTGGTAGCCCCTGACGCTTTCGAAACGTCGACCTTCGCTTTGTAAGAGCGTTACTCTTCCTCTGAGCTAAGGGGCTCGTGTGTGGCAGGGGTGACAGGATTCGAACCTGTGTGCACCGGTTCAAAGCCGGCTGTCTGAGGCCACTCGACTACACCCCGTCTGTCTTTTGACCTCGCAAGCACACGTCGCCTTCATCGATCGGTTTCATGTCTCACCTTCTTGGCGGCTGATGGCCGCGTTGCGATTGCGGTCGTCCGGGGTGGGCACGATCCACCGGCCTTCGCCTTATGAGGGCGCTGCTCTGCCGCTGAGCTACCGGACTGCTGTTGATTGGTCCCCTCGGTCCGAGTCGATCGGACATGCCCTGCGGGCCCCGGCTTCTGAGACCGGTGCGTCTGCCTGTTCCGCCACGAGGGGGGTTGTTGGGTGGTGCGCCGCCAGGGGCTTGAACCCTGACCATCCGGGGTAAGAACCCGGTTCTCTGCCACTCGAGTTCGCGACGCATCGAAAGGGCATGCGCTTGGGGGTGACCGGCCGGAGTCGAACCGGCACCGGCGGGGTCACGTCCCGCAGCTCTGCCATTGAGCTACGGCCACACCCAAGCGCACGCGCTGCCTGGTCTCGGTGGCAGGTCTCGAACCTGCGGCCTCGTGATCCCAAATCACGCGCGCTGCCAACTGCGCCACACCGAGCTGGTACTCGCGGGTGGGAACGATCCACCGACCCCCGCCTTATCAAGACGGTGCTCCGCCACTGAGCTACGAGGGCTTCTGTGATTCCACTTCGGCTGTGCCCAAACGCGAGCATCCCGTCGGATGTGGTGTCTCGCTGCACGTGGCTCAGGCCTTGGGTCGCGCACATCCCGCGCCGCCAACACCATGTCGCGCGGCAACGGAGTGCATGGACACACCCGAAGTGGAGCGGATGACGAGTCTCGAACTCGTGGCCTCGACCATGGCGTGGTCGCGCTCTGCCCACTGAGCTACATCCGCAAGATTTGCGAGCCGAACCATCGGCCAGTACCGAGGTTCGTCTCGCTGCAACTTGTTAAAGAGCGTCCACCGCTGCCGGTGGTGCGATCCATCGATCGCGGGTCTGCGCCGATGCGCAGACCGGTCGAAGTCAGAAAACACGAAGGCCCGGATCCTTTCGGAATCCGGGCCTCTGCGAGCAGAGCTTGGAGGATGCGCGCCTATGCGCTTCCCTCTCCCGGATGCAACTGGTCCTCGTTCCGATCAAGCCACTGATAGCTCGCCGGCAGGCTCGGATGCAATGCGCTGGGGCAACCGCCCGGCGACTTCATCGCGGCCATCGTCTGAAGCGCGCGCACGAACGCGACCAACCCATTCATGGGTCGGTTGGCTGTGACGATGTGCGGGGATTTCACGATGAAGCTTTCAAGAAACTGGCGCTCGATGAGCGAAGGAGGCGGACTGTAAATAGTCTTTACGTCGTCGTCAACCCCCTGCGACAATGTTTGTTTGAACCGCTGCATCTCCTGCGCACCGCGTGTCCAACATCACCATCACCAGAAGACAGAACGCCCTAGCCTTGTTCCAGGCCTACGCAGAAAAGGCGCTCGCCTCCGGCGCAGCGCCGAAAGGACTCGAGCAGGCGTTCGCCGCCACGCTGGAGATTTCGCCGAGCATGTGGAGCCAGATCAAGTCGTCGCGCCCCATCGGAGACAAGCTGGCACGGCAGATCGAACAACATTGCGGCAAGTCGGCTGGATGGTTGGATCAAGAACGTGCGACGGAAGCGGTTTCGCAGAGCGAACAGCAGTTCCTTGCGTTGGCACTGACGGCATGGCGCGCGACCAACAGCGACGGGCGCAAAGCACTGCGCGCGCATCTGCGAGAAATCGCCGGATGACAATCCATCGGCAAGAGCAACGGGGCTCGCTGCGATGGGGGAATCCATCTCCCTCTCACGCAACGCGTCAGACGTCGATATTCGCCGCCCTCAACGCATTCGTCTCGATGAAGTCACGCCTAGGTTCCACCTCATCCCCCATCAGCATCGTGAACACCCGGTCCGCCTCGATCGCATCGTCGATCTGCACGCGCAGCAGCCGCCGCACCGCCGGGTCCATCGTCGTCTCCCACAGCTGCCCGGGATTCATCTCGCCCAGCCCCTTGTAGCGCTGGCGCCCGACGGCGCCTTCGGCCTGCAGCATCAGCCAGGCCATCGCCTGGCGAAAGTCGCCGACCTTCGCGTCCTTCTGCTTCTCGCCTTCGCCGCGGCGGATCACCGCGTCGGCGCCGACCAGGCCCCGGAAGGTCTTGCCGGCCGTGCTCAGCGCTTCGTAGTCGGCGCCGTGCACGAAGTCGGCGCTGATCACGCTGCTCTTCACGTTGCCGTGGTGCATGCGGCTCACGCGCAGGATGTGCTTGTCCATGCGGGCGTCGAACTCGGCCGTCACCTCGGCGTCGTGCAGCGCGGACTTCAGCGCGGCGGCAGAGGTTTCGGCGGCTTCCAGCGTGTCGAGGTTGAGCTCCAGGCCGTTGGCCATCGCGCGCAGCCCTTCGACGTCCATCCAGTTGCTCAGGCGTCCGATGACGTTGTTGGCCAGCACGTATTGCCGCGCCAGCGCTTCCAGCGCGTCGCCTTGCAGCACGGCCGCGCCTTCGACGCCGGTGTCGAGCTTCGCGTCCTTCAGCGCCACGCGCAGCAGGTAGGCGTCGAGCTCGTGACCGTCCTTCAGGTACTGCTCTTCCTTGCCGAGCTTTACCTTGTACAGCGGCGGCTGCGCGATGTAGATGTGGCCGCGCTCGACGAGTTCGGGCATCTGCCGGTAGAAGAACGTCAGCAGCAGCGTGCGGATGTGCGCGCCATCGACGTCCGCGTCGGTCATGATGATGATGCGGTGGTAGCGCAGCTTGTCGGGATTGAACTCGTCCTTGCCGATGCTGGTGCCCAAAGCGGTGATCAGCGTGAGGATTTCGTTGCTGGTCAAAAGCTTCTCGAAACGCGCCTTCTCGACGTTCAGGATCTTGCCGCGCAGCGGCAGGATCGCCTGGAACTTGCGGTCGCGGCCTTGCTTGGCCGAGCCGCCGGCGGAGTCGCCCTCGACGATGTAGATCTCGCACAGCGCCGGGTCTTTCTCCTGGCAGTCGGCGAGCTTGCCGGGCAGCCCCATGCCGTCGAGCACACCCTTGCGGCGCGTCATCTCGCGGGCCTTGCGGGCGGCTTCACGGGCGCGCGCAGCCTCGACGATCTTGCCGCAGATGATCTTCGCGTCGGTCGGGTTCTCGAGAAGGTAGTCGGTCAGCGCCTTGCTGACCACGTCTTCGACCGGGCCGCGCACTTCGCTCGAGACGAGCTTGTCCTTGGTCTGGCTCGAGAACTTGGGTTCGGGCACCTTCACGCTCAGCACGCAGCACAGGCCTTCGCGCATGTCGTCGCCGCTGATCTCGACCTTGGCCTTCTTCGCGAGCTCGTTGTCCTCGATGTACTTGTTGATCACGCGTGTCATCCCCGCGCGCAGCCCGGTCAGGTGGGTGCCGCCGTCGCGCTGCGGGATGTTGTTGGTGAAACACAGCACGTTCTCGCTGTAGCCGTCGTTCCACTGCATCGCGACTTCGGCCGTGATGTTGGTGTTGTGCTCGCTCATCTTCTCGCCGACGGCGTGAAAGATGTTCTGGTGCAGCACCTTCTTGCCGGTGTTGATGAAGTCGACGAAGCCCTTCACGCCGCCGACGAACGCGAAGTTGTCTTCCTTGTTGTTGCGCTCGTCGACGAGGCGGATCTTGACGCCGTTGTTCAGAAAGCTCAGTTCGCGCAGCCGCTTGCTGAGGATGTCGTAGTGGTAGTCGATGTTCTCGAAGATCTCGTCGTCCGGCAGAAAGTGCACCTCGGTGCCGCGCTTCTCGGTTTCGCCGATCACTTTCATCGGGCTGACCTCGAAGCCGTCGCGCAGCTCGAGCAGCCGGTCCTGCGGCACGCCCTTCCTGAACTCGATGAAATGCGATTTGCCTTCGCGCCGCACCGTCAGCCGCAGCCACTTGCTCAGCGCGTTCACGCACGACACGCCCACGCCGTGCAGGCCGCCCGAGACCTTGTAGCTGTTCTGGTTGAACTTGCCGCCGGCGTGCAGCTCGGTCAGCGCGATCTCGGCCGCGCTGCGCTTGGGCTCGTGTTTGTCGTCCATCTTCACGCGCGTGGGGATGCCGCGCCCGTTGTCGATGACGGAGATCGAGTTGTCGGTGTGGATGGTCACGACGATGTCGTCGCAGTGGCCGGCCAGCGCTTCGTCGATGGAGTTATCGACCACCTCGAACACCAGGTGGTGCAGGCCGGTTCCGTCAGAGGTGTCGCCGATGTACATGCCCGGGCGTTTGCGCACCGCCTCCAGGCCTTCCAGGATCTGGATCGAGCCTTCGCCGTAGCCTTCGCTGGCACCCACCTGGTGGGC
>DATKCI010000284.1:0-2146 GCA_035513255.1 Piscinibacter sp. | reverse complement strand
AGCTGCGCGGCAGCCCGCGGCCGGGTCCACTCGCGCTGGCGCTCGGGCGCAGCGCGGCGGCGACGGCCAGCGTGTTCGCGGCGCCGCCGCTGGCCGGCGCGCTGCTGGCGGCGCGCGCGCTGGCGGCCGGCTTGCGCGCCTTCATGCCGTCGGGCCGCGCGTTTCTGCCGCTGGCCGGTCTCGCGGTGCTCGCGTTGCCGGTCATCTCGTCGCTGCAGTTCTACGCCGGCTACCCGCTGCGACTCGTGACGGCGCAGTTGAGCACCTGGGGCCTGCAGCTGGCCGGCATCGCGGCCGAGCGCAGCGGCACCGCGATGCAGGTCGAAGGCCGGCTGGTCATCGTCGACGCGCCCTGCTCCGGCGTGCAGATGGTGTGGATGGCCTACTTCTGCGCCTGCACGGTGGCGGCGCTGATGGGCCTTCCCGACCGCCGCTTCGTGCGCGCGTTGCCGTGGATCGGCGTCCTGGTGCTGCTCGGCAACACGCTGCGCAACAGCGTCCTGGTGATGCTGGAGGCACGGCGCAGCATGGTGCCGGAGCATGTGCACGAAGGCGTCGGCCTGCTGGTGCTGGCGCTGGTCTGTGCGGGCGTGATCGCCATCGTTCGGGGAGGCCGCGATGAACGTGCGTGATCGCTGCGCCGGCGCGGCGAAGCTGCTCTTTGCCGCGACGCTGTTCGTCTGCGCACTGGCACCGCTGGTGCGTGCGCCTGCCGCCCCGCAGGCGAGCGCCGCCGGCGACGAGTGGCCGACCGAGTGGGACGGCCGCAGGCTGCGGCCGCTGGCGCTGAGCGCCGTCGAGCAGCGCTTCTCCAACCACTTTCCCGGGCGCATCGTGCGGTTGACCGACGGCGAGCAGGCGCTGGTCTGGCGCGAGGTGCAGCGGCCCACCCGCATGCTGCATCCGGCGGCCGACTGTTATCGCGGCCTCGGCTACACCATCGAGCAGGCGCATCTGGAACGCGACGACACGCAGCGCTTGTGGCGCTGCTTCATTGCCGAACGCGACGGCCGGCGGCTGCGTGTCTGCGAGCGCATCGTCGATGCGCAGGGCCACGCCTTCACCGATGCGTCGAGCTGGTTCTGGGCGGCGCAGCTGGGCCGGTCGGTCGGGCCGTGGCAGGCCATCACGACGGCGAGGGCACTGTGAAACGCTCGCTGATCCTCGCGGGCGCCTGGGCCGCGGGCCTGGTCATCGCCGCGCTGCTGTCCGTCGTGGCCGTCGTGCAGCTGTTGCGCCCGGCCGCGGGCGAATGGTCGCACCCGCTGCAGCTCGGCCCGTGGCGCACGCAGCTGAGCGTGCCGGCGATGCTGCGCGTGGCGACGCACCCCGTCGTCATGCGGCTGATCGAAGGCCGCCGGCTGCCCACGCCGTTCGGTGCGCTGCAGTTCAGCGCGGCGGCGCAGGCGGACACCTGGCAGGCCGTCTGCGCACCATGCCGGGTTCGGCTGAACGAACTCGGCGACGACGCGATCGAGCTCACGCGCATCGTGTTCACGTTGCAGCGCGCCGCGCAGAGCGACTGGCGCGGCGAGTTCACGCTCGGCCAGGGCGCCGGTGCGGTCCGCGGCCGATGGACCGCCCACCTGGCCGCGCAAGGCATCGAGTTCCAGTTCAAGCTCGCCGACACCCCGCTCGCCGACGCGTTCCACCTCTTCGCCGACGCGCTGCCGGAGGTCCACCTGATCCGCATCGACGGGCAGTTGCGGCTGGAGGCGACGCTGCGGCTGCCGCAGCGCGAGCTCATGATCCGGCCCGAGATGACCGGCTTCGTCGTCGACGGCCTCGGCACCGAGGCGCTGTTGCACACGACACCGAGCTGTGCCATCGCCGCGCACGGCTTCGGCACCTGGCTGCCGCGCGCCGTCGTCGCGGCCGAGGACCAGCGCTTCTACGAACACAGCGGCTACGACCTGCGCGAGATCGGCGCCGCGTGGTCGCTGAACCAGCGGCGATCGGACACGGCCCGCGGCGGCAGCACGCTGTCGCAACAGGTCGCGAAGCTGCTCTATGCGGGCGACGGGCGCAACCACGTGCGCAAGCTGCGCGAGCTGCTGTATGCGGTGGAGCTGGACCGCACGCTCGGCAAGGCACGCGTGCTCAACCTGTACCTCGCGATCGCGCCGTGGGGCGAGGGCCGCTGCGG
>DATKCI010000283.1:0-4181 GCA_035513255.1 Piscinibacter sp. | reverse complement strand
ACGGAAACTGAAGATGAAGCATTTGGTCTCGCCGGAGGGCGAAGACGCGATGAAGGCCGTGATGCAGCGCCGCCCGCTGCTGGCCTTCGATTTCGACGGCACACTCGCGCCGATCGTCGAGCATCCGGACGATGCGAGGGTGGCACTCGGCGTGGCCGGAGGCCTCACGCGGCTGGCCGAGCTCGGCCCGGTGGCGATCATCACCGGCCGCGCCGTGGACGACGTGACGCCGCGTCTGGGCTTCAAGCCGCACTACATCGTCGGAAACCACGGCGCCGAAGATCCGGCGCATGAGCTGCCCATGCAGGCCGACGAAGCGCTGAACGAGGTGCGCGAACGCGCGGTCACGCACGCCGAGGCTTTGCGGCTTGCCGGCGTGGAGATCGAAGACAAGCAGTATTCGCTCGCGCTGCACTATCGCGCGGCGCCCGATGCGGGGGCCGCGTTGCTGTGCATCGAGAACCTGCTGCAGGGCATCGAGCCGGCACTGAAGCGCTTCGGCGGCAAGTGCGTCGTCAACGTCGTCGCGGAGGGGCTGCCGGACAAGGGCGATGCGCTCGCGTCGCTGGTGCAGCGTTCCGGGGCCGGCTCGGCGGTCTTCGTCGGCGACGACGTCAACGACGAAGCGGTGTTCATTCGCGCCGATCCGCACTGGCTGACCGTTCGTGTCGGCCGCGACGATCCGCTGTCGCGTGCGATGTTTTTCCTGGACAGCCAGTCAGAGCTCGCGGTGATGCTGCAAAAGATGCTGGCGTTGCAGGACGATTGACGGGACCGGACGACCGCCGGCGGCGCCTTGCCGGGTTCGCGCACGGGATCGGTCTGGTCCGGCGACGGCGGATCCTCGATCTCGGGCGGCGGCACCTCGGGCCTGGGCGGCGGCGGGGCCGGTGGCGGCGGCTGTTCCGGGTCTGGCGGCTGCGGCGGGAGGTCGTGCGTGCGCACCTTGCGGAACGCGATGAGATGGTGCGCGTTCATGGGAACAAAACACGGGCAATCGGCGTTCCCGCCGCGCCGGTCAGAGGCTGTGAAGCACTTTTCTCCGGGCCGCCGGCTGCCCTCTGACCGAGCCGACTACGCTGCACCATTTCATAGGTGCTTCGCTGCGTCGGATCACGCGTAGCGCAGCTCGCTCGCCTTGCCGCCGAAGATCCGATAGGCGAGCACCGTGTAGGCGGCGATCGCCGGCACGGAAATCGCCACGCCGACGAGGATCACCTTCAGCGCCGCCGGGCTGCTGGCTGCCTGCCAGATCGTCAGCCGGTCCATCACGACGTACGGGTACAGGCTGTAGGCCAGCCCGAAGAAGCCGAGCAGGAACACCGCGACGAGCAGCGTCAACGGCAGCCAGCACAGCTTGCCGAGAATGCGGTGCGAGTTCAGCAGGCCGCGCACCGCGAGCAGGGCGGTGACCGTCATCAGCGGGATCGGCAGCAGTGCGATGAAGGCCGGCATGCTGAACCAGCGCTCGCGCACGGTGGGGCTGACCCACGGCGTGATGACCGAGATGAGGCCCATGCCGATGACGACCGGCACCCACGCGCCCTTGGCCCAGCGCACCGCGCGCTGCTGCAGCTCGCCCTCCGTCTTCAGGATCAGCCAGCACGCGCCGAGCAGCACGTAGGCGGCCGGCAGCGCGAGCGCGATCGCCGCGGCGAACAGGTGGTACTGCCAGCCCGGCTGCAGCCCGCTGATGTAGTGCCCGAGCATCCATCCCTGCGACACGGCGGCGATCGCCGAGCCGGCGAAGAAAGCGCGGTTCCACAGCGGTTTGTGGCTGTCGTGCGCCTTCACGCGGAAGTCGAACGCCACGCCGCGCAGGATCAGGCCCACCAGCATCAGCGCCACCGGCAGGTACAAGGCGGTCAGCACGATGCCGTGCGCCTTCGGGAAGGCGATCAGCAGAATGCCGATGCCGAGCACCAGCCAGGTTTCGTTGGCGTCCCAGAACGGGCCGATGCTCGCGATCATCGTGTCCTTCTGCGCATCGTCGGCGCGCGGCATCAGCAGGCCCACGCCGAGGTCGTAGCCGTCGAGCACCACGTAGGCCAGCATCGCGAGGCCCATGATGCCCATGAAGATCACCGGCAGCGCGTCATCGAAACTCATGGCTTGCTCCCTGCAACGGTCGCCGCGACGGCGGCGCTGCTCTGCGGCGTGACCGGGCCTTCGTCGACCGGCTTGCCGGCCATGTAGGCGATCACGGTGACATAGGCGACGATCAAGACCACGTAGAGCAGCATGTACATCGCGAACGTCGTCGCGATCATGCCGGACGGCACGTTCGAGGCCACGTCCGCCGTGCGCACCAGCCCCTGCACGATGAACGGCTGGCGGCCGATCTCGGTCACGTACCAGCCGGCCAAGGTGGCGAGCCAGCCGGAGAAGGTCATCGCGGTCAGCGTCCACAGCAGCGGACGCGGCAAGGTGTCGGCGATCCAGCGGCGGCGCCGGTACAGCCACCATCCGATCCAGCTCGCGAGCAGCATCAGCACGCCGGTGCCGACCATCACGCGGAAGGCGAAGAAGACCGGCGCGACGGGAGGATGGGCGCCCTTGAACTCGTTGAGGCCCTTGATCTCGCCGTCCAGCTCGTGGGTCAGGATCAGGCTGCCGGCGGCGGGAATGGCGACTTCGTAGCGGTTGCTGCGCGTGGCTTCGTCAGGCCAGGCAAAGAGCAGCAGCGGCGCGCGGCGCTCGGTCTCCCATATGGCTTCCATCGCGGCGATCTTCTGCGGCTGATGCTCGAGCGTGTTCAGCCCATGCAGGTCGCCGACGAGGATCTGCACCGGCACGAGCACCGCAGCGATGGTCAGGCCGACCCGCAGCACGATCGCCGTCGACGCGTTGGCCGCGCCGCGCAGCAGCTGCCAGGCGCTGACGCCGGCGAGCAGAAAGGCCGCCGTCAACGCCGACGCGATCAGCATGTGGGCGAGCCGGTACGGAAACGACGGGTTCGACAGGATCTCGAGCCAGCTCGTCACGTGGAAGACGCCGTCGCGGATCTCGTAGCCGACGGGTGTCTGCATCCAGGAGTTGAGGCACAGGATCCAGAACGCGCTCAGCGTGGTGCCGAACGCGACGAGAAAGGTGGACGTGAAGTGCAGCCGCTCGCTGACCCGGCCGTGGCCGAACAGCATGATGCCTAGGAAGCTCGCTTCGAGAAAGAACGCGGTGAGCACTTCGTAGCCGAGCAGTGGGCCGGCGATGTTGCCGACGGTCTCCATGTAGCCCGGCCAGTTGGTGCCGAACTGGAAACTCATCGTGACGCCGCTGACCACGCCGAGCGCGAAACTGAGCGCGAACACCTTGGTCCAGAAGCGGTAGGCGACGAGCCACGCCTCGGCCTTCGTCGTGAGCCAGCGCCAACGGAAGAACAGCAGCATCCAGGCGAGCGCGATCGTGATCGCCGGGAACAGGATGTGGAAGCTGATGTTGGCCGCGAACTGGGCGCGGGCAAGCAGGATCGGGTCCATTGCGGGGTGCGGCTCCGGGTTGTCGTGGCTACGGCTGCGCCTTGCCCTTGCCGGTGAACTCGAGCAAGCGCTGTACCTTGGCGCCCATCTTCATCAGCTGGGCGAGGGTGCGCTGGTCCAGGCGCTGCACGTCGTCGAACCACGTCGTCATCAGTTCGATGAGGTCGTGCATGCCCTTCATGCGCTGCTGCGCGATCCGGTCCTCGTCGGTCGTCGGCTGCTCCAGCAGCGCGTTGCGCAGCATCGACAGCGTGGGCTCGATCTCGCGCCGCCGCCGCTCCTCGGCCAAGGTGCGGAAGATCTCCCACGCGTCGGTCGGCGCATCGAAGTATTCGCGCCGGTCGCCGCTCAGGTGGCGCAGCTTGACGAGCCGCCACGCCTGCAGCTCTTTCAAGCCCATGCTGACGTTGGAGCGCGAGAACTCGAGCGCCTCGGCGATCTCGTCGGCATTCAGCGGCTTCGGCGACACGAAGATCAGCGCGTAGATCTGGCCGACGGTGCGGTTGATGCCCCAGCGGCTGCCCATTTCGCCGAAGTGGCCGACGAAGCTGCGCACGAGCGGGGAGAGGGTGGGCATGGCGGGAGTTTATTGAGAACTTTCAGCAATTGCTGAAAGTTCAAGAAAGACCCCACGACGGCAGATCAGGCCTCCGACCAGAACACCGCGAACCATTCGTCGGGCGCGGTCCACACCCGGTGATCGCG
>DATKCI010000282.1:0-25011 GCA_035513255.1 Piscinibacter sp. | reverse complement strand
GGCCCTTTGCTTTGGTGACTTTCATTTGGGCCAGCAAATGAAAGTTACCCGCCTGCCGGGGCGGGACCCGGCCTGCAACACGAACAAATCAACCTGCTAGTAAGCACTCCGTGGACCCCGGCTTTCGCCGGGGTGACGGCGCGGGTGACGGCGCGGGGTGACGGCGCGGGGTGACGACGCCGGGGAGACGGCAAGTTGGCGCATACGGGATGCAATCCTGGCCACGAACGCCTACCACGGGTCGATGAAGCGGCCGCTTCCCTGAGGCTTGGCAGTCGACATCAACCCCTGCACCAGCCAGTGCCGCGTGTGCGCCGGGTCGATGACGGCATCGATTTCCAGCGTGGCCGCCATGTTGATTGCCTTGCCGTTGGCATATTGCTGGTCGACGAGCTGCTGAACGAGCGCGTCGCGCTGCGGACCTTCGGGCGCCGCCTCGATCTCCTTGCGAAAGCCGAGCCGCACCGCGCCTTCCAGCCCCATCGCGCCAAACTCGCCGCTCGGCCAGGCGGCCGTCGCGACCGGCACTTGAAAGCCGCCGCCGGTCATCGCCATCGCACCGAGGCCATAGCCCTTGCGCAGCACGAGCGCGAAGAACGGCACGCGCAGGTGCGCCGCCACGACGAACATGCGGCTCACGTGGCGCACCTGCGCCCGCGATTCGATCTCGGGGCCGACCATGAAACCCGGCGTGTCGACCAGCGACACCAGCGGCAGCCCGTGCGCGTCGCACAGCTGCATGAAGCGCGCGGCCTTGTCCGCGGCGTCGGCGTCGATCGCGCCGCCCAGATGCGACGGGTTGCTGGCGATCAAGCCGACCGGCCGGCCTTCGATGCGCGCGAGCGCCGTCAAGATGCCGGCGCCGAAGCCGGCACGCAGCTCGAGCAGCGTGTCCGTGTCGGCGACAAGGCGCATCACCTGCCGCATGTCGTAGGCGCGCACGCGGTTCTCCGGCAGCACGTCGCGCAGCCGCATCGGGTCGGCAGCACTCCACTCGCCGAGCCGACCCTGGAAGTACGACAGGTACTGTTTCGCGGCCGCGACAGCCTGCGCTTCGTCGTCGACCAGCACGTCGATGACGCCGTTGCGGTGCTGCACGTCGCTCGGCCCGATGTCCTCGGGCTTGAACACGCCGAGACCGCCGCCCTCGACCATCGCCGGCCCGCCCATGCCGATGTGGCTGTGCTTCGTCGCGATGATCACGTCGCTGCAGCCGAGCAGCGCCGCGTTGCCGGCGAAGCAGCGGCCGGACACGATGCCGACCACCGGCACCTGCCCGCTGAGCCGAGCGTGGTTTGCGAAGGTGGTCACGTGCAGTCCGGCGACGATCGGCATGTCGGTGTCGCCGGGGCGGCCGCCGCCGCCTTCGGCGAACAGCACGACCGGCAGCCGCTGCTGCAGCGCGATGCCCAGCAGGCGGTCGGTCTTCTGGTGGTTGCGCATGCCCTGCGTGCCGGCCAGCACCGTCGCGTCGTAGGCCATCACGACGCAGCGCGAAGGCTCCTCGCCGAACAGCGCGCCGTTGATGCTGCCGATGCCGGTGACCATGCCGTCGGCCGGCGTGTTCTTCGTCAGGTCCTCGAGACTGCGCCGGCTGCGCTGCGCGGCGATCGCAAGCGCGCCGTATTCGCTGAAGCTGCCGGCATCGCAGAGGTCGGTGATGTTCTCGCGCGCCGTGCGCTGCCCGGCGGCACGGCGCTTCGCGACCGCGTCGGGGCGCGCCGCATCGAGCGTCAGCGCGTGCCGCGCTTCGACCTCGCGCAGGTCGTCGCGCAGCATCGGCTCGGCGGCATTCGCCGGCGTGGGCAGGACAGCGCCTGCCGCACCGACCGGCGGCCCGAGCTGCAGCAGCAGGTCGCCTTCGTGCACCAGCTCGCCGGGCTGCACGAGCACGGCTTGCACCTGCGCATCGTGCGTCGCGTGGAGTTCGTGCTCCATCTTCATCGCCTCGAGCACAAGCAGCGTCTGCCCGGCCCGGACCGCCTGCCCGGCGGACACGGCCACGTGGACCACCGTCGACGCCATCGGCGCCTCTACCTTGTCTCGTGCCATCGCAGCCTCCTGCGCGGCACTGTATCGCGCACCCTCGCCGGGCGTTGACGCATGCACGACACGGCGGCGCGACTTCGCGTATCGTGTCGACCCTTCGCCACGCGCCGCACGATTTGCAGATGAAACGCGTCCTTGCCGCACTCGCCTTCGCACTCGCCGCCACATGGGCCACCGCCCAGCCGCTTCCCAAGCTCAGCGACACGCCGTATCCCGGCGTGATGACGCTGCAGGTCGACGTCACCGATCTCGATCGGCGCATCTTCCGCGCGACGCAGACGCTGCCGGTTCGCCCTGGACCGCTGGTGCTGTACTACCCGCGCTGGCTGCCCGGCGCGCATTCGCCGGTCGGGCCGATCTCGCAGCTCACCGGACTGCAAATGCACGCCGACGGCCGCCGCGTCGAGTGGAAGCGCGACACGCTGGACGTGCACGCGTTCCACGTGGACGTGCCGGCCGGAGCGAAGACGCTGACCCTCGAGTTCCAGTTCGTCTCGCCGCTGGACGGCAAGGCCGGCCGCATCGTGTCCACGCCCGACATGCTGGGCCTGCAGTGGAACACCGTGCTGCTGTACCCGGCCGGCCATGCGGCCGCGAACATCGCCGTGCAACCGAGCGTGACGCTGCCCGAAGGCTGGTCGTTCGGCACCGCGCTGCAGGAAGCGTCGCGCAGCGGCGCCGCGGTGCAATTCAAGCCGGTGAGCGTGGACACGCTGGTCGATTCACCGCTGTTCGCCGGCCGGCACGTGAAGCGCGTCGACCTCGATCCCGGCGCCCGCGAGGCGGGCCGGCCGCCGGTCGCGCTGCACATCATGGCCGACCGCGCGCAGCAACTCGAAGCGACACCCGAGCAGATCGCCGCCCATCGCGCGCTCGTCACGCAGGCCGACCGCCTGTTCGGCGCGCGCCACTTCCGCCACTACGAGTTCCTGCTGTCGCTGAGCGAGAACTTCGGCGGCATCGGGCTCGAACACCACGAGTCCAGCGAGAACGGCGTGAAGTCGAACTACTTCACCGAATGGGACAAGGGATCGGTTGGGCGCGATCTGCTCGCGCACGAATACGCGCACTCGTGGAACGGCAAGTTCCGGCGCCCCGCCGACCTCATGACGCCGCACTTCAACACACCGATGCAGAACAGCCTGCTGTGGGTGTACGAAGGGCAGACGCAGTTTTGGGGCAAGGTGCTGGCGGCCCGCTCCGGAATGGTCAGCGTGCCCGACACGCTCGACGACCTGGCCGCCACCGCCGCGTGGCTGGACGCACGCGACGGGCGCAGCTGGCGCAACCTGCAGGACACGACCAACGAGCCCATCATCCAGCGCCGCTGGCACCACGACTGGCGCGACTGGCAGCGCAGCGTCGACTACTACGACGAGGCGACGCTGATCTGGATCGAGGCCGACATGCTGATCCGCGAGGCGTCGGGCGGCCGGCGTTCGATGGACGACTTCGCGCGGGCGTTCTTCGGCGTGGAGCCGGGACGCGTCGCGCCGCTGACATACGTGTTCGACGATGTCGCGCGCGCGCTGGACCGCGTGCAGCCGCACGACTGGGCCACGTTCCTGCGCAGCCGGCTCGACGGCCATGGCCCGGGCGCGCCACTGCAAGGCCTGGTTCGTGGCGGCTGGCAGCTCGCATGGAGCGACAAGCCGAGCGACCACTACAAGGCGATCGAGTCGCGCCGGAAGATCACCGACTTCAGCTACTCGCTCGGCTTCGATGTCGGCAGCGACGGTGACAAGCTGAGCCACGTGGCCTGGGGCAGCCCCTCGTTCGAGGCCGGCCTCGTGCCGGGCTCGACGCTGCTCGCGGTGAACGGGCGCAGCTACAAGGCCGAGTTGCTGAAGGACACGATCACTCAGTCGAAAGCCGGCGGCGAGCCGATCGAGCTGCTGGTGAAGACCGGCGACCTGTACCGCAGCGTGCGCATCGACTATCGCGGCGGGCTGCGCTATCCGAAGCTCGAACGCATCGCAGGAACGCCGGACCGCCTGAGCGAGCTCCTCGCGCCGCGAGGCCGTAGCCCGGATGCAATCCGGGGTTCTGCGGTGGTGCCAACGCCGACCCCGGATTTCATCCGGGCCACGAATCACCGATAGGCGCTGCGGTAGCGCTCCACCGTCAGCCCGTCCAGGTCGATCTCCGGTTCGCGGCCGGAGATCAGGTCGGCCATCACGCGGGCGGTTCCGGCGGCCATCGTCCAGCCGAGCGTGCCGTGGCCGGTGGCGAGGTACAGGTTGGGCAGGCGTGTGCCGCCGACGATCGGCGTGCCGTCCGGCGTCATCGGCCGCAGGCCGCACCAGAACTCGGCGCGCGACAGGTCGCTGCCTTGCGGAAAGAGATCGCTCACCACGTGTTCGAGCGTGCGCCGCCGCGCCTCGTGCAGCGCCAGCGTGTAGCCGGCGAGCTCGGCCGTGCCGCCGGCGCGGATGCGCTCGCCCAGCCGCGTGACGGCGACCTTGTGCGTCTCGTCCATCACCGTCGACTCCGGCGCGCCGCGTGCATCGGTGATCGGCACCGTGATCGAGTAGCCCTTGACCGGGTAGACCGGCACGCGGATGCCGATTCCCTGCAGCAGCAGCGGCGAATGGCTGCCGAGCGCGACGAGGTAGGCATCGGCGCGCAGCGTGCCGGCATCGGTGACGACGCCGTCGATCCGGTCACCGTCGCGCAGCAGGCCCTTGATCGTCGTGCCGTGGCGAAACACCGCGCCGCGCTGCGTCGCCATCTCGGCGAGCTTTTGCGTGAACTGGAAACAGTCGCCGGTCTCGTCGCCGGGCAGGTGGAAGCCGCCGACGAACTTCTCGCCGACCGCCGCCAGCGCCGGTTCGTGGCGGATGCAGCCGGCGCGGTCCAGCACCTCGAAGTGCACGCCGTAGCGCCGCAGGATCGCGGCGTCGGCGGCGCTGCCGTCGAGCTGCGCTTCATTGCGGAACAGCTGCAGCGTGCCCTGCATGCGTTCGTCGTAGCGGATGCCGGTGTCCTCGCGCAGTTCGCGCAGGCAGTCGCGGCTGTACTCGGCGAGCCGCACCATGCGGCCCTTGTTGAGCTCGTAGCGCGCCGCCGTGCAGTTGCGCAGCATCGCGAGACCCCAGCGGACGAGGCCGAGATCGAGGTGCGGCCGGATCACCAGCGGACGGTGCTGCATCAACAGCCACTTGATGGCCTTGATCGGCACGCCCGGCCCGGCCCATGGCGCGGAATAGCCCGGCGACACTTCGCCGGCATTGGCATAGCTCGTTTCGAGGCCGGCACCCGGCTGCCGGTCGAGGACCGTCACTTCATGTCCGGCCAGCGCGAGGTGGTAAGCGGCTGTGACGCCGATGACACCGCTGCCGAGAACCATCACGTGCATTGCCAGCGTCCTTGAAAACGCGCCAGTGTATCGATGCGCCGAGTGGCAGGCAGGGCGAGAATAGGCAACAACACCAAAGGCCGCGCATGTCCTCGCTCCCCCCCTTCATCGCCCCGACCCGCTACGACGACCCCGCACAAGCGCTGGAGCGCGTGCGGGCGATCTACGACGGCAGCATCGCCCACCTGCGCGACGCGCTGCAGCGTTTTGTCGGCGGCAACGCGCTCGCGCAGCACGTGCGGGCGTGCTACCCGTTCGTGCGAGTGCACACCGACACGGTCGCGCGCGCCGACTCGCGCGTGAGCTACGGTTTCGTGGCCGGCCCGGGCACCTACGAAACCACGCTGACACGCCCCGACCTGTTCGGCGACTACTACTTCGAGCAGTTCCGGCTGCTGATGAAGAACCACCACGTGGCCGTGGAGGTCGGCACCAGCTCGCAGCCGATCCCGGTGCACTTCTCGCTCGCCGAGAACGACCACCTCGAAGGCTCGCTCGATGCCGGCCGGCGGCTGCTGATGCGCGACCTGTTCGACCTGCCCGACCTCGGCGCGATGGACGACGGCATCGCCAACGGCACGCACGAACCGCGCCCCGGCGAGGCGCAGCCGCTGTCGCTGTTCACCGCGCCGCGCGTGGACTACTCGCTGCACCGCCTGCGCCACTACACCGGCACGGCGCCCGAGCATTTCCAGAACTTCGTGCTGTTTACGAACTACCAGTTCTACATCGACGAGTTCGTGCGCCTCGGCCACGAGGCGATGGCGCACGCCGGCGGCGACTACACCGCCTTTGTCGAACCGGGCAACGCCGTCACGCGGCGCACCGGAATGCCGATGCGCCCCGGCGACGAACTCGGCGCGCCGCCGCCGCGCCTGCCGCAGATGCCCGCCTACCACCTGATGCGCGACGACCGCAGCGGCATCACGATGGTCAACATCGGCGTGGGCCCCGCCAACGCGAAGACGATCACCGACCACATCGCCGTGCTGCGTCCGCATGCGTGGATCATGCTCGGCCACTGCGCCGGCCTGCACACGACGCAGCAGCTCGGCGACTACGTGCTGGCCCACGGCTATGTGCGCGAGGACCACGTGCTCGACGAAGACCTGCCGCTGTGGGTGCCGCTGCCGCCGCTGGCCGAGGTGCAGGTCGCGCTGGAGGCCGCTGTGGCCGACATCACGCAGCTGAAGGGCCGCGAGCTCAAGCGCGTGATGCGCACCGGCACCGTCGCGAGCACCGACAACCGCAACTGGGAGCTGATGCCGCAGCGCACGCCGGAGCGCCGCTTCAGCCAGAGCCGGGCCATCGCGCTGGACATGGAGTCGGCGACGATCGCGGCGAACGGCTTTCGCTTCCGCGTGCCCTACGGCACCTTGCTGTGCGTGTCCGACAAGCCGCTGCACGGCGAGATCAAGCTGCCCGGCATGGCCAACCACTTCTATCGCGAGCGGGTCGACCAGCACCTGCGCATCGGCATCCGCGCGTTCGAGCTGCTGCGCCAGGCCGGCGTCGACCAGTTGCACAGCCGCAAGCTGAGGAGCTTTGCGGAAGTGGCGTTCCAGTAGTCCGGCGGCCGAGCTACTTCTTGCTGCGCAGTCGTTGGTAGGTCGCGTCGGCCACCGGACCTCGGTCGGTGTCCTGTTTGCCGCTTTCGAGGTCCTTGCGGGCTTGGTCCATCAGCTCCGCGTTGCCTTCGGTCTCGCCGCCGGTCGCTTGCGCGCCGGTGGATTGGTCGCGCTCGTGCGGCAGCTTGGGGGTGCGCTTGCGCTCGTCGCGGGGGTTGCCCAGCTGCTGCTCCTCGACGCTGCCGGCGCCGCCGCGTTCGTCGCGTTGCTGCGGCAGCGGCGGCGTGCGGGCATTGGCGGTGTGTTTGGTGGTGCGTGGCATCGTGGCTCCTGGTTCGGGTTCAGAACTTGCCGCGCAGGTACAGCGCCAGCCCGCCCGAGCGTGCCCTCAGCGACAAACGATAGCCGGAATCGAGCTGCAAGCCGAACGAGCGGTGCTCGAAGCCGAATCGCGACGTCGCCGGCTTCCACTCGAGGCCGACGCGGGTGTTGATCTGCGCGGCATGGACATCGGCGCCAAAGCCGTGCACGCCGGCCGCGTCGGCGTAGACGGCCGATCGTGGCGACATCCGGTAGCGCAAGCCCACGGTGACGGTCGGCGCCGTGGCGCCGAGCCGGCGCGGCGTGTCGGCGGCGTCGTGCAGCTGCGGCATCACGAGGCTCACCGTGCCGACACCGATCGCCAGGCCGGCACGTCCGCTCGACAACCACAGCCGGTAGTCGACACCGGCCAGCTCGGTGACCGGGCGTCCGTCCAGCGCCTGCACGCCGCTTTCCACCGGTGGGATGCGGCCGTGAAATGCGGTGAGTTCGGCGCTGAGGGCCGGTCGGTCGGCGCCCGGGACGACGGTTCGTTCGCCGGCGGGAGTCTCGGGCTCGGCGCGCGCCCCGAGCGACATCGTGCAAAGCACCAGCGCAATCACGATGGCCGGCCACAGGACAACCCGCGGGTCGGCCGGCGCGCACAGCGCGGCCGGAGGGGCGGGTCCGAGGCGATAGGCGGTCTGCATGAACATGAGCCGTGACGAGCGGCCGGTGAGAGGGTCAGTTTGCGGCGGACCCGCTGCCTTTGTCTGTCGGCCGGTCCCGGAGGCCGCTGTAGGACCACAGGCGGTGCGATCCCGGCGGCACCCGGCATACTGCACAGCCCCGCGCCTGCGGATGCCATGGAGTGCCAACGATGCGAATTGCCTTTGTCCTGCTGTGCGCCGCGTTCGGCGCCATCGTCTTCAATGCCTCGGCCCAGAACGCCGCCTCGCCGAACGCCGGGCCGTTTCGCACCGTCAGCGATGGCGCCGACTCGAAGCTGATGCTGCTTGGCCACGATGCGGTCGCCTACTTCACGCAGGGCGAAGCGGTGAAAGGCGATCCGGCGATCAAGGCCGAGCACCTGGGTGTCACCTACCGCTTCGCGAGCGAGGCGAACAAGGCGCTGTTCCTCGCATCACCCGAAAAATACATGCCGCAGTTCGGCGGCTTCTGCTCGAACGGCATCAACTACGCGGTGCCCTGGGGCGCCGGCGGCGGGCCGAACACCTGGCGCATCTACCGCGGCAAGCTCTACGCCTTCGGCGGCCAAACCTCGCGCGACCAGTTCGAGATGGACACCGAGCTGAACCTGCAGCGCGCCCACCGCTACTGGAACGAGGAAGTCGCGGGCTCCAACGCGCTGTGGACCCGCGTCAAGCGCCTGGTGTTCCGGGTGCCGCACTACAAGAGCGACCGGGCGCTGCACGACGAATGGGAAGCGAAACGCGCCGCCGGCACCTTGCCGGTGATGCCGGGCGCGCCGCAGGTCGTGCCGGCGAACTGAGGGTGAGGGGTCGAGCGCCCGCCCGAAATGTTGACAAGCGTGTCGGGGCACCCGCCCCGATTGCCCGCGCGCCCGTGATCTCGTACGCTCGATGGCATTCCGTCCGCCTGCGGCCACCCCCCACCACGGCGCGAAGCGCCAGGAGAGCGCCATGTCGACATCGAATCCCGATATTGCCTGCATCCGAACGATCGCCCTCGTCGGGCAAGCGGCGGCGGGCAAGACCAGTCTGGTTGAATCGCTGCTGTGGAGGGCGGGGGCGATCGGTGCGCCGGGCAGCCTGGAGCGCGGCACGACCGTCTGCGACTTCGATCCGATGGAGCGCCGGGTGCAGCACTCGCTGAATTCGGCGCTGGTCCACTTCAGCCACAACGGCGCCCAGATCCAGCTGATCGACACGCCGGGCTACGCGGATTTCGTCGGCCAGTCGATGACGGCCCTGGAGGCCGTGGACACGGCGGCCATCGTCGTCAACGCCCAGGTCGGCATCGAGATGATGACGGCGCGGATGATGGAGTGGGCGGCCAAGCGCGACCTGTGCCGCATGATCATCGTCAACAAGATCGATGGGCAGGGGCTCGATCTGCCCGGCCTCGTGGCGCAGATCCAGGAGACCTTCGGCAAGGAATGCCTGCCGCTGAACCTGCCGGCGGCTCAGGGCACCGAGGTGGTGGACTGCTTCTTCAAGTCGGCGGCCGAGCCGGGGCGTGAGGCGGACTTCTCGAGCGTCGAGAAGGCGCATCGCGCACTCGTAGAGCAAGTGGTGGAGGTCGATCCCGACTTCGTCGAGCGCTACCTCAACGACGGCGACGTCGACCCGGCCGAGCTGCACGCGCCGCTGGAACAAGCGCTGCGCGAGGGGCACCTGATCCCGATCTGCTTCGTGTCGTCGCGCAATGGCGCCGGCGTGGCCGAGCTGCTCGACGTGTTCGACAAGCTGCTGCCGAACCCGACCGAGGGCAATCCGCCGCAGTTCTACAAGGGCGAGGGGCCGGAGGCGACCGAGCTGCATGCCGATCCCGACCCGTCCAAACATGTCATCGCGCACGTCTTCAAGGTGACCGTCGACCCCTACGTCGGCAAGATGGGCATCTTCCGCATCCACCAGGGCACGGTCACTCGGGACAGCCAGCTGTACATCGGCGACGGGCGCAAGCCGTTCAAGGTCGGCCACCTGTTCAAGCTGCAGGGCAAGGACCACGTGGAAGTCGCCAAAGGGGTGCCGGGCGACATCTGCGCCGTGGCGAAGGTCGACGAGATGCACTTCGACGCGGTGCTGCACGACGCCGCCGAGGACGACCATCTGCACCTGAAACCGCTGGATTTCCCGGTCGCCGTGCACGGCCTCGCCATCGAGCCGAAGCGGCGCGGCGACGAGCAGCGCATGTGGGAGATCCTGCAGAAGGTCATCGACGAAGACCCGTGCCTGAGGGTCGAGCACGTCGCCACCACCAACGAGACCGTCATCTACGGGCTCGGCGAGCTGCACCTGCGCACCTTGCTCGAACGCATGAACGAGGTCTACAAGTGCGAGGTCAACACGCGCCCGCCGCGCATCGCCTACCGCGAGACGATCACCGCGTTGGCCGAAGGCCACTACCGGCACAAGAAACAAAGCGGCGGCGCCGGGCAGTTCGGCGAAGTGTTCCTGCGCGTCGAGCCGCTGCCTCGCGGCACGGGCTTCGAGTTCGTCGACCAGGTCAAGGGCGGAACGATCCCGAGCCAGTTCATTCCGGCCGTCGAGAAAGGCGTGCGCCAGGCGCTGGACAGCGGCGTGATCGCCGGCTTTCCGGTGAAGGACGTGCGGGTGATCGTCTACGACGGCAAGTCGCACTCGGTCGACTCGAAGGACATCGCCTTCGCCACCGCCGGCCGCAAGGCGCTGATCGACGCGGTGATGAAGGCCAAGCCGATCGTGCTCGAGCCCATCGTCAAGGTGGAGATCACCGCGCCGGAGCCGGCGATGGGCGACATCACCGGCGACCTGTCATCCAAACGCGGCCAGATCAACGGCACCCATGCGATGCAGTCCGGCAGCATGACGGTCAGCGGCCAGGTGCCGCTGTCGGAACTGAACGGGTACCAGGCGCGGCTCAACGGCATGACCGGCGGCGAAGGCCGCTACACGCTGGAGATGAGCCACTACGAGGCGGTCCCACCGTCGGTGCAACAGCAGCTGATGGGGCAGTACAAGGTCAAGGACGACGAGTAGGCCGCGCCGATCAGCGCCGCTTGAGCACCCAGCCGACAGCCACGCCGATCAACACCAGCCCCAGCGCGCTGAGCATGGCCGGCACCGGGTGCAACGAGGCGGCCCCTCCGCTGGCCGAGGCCGCGGAAGCCGGCGAGGCCGTCACCGCTTGCAAGACCGTCTGCCACTCAGCTGGACTGATTTGCGTCATCTGCGCCGCCTCGCCGAGACCGTAGACACAGATCTCCCCGCCAGGCAGCTTGCAAAAACTGGCTTGCGGACACGACGTGAGTATTTGCTGCGGCGCGCCGGTGCCGCACTGCGCGCCGACGCTGCGCAGCACCTCGAGCGTGACGTCGGGGTGTTTGGTGAGTTGTTCGGGCATTTCAATTTCCCTGTAGGACAGCACGGACAGTATGTTCCCGCTGCGTCCGACGGACGCAGCGGTGGGCTTCAGCGATCCTTGGGGTGTCGATGCTATCTAGCGGAGAAACCATGAACATGATCGAACGGAAGTTGTCGGCCAGCGCGCTGGTGCTGGCCATGGTGTCCGGCCTCACCGCCTGCGAGAACATGTCGCGCCAGGACAAGGCAACCGCTGCCGGCGCGGCAATCGGCGGCGTCGCCGGTTCCGTGCTGACGGACGGAAGCGCGCTGGGCACGGTCGGCGGCGCGGCGGTCGGCGGCGTCGTCGGCCGCGAGGTCGGCAAGGACAAGAAGTAACCCGCGTCGCCCCTGCTGACAGGGGCCATCGGTGGCTGGACGGCGGGTCGACGCTTGACCGCCGGTTCAACCCGGGGCGAGCTTCGCAAGAAGCCCGCCCTTCTCTTTTGGGCGGACCGGATCGCCAGGGCATCAAAGCTTTATCATTGCACCTCATGCATGCCGGCCCCCGAGACGTTGCCCAGATCCGCCTTGACAACGCGCTGGCCCTCTTCGACGAATTCGTCCACCACACCGTCAAGCACCCGGATGCGGCCACGCTGCGTGGCCTGGAGCGGCGCTTCGCCGAGCGGTTGCAGATCCAACCGAGCTACTGGAGCCAGATCAAGGGCCGTTCGCGCCAGATCGGCGAGCGGCTCGCCCGGCAGTTCGAGCAGCTGTGCCACAAGCCGTACGGCTGGATGGATCAGCCGCACGACGAATTCACTGCTGCAGCGGCGCCCCGCAGCGAGGACGACGCGACCCGGACGATGCCGCAGGACGACGACGAGCGATTCATCGTCGGCCTGGTGCTCACCTACTACCGCCGCCATCCCGACCGTGCCCGGACACGCTTGCTGGACCTGCTCGGCGAGGTGCTCACGCCGTCGCCTTCCGCCGGACCCGCGGCACCGCCGAAGAAGGCGCCGCCCGACGACCCCAAGGAGCTGTGGGTCCGCACGCAGGCCGGTGTTGCGCCGCTGAAACGAAAACGCTGACCCCCGCGTTCTAGGGGGTTGAATCCCGGTCGACACCTCTTGCGCAAGATAATCAATCGTTTATCATTTGCGCAAGTTGTGGTTCTTCAGCCGTCACCGCAACGACACCCTCGTTCCACCCCACTCCCCGGAGTCCCATGTTCCGCACCGTTGCACTGAACCCGTTGCTCGCACGTCGCCTCGCGCGATGCGCGATGGCGTCGGATTCGTTCATCGGTGCCGTGGAGGCACCGCCCGGCAGCCCGCCACGCTGAGCATTCATCACGAACGCTCATCGCCACGGCCCGGGTTGCATCACTGCCCCGGGCCGTTTGCATTGCACAGGAGAAACACGCATGAAGATCACCGTCACCTCTCGCAAGCCACGCAATCCGCTGGTGGCGCCGGCGCACTTCCGGCGTGCCGGCTCTCACCGCAACGGCGGCGGCTCGCTGCGACAGCAAGCCGGCCGCTCGCTGCAGCGCGAGCTCCAGCAGCTCCCCCGACCGAAGTACAGCCCATGAAAACACCGCGGCGCCGCGCAGGCGCCGCCAGCCGAGGAAAGAACGACCATGACGAGCTTGAAACCCCTGCCCTGGCGGGTACCCGCCCCCAGGCCGCCCTGGACCCACCCCGCGCGGCGTGCCGCCGCCGCGACGCTGCGTACCGCGAGCGCGGTGCTGGCCCGCATGGCACGGCGTGTCGCCGTGCCGGCGCAGCGGGTCAGCGACCCGCTGCCCCGCACGCTGGAGTTCTACGCCAGCGCCGGCGCACCCGAAGGTGCGTTGTACGTGAACGGCGAACTGGTGGGATGGATCCCGGGCGTGAAGCGCCTGTGAAAACCGGCACCCCGGCCTGGCCTGCGATGCGGGCCAGGCCTCTTTTCACAGCCGATGAGCAAATGTCCGGCTCCGGCAATGGAGTACGCTCAAGCAGCCCCGCGAACGGCCGACAACAAGGCGACCGTTTCACCCGCATGAGGGGTTCTGAGTGAGCGAACCCAGATGGACACGACCCGCCTGACCCGCCCGCTGGCCGACATCGCCGCATGGACGGCCTGTCTGCGAACGGCCGAGATCCCCGTCCTGGCCCGTTCGGCCGGCGCGGTCGAAGACCTGCGGCTCAACGAAGACAGCGTTGACGCCAACCTCATCGGCGAGACGATCGCCGGCGATCCGCTGATGACGCTGCGCGTGCTGGTGCATGCCGCCACAAATCGACCACCGCGCATGGTCACCGAACCCGAAACCGTCACCGCGGCGATCGTGATGATGGGCATCACCCCTTTTTTCCGCGCGTTCGGTCCGCTGCCAACAGTGGAAGACCGCCTGCATGACGAGCCCGAGGCGCTGGCCGGCCTGACCGAAGTGATGCGGCGCGCCCACCGCGCCGCCAATTTCGCCCTCGGCTTTGCCGTGCACCGCATGGACCACGACGCGGCGGTCATCCACCACGCGGCACTGTTGCACGATTTCGCCGAGATGCTGCTGTGGTGCCACGCACCGGTGCTGGCGCTGCAGATCCGGCAAGCACAGCGGGCCGATGCCACACTGCGCTCGAGCACGGTCCAGAAGGAAGTGCTGAACGTTGCGCTGCCCGACCTGCAGCAGGCCCTGATGCGCAGCTGGCGGCTGCCAGAGATCCTGATGCGCATCACCGACGACCGGCATGCCGAACACCCGAGCACGAAGAGCGTCATGCTCGCGATCCGCCTCGCACGCCACACGGCGGGCGGCTGGGACAACGCCGCGCTGCCCGACGACCTGCGCGACATCGCGCAACTGCTGAACTTGTCCGAAACCGCAACCGCTCGCGTGCTCGGGGAACTGGACACCTGATGGCCGGCGCTACACCGGCACGGCGGTGGTGTTTTTCACCCGATCGAGCACGAAGCTGGTCTTGCAGTCTTCGACGCTCGGGTGCTTCAGCAAGGTGTCCATGATGAAGCGCGAGTAGTGCGCCATGTCCTCGACGACGACGCGCAACAAATAGTCCATTTCGCCGGTCAGCGCCGCGCATTCGACCACCTCCGGCCACGTCTGCACGGCGGCACGGAACAGGTCCATCGGGTTGCGCTTGTGCACCTCGGAGTGTTTCTCCAGGCGCACGTTGAGGTAGGCGGTGAGACCGAGGCCGACCCGCTCGGGCGGGATCAGCGCGACGTAGCCGGCGATCACCTTCGTTTCCTCCAGGCGCTTGACCCGCCGCAGCGTCGCTGACGGCGACAGGCTGACCTGCGAGGCGAGTTCGTCGTAGGTCATGCGGCCGTCGACTTGCAGCGCTCGAAGAATGCGCCGGTCGATGGCGTCGAGCTCGGTTGAGGTATCCATCAGTTGGATTTTGCAGGTTTCCTGCGCAAGCCGCCGCCCGATCGGTGAAACTTGCAGAAAAAGTGCGGGTCAACGAACCTACAGTGTGGTTCGACATTGACGCAGGTCAAGAATCCACCGCACAAAGGAGCGCCGCATGCAGTTCACCCCCTGGGACAACCCGATGGGCACCGACGGCTTCGAGTTCGTCGAATACGCGGCGCCCGATCCGGCAGCGCTCGGCCAGCTGTTCGAAACCATGGGCTTCGCACCGATCGCCCGGCATCGCCACAAGAACGTCACTCTGTACCGCCAGGGTGAGATCAACTTCATCATCAACGCCGAGCCGGACTCCTTTGCCCAGCGCTTCGCGCGCCTGCATGGACCGAGCGTCTGCGCGATGGCGTTCCGCGTGAAGGACGCGGCGAAGGCCTATGAGCGCGCGCTCGAACTCGGCGCCTGGGGCTTCGACAACCAGACCGGACCGATGGAGCTGAACATCCCGGCGATCAAGGGCATCGGCGACAGCCTGATCTACTTCGTCGACCGCTGGCACGGCAAGGACGGGGCCGAGCCCGGCGCGATCGGCAACATCAGCATCTACGACGTCGATTTCGTGCCGATCGCCGGCGCGCAGGCGAATCCGAAGGGCAACGGCCTGACCTATATCGACCACCTGACGCACAACGTGCACCGTGGCCGCATGAAGGAGTGGGCCGACTTCTACGAGCGCCTGTTCAGCTTCCGCGAGATCCGCTATTTCGACATCGAAGGCAAGCTGACCGGGCTGAAGAGCAAGGCGATGACGAGCCCGTGCGGCAAGATCCGCATCCCCATCAACGAAAGCTCCGACGACCAGAGCCAGATCGCCGAATACCTCGCGCAGTACCACGGCGAGGGCATCCAGCACATCGCGCTCGGCACCGACGAAATCTACGCCACCGTCGAGAAGATGCGCGGCCAGGGCGTGGCGTTCCAGGACACGATCGAGACCTACTACGACCTGGTGAACAAGCGGTTGCCCGAGCACGGCGAGGACCTCGAGGCGCTGAAGCGCCTGCGCATTCTGATCGACGGCGCGACGCATCTCGGCGCGCCGAATGAACTGCTGCTGCAGATCTTCACGCAGACGGTGATCGGCCCGATCTTCTTCGAGATCATCCAGCGCAAGGGCGACCAGGGCTTCGGCGAAGGCAACTTCCGCGCGCTGTTCGAAAGCATCGAGCTCGACCAGATCCGCCGCGGCGTGCTGGTCGACCACTCTGCCGCCTGAGGAGCGCACGATGCTCGCCAACGAAAAGGCGGTCAACCAGGGCGTGGCCCCGGTGACGTACGGACAGGGCGAGCGCCCGCCGCGCGGCGACTATGCGTCGGCTCGGGCCGACTACGCCTGCGACCAGAACTGGTCCGCCTACACCGCGCAGGAACACGACCTGTACCGCCGGCTCTACGAGCGACAGGCGTCGCAGCTCGAGGGCCTCGCCTGCGACGAGTTCATCGAGGCGGTGCAACACCTCGGTGCGCCGCACCAGATCCCGCGCTTCGACGAGCTGTCGGAAACACTGCGCCGCGCGACCCGCTGGGAAGTCGTCGCGGTGCCCGGCCTCATCCCCGAAGAGGCCTTCTTCGCGCTGCTGGCGAAGCGCAAGTTCCCGGTCACCGGCTGGATCCGCAAGCCGGAAGAGTTCGAATACGTCGTCGAACCTGACGTGTTCCACGACCTGTTCGGCCATGTGCCGCTGCTGTTCAATCCCATGTTCGCCGACTACATGCAGGCGTACGGCGCCGGCGGCCTCAAGGCCAGCCGACTCGACGCCTGCGAGCTGCTCGCGCGGCTGTACTGGTACACAGTGGAGTTCGGCCTGATCGACACCCCGCGCGGGCTGCGCGCCTACGGCGCGGGCATTCTGTCGTCGGCCGGCGAGCTGCGCCACAGCGTCTGCAGCCCGCAGCCGAGCCGCGTGGCCTTCGATCTGCAGCGCATCATGCGCACCCGCTACAAGATCGACAGCTACCAGGCCACGTACTTCGTCATCGAGTCGTTCCAGCAGCTGTTCGAGGCCACGTCGCCTGACTTCACGCCGATCTACCGCTCGGTGCGCGAGCTGCCGCAGATCGACGCCGGCGCTGTGCTGCCCGGCGAACGTCAGTACGCCGCCTCCTGCTGAAATGTCGACCCCCACGTCTCCTGCGCCCAGAGGGCGCTGTCCGCCGCCTTGAGGCGGCTCGGCGCCGCCTGACCCCCCAAAAGAGGGCGCCCGACAGAGCGATTGTCCGCACGCCGCGATCCGCCCACACTGGCGCCCCGTTGTAGGGAAGCAAGAGGCGGAAGCGATGACTCCTCGGATGTCACAAGGATGTGCGCTGGTGCTGCTGCTGGCCATGGCAGTCGCCATGGGCGTCGGTCTGCTTGCCTGGGGTCCTATCGAGCTGCAGGCCAGCGACCATGGGTTCGCCGACGAAATCGCCTGGATGGGCGTGCCGCAGGCCCTCAACGTCATGGCGTGCCTGCCGCTGATCGTGGCCGGCCTGTGGGGCATGGCCGCCATCTCACGCAGCGGGTGGCCGGTGGCGCTGCGCACGCCGTGGTTCGCTTTCTTCGTGCTCACGACGCTGATGTCGGCCGCATCGGGGATGTACCACTTGGCGCCGAGCGATGCAGGTTATGTCGTGACCCATCTGTTCGCTGCCGCCGCGATGACGATGCTCGCCCTCGGATTTTTCGCCGAGCGCGTCGACCCGTTGTTCGGTTCCGGTCCGGCCGTGGCGGCGGGCTGCTGTACGGCCGGGCTGTGCGCGCTGTGGTGGTTCGCCGGTGACCTGACGAGCGGCCATGGTGACCTGCGTCCGCTGTTGTTCCTGCAGACCGTGCCGTTGCTGCTGATTCCAGCCGGGGCACTGAGCCTGCCTGGGCGGCTCACCACGACCACCGACTGGCTGCTGATGCTGGGGCTGTACCTGCTCGCCCGCTCGGCCGGCACCGCCGATGCGGCGACGCTCGCTGCGACCGGCTGGATCAGCGGCCACACGCTGATGCATCTGCTGCTGGCCGGCGTCGCCGGCACGCTGGCCTACCGCGCCGGCGTGGCGCCCGGTTTCGCCCATTCGACGGCGTCGTCGCTGGTTGAACCCACCCAGCGCAACACCTCGTTGAACACCTCGTCGTGATGCGTCATGTGCACATGCGCGACCCCGGCGACGTGCCGGTTGTCGGCGCCGGGCAGCGTGGCCGTCGATGCGGGGAACACGACGTTGTCGCAATGCCCGTAGAAGCAGGTGAAGCGTTCGAACCGCTGGGCCGGCTCGCGTGACGCGAGCTGGCACTGCCATTCGCTGCCGAGGCACATCTGCCGGGTGTTGGGCGCGTGGCCGAAGCGCCCGAGGAAAGTGCCGCGGTGCGGGCTGCCGATCGTGATGACGCGGTGAATCCGTGAGTCGCCCTGGCAACAGTCCAGCCAGGCGCGGACCGCGAGCCCGCCCATGCTGTGCGCGACGATGACCGGGGCCTTGCCGGTGGCCGATTCGATGCGCTGCACGGCCCGCTCGACGATCTCCGCGTAGCGGTCGATGGAGCCGAACACCGGCTCGAGGTTGACGGCCACGAACGGCACGCCGCGCGAACGCAGCTCGCGCATCCATGGATTCCACAGGCCTCGGTTGCAGACGAAGCCGTGTACCAGCACGACGCCGCGGCGGCCCGCGCCCTCGGGGACAAAGTCCGGTTCGGCCTGAGACCGAAAGGGTTGGCGCCAGCAAAAGACGAGCGGTGCCGTCAGTACCTCGCCCCACCACGCGGCAACGAGTTGGCCGACCGTGGCCCGCGGGCAGCTGTCCCGGCGGTTGACGAACCACAGCATCACGAATTCGATCGCGAGGAACAGTGCATAGCCGAAGAGGATCAACAGCGCGCCGGCGGCCGCCCAGCCAGGCGATCCCGCGCGAATGAAGTAGGCGGCCCAGGCGGCGGCGGCAAGAATCAGCCCGATCGTCGTGAACTGCTGGAGCCGGGCGAGCATCGTCCGAACCCGGATCAGAGGCTGTGAGGCATTTGCCTCTGGACCGCCGGCTGCCCTCGTAGCGGGCCGACTACGCTGCACGATTTCATAGATGCTTCGCTCCCTCGGCTCAGGCCAGCCGCACGTCGCGACCGCTCAGGCGCTTGGCGAGCTGCGTCGCGAGTTTGTTGACGAGCCCGTAGATCGACAGCTGCGGGTTGGCGCCGATGCTCGTGGGGAACAGCGAACCGTCGTGCACTGACAGGTTGTCGATCTGCCAGTGCACACCGTCGGGTTGGACGACACCGAGGCGCTCGTCGCCGCTCAGCCCGCAGCCGCCCATCACGTGAGCGCTGACAACACGCGTCAGCAGCGGCTTCATCGGCAGGCCGTTGATCGCATCGCGCGCCTGGGGCCAGCTCGTGTAGGCCTCGGCCATCTCGTGCACCGGCGAGACGGTGCGTGCCCCAGCCGAGAACTGGATCTCGGCCATGCTCAGAAAGGCGCGCCGCGCGCCGTCCATCACGAAGTCGTTCAACGGATAGTCGAGGACCGCGCTGCCGTCGCTGCGCAGCTTGACGCTGCCGCCCGGCGATTGCTCATGGAAGCCGTCGCGCATCAGCGCGAGCAGGCTGTGCGTGTTCGGAAAACCCTTCAGCATGTCGGCCTGCTGCTGGCCGTAGCCGGGCAGCGTCGACGCAAAGATGACCGGATGGATCGGCGGCGCTTCCAACTTGTAGCCGATCGCACCGGTGATCGGCTGGGTGTCGAGGAAGTGGTCGGAGTAGATCGTCTGCGGGGCGCCGTCCCAGCCGTTGACCGCCTGGCCGAAGCGGGCGGCCGAGATCACCACCGGGTGAAGGAAGGTGCGGGTGCCGAGCAGGTCGTGCGGATCGGGCGCGTCCGAGCGCTTCAATAGCGCCGGCGAGTTGATTGCGCCAGCGGCAACGACATAGTGCCTGGCGACGATGCGCGTCGCGCTGCCGGACGCCTCCGAGCCGTCGGCGCTGACGGGTCCACACACGAGCGCCGACACCTGGCCTCGGGCCAACTCGAACTCGCGCGCCTGCGTTTCGACCAACAGCGTCGCCCCCTTGTCGAGGGCGGCGGGAATCGTCGTCACGAGCATCGACTGCTTCGCGTTGGTCGGGCATCCCATGCCGCACGAACCGAGGTTCCAGCATCCCTTCACGTTGCGATGGATCACGGCGGACGCGATGCCGAGCCGCGTCGCGCCGCGCCGCAGCAGTTCGTTGTTTTCGTTCGGCGGCGTGAGCCATGGCCCGATGTTCAGCCGCCGCTCGGCCTGCGCGAACCACGGCGCGAGCGCTTCGTCGCTGAGCTCGCCGAGGCCGAAGCGCTCGCGCCAGAACTGCAAGGTCGCCGGCGGCGTGCGGAACGAGCTGGTCCAGTTGACCGTGGTGGAGCCGCCGACGCAGCGGCCCTGCAGGATGTTGATCGCCTTGTCTTCGGTTTTGCGCGCCGCGCTTTCCTGATAAAGCGTCGGATACGCATCGCTCTCGCGCTGCTTGAAGTCGGTGCTCGTCTTCAGCGGCCCTTCTTCGACGAGGACCACGTCGAGTCCGGCCTGCGTCAGCAACTCGGCCGTAATCCCGGCGCCGGCGCCCGAGCCGACGATGGCGACGTCACAGCGGATCTGGGCTGGCGGCGCGGCATACGGACCGCCCAGCACTTTCCAGCCTCGCGCCAGGCCGCTGCGGATCGGATCGGGAATGCTGCTCATGGCGGTCGCTTCGGCCTCAGACGCTGCGCGGGCCGGGATAGCCCATCAACGGCCAGACACTCGGGTCGGCGTAGTAGGCGGCGTTGGTCAGGTCGCGCAGTGCGTGATAGACCTGCTGGCGCATCGCCAGTTTCGACGTCCGCATGGCCTGCAGCGACTGCTGCAGTTCGAGCACGCTCGCTTCCGGCCAGTCGGGCTGCAGACCCGCCAGTGCGATGCGGCCCGGCGCCGATGCCAGCAGCGCGAGCAGCTGCGACAACTCCGCGCGCGTGGGGGGCGCGAACCCCGCCAATGTGTCGTCCAGGCGGTTCAGGTGGGCATTCAACGCGGTCCTGCGCGCGGCGGGATCGAGGGGCAGGCTGCCGTCCAGCACGGCACGCGCCACGGCGTGGAAGACGGCCCGAGCCGCGGGCGTCATGCGGCCATCAACCAGGCCTGGCCGCAGCAGCGCCACGCCGCCACCCGCGACGGCGAACAACGCCGCGGCGCCGAGACTGAGTTTGAGCAAGGTTCGTCTTTGCATGCTTGGGGGTGGTGCCTGACCGCATCGAGTGTTGCATCATTCGGCACACTGGCCTTAGAGACGGGTGACTAACTCGCGCTGGCGGAAACCCGAGGCCGGAAACTACAGTCACGCCAGTGGAGCTTCACAGGACACGATGAGCGCTGACGGCGATGCCATCCTCGAACACTTGCGCACGGTTGACGCCGAACGCCGGCGACGCGCCGCTTCGCCGGACCTTGGTGTGCGGGTCGCCGCGCTGAAGGCGTACCAGCAGCGTCGCTTCTCCCACACCTATGCGGACCTGCTCGCCACGAGCCGCTATGGCCCGGCGGCGCGCTTCTTTCTCGACGAGCTGTACGGGCCGGACGACTTCAGTCAGCGCGACGCGCAGTTCGCGCGCGTCGTGCCGGCGCTTGTGCGCTTGTTCCCGCACGAGGTCGTCGGCACGGTGCGGACCCTTGCGGAACTGCATGCGCTGTCGGAGGTGCTCGACAGCATCGCCGCGCTGCACCTCCCCGAAGGGCGCGTCGACACGCCTGCATACGTGCGTGCATGGCAGGAAGCTGGACGTGAGCACGATCGCGAGCGGCAGATCGCATTGACGCTGTCGGTCGGCGAGTCGCTGGATCGCCTGACGCAGCATCCGCTGGTTCGCCACAGTCTGCGCATGATGCGCGGACCAGCACGAGCCGCCGGCCTCGCCGAGCTCCAGCGGTTTCTCGAGACCGGGTTCGACACTTTCAGGGCGATGCGCGGTTCGCGGGAGTTTCTGTCGACCGTCGGCAGCCGCGAAAGGGCGCTGGCACAGGCCTTGTTCGCGGCGCGCTTCGACGAAGAGGGACACCTTGGCGACATCGCGTTAGGACAATTACCGTAGCGTCGACGGAGGGTCGCATCGACCATCGATCCAACCGCAATCGATTGGAGAACCCGTGCTGCAAGCCGTCGCAAAACCTTGGCTGAAGAGTTACCCCCCGGGGGTGTCGGCGGAAATCGATCCGGCGCGCTACCGGTCCGTCGTGGATCTGCTCGAAGAGGCATTCCGCCAATACGCGAGCCGCGATGCGGCCGTATGCATGAACACGCGGATCACGTTCCGCGACATCGACGAGACATCGTCGGCGCTCGGCGCGTGGCTGCAATCCAAGGGTTTGGCCCGCGGTGCCCGGGTGGCGCTGATGATGCCGAACGTGCCGCAGTACATGGTGGCGATCGCCGCCGTGCTGCGCGCCGGCTACGCGGTTGTCAACGTGAATCCGCTTTACACGCCGCGCGAGCTGGAACACCAGCTGAACGATTCCGGCGCCGAGGCGATCATCGTGCTCGAGAACTTCGCCAAAACGCTGGAGGATGTCATCGACCGCACGCGCGTGCGCCACGTCGTGCTCGCGTCCATGGGCGACATGTTGGGGTTCTGGAAGGGGCAGCTGGTCAATTTTGCCGTGCGCCACCTGCGCAAGATGGTGCCGCCTTTCAGTCTGCCGCTGGACAAGGAGCGAACGGTGTCGCGCTACAACATGGCGGTGGCCGAGGGCATGCAGATGACGCTGCGACGGGTCGATGCCGGTCCGAACGACGTCGCGTTCCTGCAATACACCGGCGGCACCACCGGCCTGTCGAAGGGAGCCACCCTGCAGCATCGCAATGTGGTGGCCAACATTCTGCAGGCGGAAGAGTGGTTCAAGCCGATGCTTGCGAAGATCGGCGACAAGCAGATCGTGACGGTGTGCGCCTTGCCGCTGTACCACATCTTCGCGTTGACGGCGTGTTACCTGTTCGGCGCGCGGCGCGGGATGCTGAACGTTCTGATTCCGAATCCGCGCGACATCCCTGGCTTCATCAAGACGTTGCAGAACCGACGGATCCACATGTTCCCGGCAGTGAATACGCTGTTCAACGCGCTTGCAAACGAGCCCGACTTCGCCCGACTGGACTTCTCGGAGCTGGTGATTTCCAACGGGGGCGGCATGGCGGTGCAAAAGGCGACCGCGGAGAAGTGGCTGAAGATCACCGGCTGCCCGGTCATCGAAGGATACGGCTTGTCCGAAACCTCGCCGATCGCGACGATCAATCGCGCCGATCTCACGGAGTTCACGGGCACGATTGGACTTCCGGTGCCCTCGACCGAGATCAGCATCCGCGACGACGAGGGCCGCGAGGTCTCGATGGGGGAGCCCGGCGAGATTTGCATCCGCGGCCCGCAAGTGATGGCAGGCTATTGGAACCGGCCCGACGAAACCGCCAAGGTCATGACATCGGACGGCTTCTTCAAGTCGGGCGACGTCGGCGTGATGGATGAAGGCGGCTACTGCCGCATCGTCGATCGCAAGAAGGACATGATTCTGGTGTCGGGCTTCAACGTCTATCCGAACGAGCTCGAGCAAGTGGTGAATTTGCATCCCGGTGTACTTGAGTGTGCCGCAGTCGGTGTGGCAGACGCGAGGTCGGGCGAATCAGTGAAGCTGTTCGTTGTCAAGAAGGATCAGACATTGAGTGAAGAAGACTTGGCGCAGTACTGCAAGGAGAACTTCACCGCCTATAAGCGGCCGAAGTACATCGAGTTTCGAGACGATTTGCCGAAGTCCAACGTAGGCAAGATTCTTCGCCGCGAGTTGCGAGGCTGACCTGAGTGCGTGATGAGCTCGAACATGTCGGCATCACGGTGTTCGAGCGGGGCTGGCTGTCGTCCAACAATGTGCTGCTGCGGGGCGACGCACACCAGGGCGCCGTGGTCGTCGACACTGGCTACTGGACTCATGCCGAACAGACGGTGGCGCTGCTTCGCCATGCACTGGCCGGGGCGCCGCTGAGGCGGATCCTGAATACGCACTTGCACTCCGACCATTGCGGTGGCAACGCGGCGGTTCAGGGTGCGTTCGACTGTGGCATCGATGTGCCGGCAGGCGAGGCGGCTGCCGTCGATGAATGGGATGAGAACAAGCTGACCTACGCCGCCACCGGCCAGCACTGCCCGCGCTTTCGTCGCGCGGGTGTTCTCAAGGCGCCGGGGGAGATTCAAGCCGGCAGATGGTGCTGGCAGCTGATCTCGTCACCGGGCCACGATCCTGAATCGGTCGCTCTCTATCAGCCCGAATTGCAGGTGCTTATCTCGGCCGACGCGCTCTGGGAAAACGGCTTCGGGGTGGTATTTCCGGAACTCGAAGGCGAGTCCGCCTTCGAGCACGTCGGCAGCACGTTGCAGGCGTTCGCCCGGCTGGATGTCCGATGGGTGATTCCGGGACACGGCGCGCCCTTTGCCGACGCGTCCGGCGCCATTGATCGGGCGAATCGCCGGCTTGAAAGCTTCGTGGCCGAACCGCTCGTCCACGCACTGCATGCCGCGAAGGTACTGATCAAGTTCCGGCTTCTCGAAACACACTCGGAATCATGGCAGACGCTGTGCGCTTGGCTGTCCACCGCGCCTTACTTTGGCATGCTCCACGAGCGCTATTTTGCCGTCATGCAGCGAGAAGATTGGGTGCGGGGGTTGGTGGATCAGATGTGCGCTCGAGGCGCCCTGGTGCAGCGGGCGGGCCGCGTATTTAATATCTGAACCGAGAGTGTCAATAGTATCGACGTCGAAATAAAAAAAGCCCCCGTCGATTGACGGGGGCTTTCTCATTAATAGCCTGACGATGTCCTACTTTCACACGGGAATCCGCACTATCATCGGCGCTGAGGCGTTTCACTGTCCTGTTCGGGATGGGAAGGAGTGGGGCCACCTCGCTATGGTCATCAGGCTTAACCGGTCACCGTCTTGCCACCGAGGCAAGACAGCCAATTCGTAGAGTCTGCCGTTATTGGCGGCACATCAGCTTTTTGATTGCGCACAGCTTCGATTGAAGACTGGCATAACTTGATCACTCACCTCGACCGTTCGGTCAAAGTTATAGGGTCAAGCCTCACGAGCAATTAGTACTGGTTAGCTTAACGCATTACTGCGCTTCCACACCCAGCCTATCAACGTCCTGGTCTTGAACGACCCTTCAAGGAGCTCGAGGCTCCAGGGAATCCTCATCTTCAGGCGAGTTTCCCGCTTAGATGCTTTCAGCGGTTATCTCTTCCGTACTTAGCTACCC
>DATKCI010000281.1:0-6046 GCA_035513255.1 Piscinibacter sp. | reverse complement strand
TTCAACACCGTGAACTGGTTCGACGGCGACAGGTACGCGCACGTGGCCACGTTCCTCAATCAGGGGTTCACCGGCTACCTGAAGCGCCTGCGTGCGCTGCTGATCCAGCTCGAGCAGGAGTGGGATGCGCAGCTGTCGAAGGTGAGTTTCGTCGGCAGGAACGGCCCGGGAGTGGATCCGCACCAGGTGCTGCTGGACGTGCTCGACCTGCACGCATCATCGGTGGAGTTCCACTCGCTGAAAGCCGACAGCGAGACGCACAAGTACCACCTGCTCTCGCTCCTCAGCCATCCGCTCGCGATGGCCCTCCTGAAGAACCGCTCGACCAGACAGGACGCGCTCGCGTTGCTCCAGCGGTTTGGCTATGGAGGCGCAGAGGAGCCCGATGCGGTGAAGAAGCTTTTCTCGGGCCGTACGCCGCCGCTCGAGGGCGCGGTGATCGACACGGTGGAGTTCAGCGAGACCGACGCCGTGGCGCCGTGCGCGGGGACGATGAACTACCTCGAGTGGCTGGTGAACGGCGCGCGGACGAACTTCGACATCATCCAGGAGCAACGCGGTTTTGATGCCGGCCGTGAGCCGTCGGCACTGTTGTATCTGCTGCTCCGCCACGCCCTGCAGATCGCCTACAGCGGCGCCGCGCAGCGCCAGAAGGTGCGGCGCGGGCTGGCCGAGGCGACACACGTGAGCTACGCCGAGCCGGCGTTCGTGCACGCGCAGGCCGAGACGACCGTGAGCGAAAGCCGCTACAACGTGCTGTATGAAACGGTGAACGGCCGGCGGCTGTCAGAGCTGATCCGTCTCGACATCGACGCCATCGACCCGGAACTCTCCGAACAGGTGGGCGCGATCGAACGCCTCGCGCGCACGCCGACCGCGGCGCTCGAGCGCGCGTTTGCCGAACACATCGACTGCGCCAGCTACCGGCTCGACGCCTGGAAGCAGGGGTTGCTTGCCTGGCAACTGGAGCGGATGCGCACGGCAGGCAGAGGACAGGACGGCACCTACCTTGGCGCCTACGGCTGGCTCGAGGATGTGCAGCCCGAAGGCAAGACGTTCACGCCGGTAACGCTGCCGACCGACGTGGATGCGCTGATCAACAAGCCGGGCGATGCGCCGCTGCTGCGCGAATCGACCAACCTTGGGCTGATTCACGCGCCGTCGCTGAACCATGCGACGACCGCGGCCGTGCTGCGCAACGGTTATCAGGCCAGCGGCGGCCGCATGGCGGTCGAGCTGTCGTCGCAGCGCGTGCGGCTGGCAATGGGGATTGTCGAAGGGATGCGTGTCGGCCAGTCGCTCGGCGCGCTCCTCGGCTACCGGTTCGAACGGCACCTGCACGATGCCGGCATTCTGCAGCTGCGCGCCACCATGTATGCCGTCCGTCGTCAGTTCCCGCTGGCTGCCCAGAAGCTGAAATCCACGAAGGACGACACGCTCGCAATCGAGGCGATTGCCGCATCGAATGTCGTGGACGGCCGTGCGCTGCTCCGGCACGTCGAGGCGAGCGCGCTGAAGAACTATCCGTGGGGGTTGACTTCGCTGCCGCTGGATGCGGATCCGGCGCGACGGACGGTGATGAACGCGGCGATCGACGCCGCCGTGGCGCACATCCGGGACGTCAACGACGCGGTGGCCGACCTCGCGCTGGCCGAGGGGGTGCACCAGGCGGTGATCGGCAACTACGACCGCTCGGCCGGGACGCTGGAAGTGTTCGCCAAAGGTGGCCTGCCCCCTGAGGTCGATGTCATCCGCACGCCGCGCAGCGGCACGTCGCTCACACTGCGTACCGCGCTTCACCTTGATCCGGCCGCAAACGCCAACCCGATTCCCGGCGTGCCGATGTCGCCGATGGCGAGCGCGGAGCCGGTGCTCAACGCATGGCTCGCGTCCAGGCTTCCCGCGGCCGACAAGGTCGGCTGCCGCGTGACGTGGGTGGACCGCGCGACTGGCGCACCGGCGCCGCCGGAGTTCGTCACGCAGAAGCAGTTGAACCTGCAGCCGCTCGACCTGATCTACCTGATGCAGGAGACCGGCGACGTGCCGCTCGGCTTCCTCGACGACCTGGTGCTGCAGTTCATCCACACGTCGAAGGCGCCCGCGCTCGGCAGGCGGATCGCCATCGAATACACCACGCGGGTTTCGGACAAGGTGACGTTCTTCGAGCTCCGCGCGCTGCTCAACAGCCTGTATGCGCTGACCATCGCGTCGAGGCCGCTGAAGCCAGCGGATCTGATTCGCCAGGCCGATGCGCGCGGCGCCGAGCAGCCGCAGTCGCAGCTTGCGGTGGGCCGCTTGACGACCGCGCAGGCAGAGCTGGCCGGCGCGCGTACCACGGGCCTGCAGACACTGCTGGCCAACCTTCCGGCGGGCACGGTGGATGACACCATCGCGGCCTATGCGGCCGAGGTGTCGAGGCTTTCGGCATGGCGGCTGCCGCAGACCGGCATCGGCTTCGTGTTCCAGTGGCGGCAGCGGCAGTACGAGGCGCTGGCGAAGAAGCTCGACGCGTTGATCGGCCGCTGGACCGCAATCCGGGACGATGCCCGGCAGAAGCTGATCGACTTCGACGCGGCCGTCGGAATGACCGAGCCCGATCAGCGGGCGGCGCTTGCGACCGTCGAACTGCTCGTCAGCACCTCTTACGTGACTCCGCAGCCGGCGACCGTCGCGCTGCATCGCACGGCAGCAGGGAACAAGTACACGGCATTCGACATCGAGCTGACCACGCTGCGGGGGATTGCGGCGACGAACTACGCGACGCTGTCGGCGTTCGTGGCAGCGCTGCAAGCCGAGCCGCTCGATACCTTCGCGCGCGATGCGCTGACGCTCCAGGAGGATCTCGACGAAATCGCCCGCTTCCGTCTCGAGCTCAAGTCGATCCTCGAAGGGCTGATCGTCGAAATCGGCAAGCGGGCCGCGGACGCGAACGCGCTGCTGACGAAGACGCCGCTGCCCATCGATGCGGCTCAGGCGGCCGCGAAAAGACTGTTTGGTGACGACTTCCAGGTGATCCCCAGTTTCACGCTCCGCTCGTCGTCGGCGGCCGACGTCACCGCGGCCCGCTCGTACTTCCAGAACGGCGGGCTCACGCAGTACGTGGTGGACACCATCGGCCGGGAGTTCCCCGTGGACGACTGGCTGCACGGCGTGGCGCGGGTGCGCGACAGGATGCGCCACTGGGAGAACGCCATCGCGCTGTGCGAGGCCTTCGGCACGGCGTCCCCCGAGCCGGTACCGTTGCAGCTGCCGTTCGAGGCTGGCGACAGCTGGCTGGCCCTCGAGATTCCGCCGGCGGCCACGGATGCCGAGCGCGCCATCACGCGCGACAAGCTGCTCTACACCGCCCACTTCCCAACCAGGTTCGACGCGACACAACCGATGGCCGGTCTCCTGGTGGACGAGTGGAACGAGGTGATCCCCGAGAAGGCCGAGACGACCGGCGTCGCCTTCCACTACGACCGGCCGAACTCCGAGCCGCCGCAGTGCTGGCTGCTGGCGCTGCCGGCGGTAATGGACGGCGCCTGGAGCTGGGAGGAACTCCGCGATGCGGTGACCGGCACACTGGATGCGGCACGCCGGCGCGCGATCGAGCCGGATCACCTGGCGACCACTGCGTACAGCTGGTTCCTTCCGGCGACGTACTCGGCCTACACCTTCCCGGAGATCTCCATCTCCAACTACCTGCTGCGCAACGTCGCCGTACTGGCGCAGCTCAAGGACGGGTGACCGATGGCGATTGCAGGCACGGTATACGGACTGAGTGAACAGCTTAAGCTTCGGGCGATGCCGGCCGTGACGCGCTGGAACCGCCTTGAAGGCCGGCCCCGCACGCACGACTTCGACCGGGCGCTGAAGGCGGAGGTGCGCGACGCGCTCTGGATGCTGACCAGGCAGTGGCAGCTCGGCGAGTTCCGCGGAGACGATGCCGGGTCGCCGGTGCTGGCCCGCGTCTGTACCGGAACCATCGAGTTCGACCGCTTCCAGCCAGGACGCGCCACCCCCGAGCCGTTCTCGCTGGCGCTGCCGCTCGAGACAACCGTGGAACGCCGCCCGATCCGGTGGCAGAGCGCCGGCAGAAGGCTGTCGCTCGACCTGCGCCTGGTGCTCGGCCGCCGCTGGCGCAAGTTGCTCGCCAAGGCGGCATCGGCCGCGACGCCGGCGGCACAGCGTCTGTCGGCCGACCACTGGCCGGAGTATCTGCGGGAATACGTCGTCACGGTTCCTGATCCCGCCGCAGATGCGGACGCCGCGATCTGCGCGCACGCTGACGTCTGGCAGCAGGTCAATGCGGTGGCCGAACGCGCAATGGACGGCTACTCGCTGCTCGAGCACATCGACGGCGGCGGCGCAGCGGCCGACAACATCGCAGGGGCTGGCGTTGACGCCGCGAAGCTGGCGGCGCTGGCACAGCGGCTGCGCGAATGGCTGGGGACACTCGTCGAGCAGCCAACCGACCCCGAACGTGATTCGTGGCAGCCGGAACGCCTCGAGTATCGCTTCGCTTGCGCAGCGCCTGAGGGCGTTACCGGCTTTCATGCCGTCGCCGACGAATACTACACCGGGCATCTCGACTGGTATTCGCTCGATGGCGACAGGGAGCGGTCCGACAACAACGCGCCTCCAGGTCCGCAGCCAGCACTCTCCAGCAGCACGTTCATCCCGACGTCGATCGTGTTTTCGGGCATGCCGAATACGCGCTGGTGGGAGTTCGAAGAGCGCCAGACGAACTTCGGCCGCGTGACGCCGGACACGACCGACCTCGGGAAGCTCCTGCTGCTCGAGTTCGGACTCGTCTACGCCAACGACTGGTTCGTGTTTCCCTACACGCTACCGCTCGGCTCGATCGCCAAGGTGAAGGGAATTGCCCTCACCAACGTGTTTGGCGAGCGGACGTGGATTGAGCCGGTGCCGGCCCAGGGAGAGGCAGCATGGGATCGCTGGAGCATGTTCCAGCTGACCGGCCACGACGAACGCGCGCTCGTCCTGGTGCCCTCCACGCCGTTCGTGCTCGAGGGCGCGCCGCTCGAGGAGGTGGCGATGGTGCGCGACGAGATGGCGAACCTGGTGTTCGGCATCGAGACGCGGGTGCCGATGGTGACCGGCACGTCGAAGCCGGGCGGTGAAGCCGGTCGGGAATTCCTGCAGGCCATGGAGCGCATCCACGGCGCCCCGCCCGCGCCGCCGGCCCCTGTCGCAACGGTGCGCTTTCAGCTGATGAACACCGTTGCCGAACACTGGATCCCGTTTCTTCCCGTGCACGTAACAGGAAGCACCCGCGAGACCCAACTGCAGCGCGGCGCCATGCCGCGCATGGTGGGGAACGACCCGGCCAATTTCAGACCGGTGGAACCGCGCACCTCGGTGATGCGGCCCGGCCTCGACGGGTCGCCGAAGAAGCCGTACTTCGTGCACGAAGAAGAAGTGCCCCGCGCGGGTATCCACGTGACCGTCGCCTACCAGCGCACGCGCTGGCTCGACGGCCGCGTGTTCGTCTGGCTCGGCGCTTCGAAGACCACGGGCCGCGGCGAGGCGTCCTCAGGGCTCGCATTCGATCAGCTGGTGCCGACCGACTTCAAGCCCGCGTAACCCCGTCTGCGGCGCCGGGCATCTTCTTCGGTGAGCAGGCGGAGGCTGGAGCACTTTGGCGAAGAGGTTGCCGTGCGTGCTCGCTTGTCACTGGCGCCTTGAACGGAGATCGACTGTTTCTGCCGGAGCTCCCCGGTCGCGGACGCCCCCCGCTCACGTACGCGCAGCGCGCCAACGCGCGCGAGCACGGTTCCCGCGTTTGACTTTGCGCCGCGCGCCGTGCATCTGTAGTCGGCTATCTCGAGCAGGACGACTTTGATCGACAGGTGGCCTCGATGAGATGGCGCACGCCTGGGTGGATGTCACACTTCGGTGATCGGCTTGCTGTTCGTCGGGTCGTACACGAACCCGGCCGTGCTCGCGCTCGCGTCGGATCCCGAGCGCTCCGACATGGACTACGTGATGGCCGCCGGCCCGTCACCCAGCGTCCAGCGCCTGCCGATCATCAAGCCGCCAT
>DATKCI010000280.1:0-13743 GCA_035513255.1 Piscinibacter sp. | reverse complement strand
CCGGCGGAGAAGGACGACATCTACAAGATCCTCGCGCAGGTGCAGCCGCAGGAGGTGGAGGACAGGGATTCGGCGGGCGCGTGCAAGCTGGAGTCGTACGAGGCGACGGCGAGCTACGAGCAGTGAACCGCGCTCCTTCTTCTTCTCCCTCTCCCTCTGGGAGAGGGTTAGGGTGAGGGCGCGGCAGTCGAGGTGGCACCGGCCCTCACCCCCACCCTCTCCCGGAGGGAGAGGGAGCAAGTCTCTATTGCTCGTAGCTCGCCGTCGCCTCGTACGACTCCAGCTTGCACGCGCCCGCCGAATCCCTGTCCTCCACCTCCTGCGGCTGCACCTGCGCGAGGATCTTGTAGATGTCGTCCTTCTCCGCCGGCGCGTCGTTGTAGGCCGCCATGTAGATCGTCTGCTGCATCTGGTGCGTGTTGGGATTCATGTACGCATCGAAGTACTGCATGCGCTCGCGCGCCGGGATCTTCAGGTTCTCCAGCTCCTTGATCACCTTGATGTTGGCCGTGCTGCCGGCGCGCTCCACCGCGCGCAGCAGCTCGCGCGTCGCCATGTAGCCGTTGTAGAACACGTTGCCCGGCACGCGGATCGCAACGCCGGGATACAGCTTCTGGTACGAAGCGACGAACTCCTTCACGCCCGGCAGGTCGAGCCGGTAGTACCAGGTGGTGCCGAACACGCCGAATATCTGCTCCGGGCCGAGGCCGTACACGTCGGGCCAGTCCTGCTGGTTGTTGATCCACGCCGGCTTGTTGTTCATCTTCAGTTGCACCACCTGCTGGCGCAGCGCCTTGATGTCGTCGCCGCCGATCGCGGTGGCCACCACGTCGGGCTTGATCTGCTGCACCTTCAGCAGGTAGGCCGCGAAGTCGCGCGTGTTCTGCGGCACCAGCAGCTCGTCGACCACCTTGCCGCCGTTCGCCTCGATCGCCGCGCGCGTGGCCTTCGCGGTGTTGTGGCCCCACACGTAGTCATTCGTCATCAGCAGCCAGTTCTTGCCGCTCGCGCTCATCGCGTTCTTAACGATCGCCTGCGAGAAGTTGGTGCCGTTGCCATCCCAGACGAACTTCACGCGGTGGCAGTCCTTGCCCGACTCGGTGGGCGAGCTCGAATTGGTGTTCAGGTAGACGGTGCCGTACTTCTGCGCCACCTGCGAGATCGCGTTCGCCACCCCCGAGTGCACCGCACCGATCAGGAAGGCCGCCTCGTTGCGCGTGATCATCCGTTCGGCCACGCGCGAGCCTGTCGCCGGCGTGGTTTCGGTGTCCATGTGGATCGCCTCGAGGCGCCGGCCGAACAGGCCGCCCTTGTCGTTGAACTCCTTGATCGCCATCATCGCGCCGAGTCGCTCCGAGCCGCCGGACGCGGCGTACTGGCCGCTCGCGTCCATCGTGAGGCCGATCACGATCGGCTTCGCCGAAGCCGCTTGCGCCCAGGCATGGTTGACCTTCCACGGCCCGAAAAACGGCGCGGCGCCGAGGCCGCCCGCGGCGAGCGTGAGTGCCGAGACCTTCAGCAGGCGGCGGCGGGAGTCGAAGTTCGGGATGCGGTCGTCGGGGTTCATGGTCTGTCTCCGTGCGTGTCCGTCACGCGCCGTCGCGCGGCACGATGCGGACGTTGTTGAGCTTTTCGTGCATCTCGAACAGCGACGGCACGAACCGCTCGCCGAGCTCGAGGTTGCAGGCCTGGATGAAGGTCTGGTGCGCTGCCTCGGCCATGAAGCTGCCCACCGGCAGCATCTCGGCGAGGTGCGTGAAGTAGCGCAGGTCCTTGCGCCCGTTGGCGATCGCGAACTTCATGCCGTCGAGCTCGCCTTGCAGCATCTTGCCGACCATCATCTGGAAGATGCCGGAGTTGACCGCGCCGGCGGAGACGAGGTCGAAGACCTTGCGCACATCGATGCCCGCCTTGGCCGCCACCGCCACGGCTTCGGCGATCGAGGCGGCCATCGTCAGCGCCATCGCGTTGTTGATCAGCTTGAGCACATGGCCCTGGCCCGGCGCGCCGGCGTGGATGATGTTTTCGCAGAAGGCGGCGAGCACCGGGCGGATCGCCTCCAGGTCCTGCGGCTCGGCGCCAACCATCGTGTTGAGCCGGCCCTCTTCCGCTTCCTTCGGCGTGCGCGTCAACGGCGCATCGACGAAGTGCGCGCCGCGTTCGGCAAAGCTCGCGCGGATGCGCTCGGTGGACGCGGGCTCGGCGGTGGAGGTGTCGACGACATAGAGCCCGTCGCGCGCACCGGCCAGCAGGCCGCCCTCGGCATAGACCACTTCCTCGACTTGCGGCGAGCCGGTGACGCAGAGGAACACGATGTCGTTGTCGCGGGCGAGCGCGGCGTGGCTTTCCACTTCCTTCGCGCCGGCCGCGAGCAGATCGGCCAGGTGATCGCGCCGCCGATGCGCCTTGAAGCTGAGCGCGAAGCCCTTGGCCAGCAGGTTCTTCGCGATGCCGTGGCCCATCAGGCCCAGGCCGACCATTCCGATGCGCTTCGTCATGAGGCGAGCTCCTCACGAAGCCGACTCAACTTGGAACGTTCATTCTGTCAGCTTCTAAACTGAGAATAGACATTCCACGCCGCCGCGTCAACCGCCGTTCGTGCGCCGCTTCCTAGGGGAAGCCCTATCCGCGAGGTGATGGCCAGTCGCGACGACGAGCGCCTGCGACAGGCAGACCTGGCCGACCAGCGAGCGGAACTGCTGGGCCGAGTCGTCGCCGAGCTCGAAACACACGCGGGCCGGCGGCTTCAGTGGCGACAGCGGGCTGTCGGTGATCGCGATCACCGCGACACCGCGCTGGTGGCAGGCGGCGGCCGCGTCGACCACCTCGGGCGAGTAGTTGCGCGTGCTGATGGCGATCAGCACGTCGCCCGGCGCGACGCCGCGCACGAACTCACCGAGCATGCCGCCCACGCCGTCGAGCAGCTGGGTGCGCAGGTCGAGCTTGCGCAGCGCATAAGCGAGGTAGCTCGCGATCGGAAACGCCCGCCGCTGGCCCAGCACGTGGATGAGTTGCGCGCCGGCGAGCAGGCGCACGGCCGCTTTCATGTCGGCCGGGTTGACGTTCTCGTCGAGGTGGCTCAGTTCGGTGATCGCCTCGTCGACGAACTGGCGCAGCACCCCGGTGCCGCCGCCCGCCGCAGGCCGGCCGTTGCCGCGGCGCATCTGCTCGATGCGCTCCCGGTACGAGGCCGAGCGCTCGACCAGGTGCCCGCGGAAGATCTGCTGCATCTCCGAGAAGCCGCCGAAGCCGAGGGCGTTGGCGAAACGGATCATCGACGACGGCTGCACCTCGGCCGCCTCGGCCACCGCCGCCACGGTGCCCAGCGCCAGGTCGTGCGGCTTCTCGAGCGCGAATCGCGCGATGCGCTGCAATTGCTTGGGCAGGCCGGGATAGGCCTGCGAGATGTGCTGCTTCAGTTGCTCGTAGTTGATGGCGCGTTCGCTCATGGAAGAAAACCCTTAGAACAAGCGTTCTTGTACGTTTCAAGAATAGAACGTATATTCATCGGCGTCCACAGGGATGAACCGCACGCCGGATTGCACCGATGCCCACGGCCTCTTCACGCGCTGCCCTCGTCACGCTGCCGATGGCGATCACCTTCGCCGCGCTGCTGAGCACGCCGCTGTGGCTGGCCCAAGTGGGCTTGTACCAGTACCTCGCGCTGGAGATCATGATCTGGATGCTGTTCGCGCTGGGCTACAACCTGATGCTCGGCACCACCGGCCTGCCGTCGTTCGGCCATGGTGCGTTCTTCGGCATCGGCGCCTATGCGTTCGGGCTGCTGCAGCAGCGCGTGTGGGCTTCGCTGTGGTTCGATCTCTTCGGCGCGGTCCTGGTGACGGCCGCCTTCGCGGCGATCGTCGCGGCCTGCATCTCGCACCGGCGCGGCATCTACTACGCGCTGTTGACTATCGCGTTCGGGCAGATCGTCTGGTTCGTCTCGATCAAGTGGCACACGGTGACCGGCGGCGAAGACGGGCTGTTGAACATCGAACGGCTGCCGGTGTCGCTGGGTGTCGCTCAGTTCGATCTGAAGAGCAACGAAGCACTGTTCTATTTCTGCTTCGCGCTGTTCGCCGCGGTCGTGATCGTGCTGTGGCGTCTGGTGCACTCGCCGTTCGGCCGCATTCTCGCGGCGATCAAGCAGAACGAGGTGCGTGCGGCCTTCGTCGGCCACAACGTGTGGCTCTACAAGTGGCTCAGCTTCGTGATCGCATCCGCCGTGGCCGGCCTCGCCGGCGCGATGTTCGCGATGGCGCAGCAGTCGGCGTATCCGAACGTGATGAGCCTGCATTCGTCGGGCTTCGTCGTGATGATGGTGCTGATCGGCGGCGGCCTGGTCAGCTTCTGGGGGCCGGTGATCGGCGCGCTGTTCTTCATCCTCGCGCGTGACCTGCTCGGCGCGGCGACCGATACCTGGCTGCTGTGGTACGGCCTGCTGTTCGTCGTGATGGTGTTGTGGAAGCCCGAGGGCATCGCCGGCGTCTGGCAGGCCTGGCGGCGGCGCGCGAAGCACACGATGCCGGTCGTGCCGAAGAAGGAAATGGCGCATGGCCCTGTTTGAAGCCCGGCACCTGCACAAGCGCTTCGGCGACCAGGTGGTGCTGCAGGACCTGAGCCTCGCGTTCGAGGAGGGGCGCCTGTCGGGGATCATGGGTCCGAACGGCGCGGGCAAGACGACCTGCTTCAACGTGCTGACGGGGCGCTTCGCGCCGGACCGCGGGCAGGTGGTGTTCGCAGGCGACGACATCACCGGCCTGCCGCCGCGGCGCATTGCGCGCCTCGGGCTGTCGCGCTCGTTCCAGATCATGAACTTGTTCAACGACTACAGCGCGCTCGACAACGTGCTGGTCGCGCTGCCGCGCGTTCGCCGCCAGGGCTTCACGTGGTGGCGCGATCTGGGCGCCGACAGCGCGGCGCATGACCAGGCCGCTGCCGTGCTGGCGCGCGTGGGGCTGACCGGCAAGGAGCAGGTGCCCGCCCGGGGCCTGTCGTACGGCGAGCGGCGTGCGCTGGAGATCGCCGTCGCGCTCGCCGCCGAGCCGCGTCTGCTCTTCCTCGACGAGCCGACGGCCGGGCTCGGCGCCGAGGGCACCGACCGGCTGGCCGACCTGATCGGCGAACTGAAGCGGCAACTGACCATCGTGATCATCGAGCACGACATGCGCTTCCTGTTCCGCCTCGCGGACGTGGTCTCGGTGATCCACTGGGGACAGGTCATCGCGTCGGGCACGCCTGCCGAGCTGCGTGGCAACCCGTGGGTGCAGCGGTCGAACATCGGAGCGCTCGCGAATGCTTGAACTCGACACGATCCACACCTTCTACGGCGACACGCAGGTGCTGTTCGGCGTGTCGCTAGCGGTCGCACCCGGCGAAGTGGTCGCGCTGCTCGGGCCGAACGGCGCCGGCAAGACGACCACGCTGCGCTCCATCCTCGGCCTCACGCCGGCACGCCAGGGTCGCATCGCCTTCGACGGCCGCGACGTGACCCGCCTGCCCACGCACGAGATCGCCCGCATGGGCCTCGGCTGGGTGCCCGACGACCGGCGCATCTTTCCGACGCTGACCGTCGCGCGCAACCTGTCGATCGCGCGCAAGAAGACGCGTTTTCGCGCCTGGACCCTGGCCGAGTGCTTCGAGACCTTCAGTGCGCTCGAGTACCTGATGAAGCGCGAGTGCGAGAACCTGTCCGGCGGCGAGATGCAGATGGTCGCGATCTCGCGCGCGCTGCTCGGCGCGCCCGGCCTGGTGCTGTTCGACGAGCCGAGTCAGGGCCTCGCACCCAAGGTCGTGCAGGACGTGTTGAAGACGATCACGCGGCTGAAGACCGAAGGCATCGCCGTGCTGCTGGTCGAACAGAACGTGCACAGCGCGCTGGCGGTGGCCGATCGTGTGGTCGTGATGGATCACGGGTGCGTCGTGCACGAAGGAACGGCACGCGAGCTGCTGGACGACGGCGCGAAGCGCACACGATGGCTGGGAGTCTGAGATGGAACCCGCGCTCCGAAGCGTTTCCCCCGAGCCGGTCATCCCGGCGAAAGCCGGGATCCACCGTGGGAATCCAGCGGGCACTCCGCGAGTGGATACCGGCTTTCGCCGGTATGACGGGAGGCGGGATGGGAGCGTCGCCCAGACGTGCACTGTCGCGCATTGCAGGTCGCGCGAAGTGCGGTGGAGCCGCTGACATGGCCGCGCCGCTGCTTCGGGTCGATGGCCTGCGCAAGCGCTACACGCGCGGGCTGCTGAACCCCGAGGTCACCTTCTCGCTCTCGGCCGACTTCACCGTCGACGGCCCCGGCGTGGTCGGCGTGATGGGCCCCAACGGCTCCGGCAAGACCACGCTCTTCGAGCTGATCACCGGCGGCAACGCGCCCACCGCGGGCCGCGTGCTCGTCGCCGGCCAGGACATCCACGCCGTGCGCTACCGCGAGCGCGACCGCCTCGCGATCCACTACCACCAGTCCTACCAGGTGCGTTCGTTCAAGCGCACGAAGCCGGCGTTCATGATGGAACGCGCGAGCAGCGAGTCGCCACGGGTGCACCTGTTCGACGAGCCGCAGTTCAACACGCAGGACGGCTACATCGGCTTCATGCTGGACTTCTTCCGCCGCCTGCGCGCGAACGGGCGGCTGGTGTTCTTGTGCCTGCACCCGAACGAGCCCTTCCACGTCGACATCCTGCGCGAGAGCTGCGAGCGCTTCATCTACGTGCACAAGGGGCAGCTGACGCATGCGGGGTCGTTCGATGCGTTGCTGGCCGACGAGCGGGTGCGCGCCTATCTCGGGCGGCTGGCGCCAGACGTCCGCTAAGTCGCTACGCAAACTCCATCATCGATTCGCTGGCTCGCACTCGAATCCAGCCGAGGAGCGCAAGGTTGCGGATTGCGCCAGCCACCGCTTCCTTCTTTTCGGGATTGTTCCAAGCCTTTTTCCAGTCGAGGATGTAGTCGTAAACCTGCTGCTCTTCGATTTCCGCCAAGCGGTCGCCCTTCTTGAGTTGGCGACTGGCGAAGAGGACAGTGAGAACCTCCTCGGCCTGCTCGGTGTCCTTGATGCGACTGAACAGGTCGACCGTCTTATCGATCGTCTTTCGATGTTGCGCCATCTCGCTCAGGAACTTGCCCCGCTCCTTTTCGAACTGCTCCCCGACTCGCAGCGCAACCATCCTGCCCAACGTTGTTTCCTGAACCCAATGGAGGCGTCGTCAACTGCGTATGCGCCAAGAAGCATCCCCGGGGGAACCCGATGAGGAACGAGGACCTCCGCGCACTTGCGCGACTTGTGTCGCCACTCCCGAATCTGGTCGTCCGGATGCTTCCAGTCGCGTGCGTAGATGTCGTCGAAGTCGAGGATGCGCCACTGACCAAAGCCCAAAAATCGGACGTACTTGCTTGCGGCGTTCTGATCGGTAATGACCGCTCCCTGCGAGTTCAGAATCGCGATTGAAATGCGCAGCACGCAGACGTCTTCAACGCCGAGGATGAGGTCGGCCACGTTCTTGCGCGGGTCGACCAGGCGGTAGCGCTCGCGGTCCGCGTCGTCCAGCAGGACCAGCGACACGCGGTAGAGCGGGTTGGTCAGCTTGGCGAAGGTCTTCTGATCGAACTGCATCGCGATGCGCTGCTCGGGGTCTCGCACGGTCCAGCGCGACGGCGCCAGCTTGCGGTTCGCAGTGATCTGCCAGGTTCGAGCTCCGCCGTCGAGGATGTCGTGTGTGCCGAACACCGCGCGGCCGACGAGGTCGCAGCTCGCCCGCACCGTTTGCGTCCGCTCGTCGACCACCTCTAGCGTGCCGCGGTACTCCTTCGGGTTTTCGCCTCGGCGGGTGGATTTGCGCAGCCGGTAGACGGCTTGCTCTGGCTGGATGTTCATGGGCGTGGCTGACGAAGGCGCGGTGCTCAGCGCAGCATCCACTCATGGGCCGGGTCGTTCTTGAAGATCCACGTGCGGCCGGGCCCGGCCATCACGTTGAGGTAGTACAGGTCGTAGCCGTGCGGCGCGACACACGGGTGGTACCCGCGCGGCACCATCACGACGTCGTGGTTCTCCACCGCCATCGATTCGTCCAGGCTGCGGTCGTCGGTGTAGACACGCTGGAACGCGAAACCCTGTGGCGGGTTCAGCCGGTGGTAGTAGGTCTCTTCGAGCTGCGTCTCTTCCGGCGCGGCGTCGCGGTCGTGCTTGTGCGGCGGGTAGCTCGATGCATGGCCGGCCGGCGTCACGACCTCGACCACCAGCAGGTGATCGGCCGGCTCGGTCTGCGGCAGGATGTCGCGCACGTAGCGGGTGTTGCTGCCTTTGCCGCGCACGGTGCGCGGCATCGTGGCGGGGTCGAGCACGCGCACGTCGTGGTAGCCGCGGCCGGGCGCGGTGCACAGCGCGACCTCGGCATCGCGTGTTGCGCGCAGCGTCACGTCGTGGCCGGGCGGCACGTAGACCGCCGCCGGCGGGATGTCGTCGAACACGCTGTCGCGCTGCCCCAGGCCGGGAAAGTTCTGCTGTTTGCCGTCGGACACCGTCACGTCGACCGTGCCGGTCAGCACGACGAGGCACAGCTCGCGTGTGCCGGTGGACAAGCTCGCCTGTTCGCCCTGCGTCAAGCGCCAGGCGCGAAAGCCGACATGCTGCCAGCCGGCGCTCTCGGGCGTGACCTCGACGATGTCGCGGCCTCGGCCATCGCCTTTGACGAGCAGCGTCATCGTGGTTCTCCGTTCAGTCGCGCAACGATGCGTTGCAGGGTCTCGAAGCCTTTCTTCGCATACGCGTAGCTGGGCGCCACCGTCGGGTCTTGCTCCGCCTCGACGACGAGCCAGCCTTCGTAGCCGCCGCCGTGCAAGGTGCGCAGCACCGCGTCGAAGTCGATCGCGCCGTCGCCCGGCACCGTGAAGCTGCCGTTGATCACGCCGTCGAGAAAGGACCAGCCGTCGTTGCGCGCCGTTGCGATCACCTGCGGGCGCACGTCCTTGCAGTGCACGTGCACGACGCGCTTCAGGTGGCGGGCGAGCAGCGCGGCCGGGTCGGCGGCGCCGCCGTAGAACGCGTGGCCTGTGTCAAACAGCAGGCCGACGCTGTCGCCGGTGACGGCCATCAGCCGGTCCACGTCCTGCGGCGATTCGACGTAGGCGCCCATGTGGTGGTGGTAGGCGAGCGCGAGGCCGTAGCGTGCATTCAGGTGCTCGCCGAAGGTCGTCAGGCGGTCGCCGTAGGCCTTCCACTGCGCGTCGCTCGTGAAGCGCGGTCGCTTCGACAGCGGCGTGTCGATGCGGCCCTGGATGGAGCCGGCGACCTCGCCGTAGACGACGACGCGGCAGCCGTTGAAGCGCAGCTTCTCCATGTGCGCATGGCAGCGTTCGATCTCGTCGGCGACCGTGCCTTCGGCGAGGTGGCCGGAGTACCAGCCGGAGACGCAGGCAACGTTGAATTCGGCGAGCTTCGCCTTCAACGCCTGCGGCTCCTGCGGGAACTTGTTGCCGAGTTCGAAGCCTTGGTAGCCGATCTCGGCGCCTTCCTTCAGCGCCGTTTCGAGCGGCGTTTCGCCGCCGAGCGCGGGCAGGTCGTCGTTGCTCCAAGAGATCGGGTTGATGCCGATGCGCACGTTCCAGGGGGTCACGGGTTTCATTCCTTCAGATTGGTGATTCATCTGTCATCCCACGCTGGTGGTGCATCTGTCACCCCACGCGCCGCCGCCCCGCGCACCGTCATACCGGCGAACGCCGGTGTCCACGCGTCGCGTGGCAGTGGATACCGGCTTTCGCCGGTATGACGGTGGGGGGTGGACGGGCCGGCGCGGTTCATCACCGCTGTTCTCGTTTGCCGGCCACGTAGCGCGCATGCGCCTCGTCGACCTCGGCGCGATCGGACACCTCCGGAATCGCCACCTCCCACCACGCACCACCGTCCTCGGTGATGCGCTCGGCGCTGGTGTCGATGACGATGACCTGGGTCGTCGTCGCGGCGCGGGCCTTGTGCATCGCCGTCTTCAGCGCCGCGAGATCCGCCACGTGCACCGCTTCGGCGCCGAGACTCGCCGCGTGCGCGGCGAAGTCGACCGTCGAGCGGCTGCCGCCTTCGGGCACGCAGTCGTCGAGCAGGTTGTTGAAGCGCGGGCCGCCGCTCGCGCGCTGCAGGCGGTGGATGCAGCCGTAGCCGCGGTTGTCGAGCACGACGACGATCAGCTTCTTGCCCAGCATCACCGAGGTCGCGATCTCGGAGTTCATCATCAGGTAGGAGCCGTCGCCCACCATCACGATCACTTCCTGGTGCGGCCGCGCGAGCTTCACGCCCAGGCCGCCGGCGATCTCGTAGCCCATGCAGGAGTAGCCGTACTCGACGTGGTAGTTGCCCGGCTCGGCGGCACGCCACAGCTTGTGCAGCTCGGCCGGCAGCGTGCCGGCGGCACAGACGACGACGTCGCCGGCCGGCGAATCGGCGGCCGAATCGCGCACTGCGCCGATCACCTCGGCGTCGTATGGCAGCTCGTCGCGCGGATCGTGGCGCGTCAGCACGTCGACGCGCTGACGCCAGCGTGCCGACAGCTCCTTCGCGCGCACCGTCCAGTTGTCGTCGGCCCGCCAGTCGCCGACCGCGGCATGGAGTTGCTGCAAGCCGACGCGTGCATCGGCGACCAACGGCGCCGCGCCCCACTTGGCCGCATCGAAGGCCTGCACGTTCAGGCCGATGCGCTGCGCGTCGCCGAACAGCGCATGCGAGCCGGTGGTGAAATCCTGCAGCCGCGAGCCGACCGCGAGCACGAGGTCGGCTTCGCGCGCCAACGTGTTGGCCGCCGGCGAGCCGGTCACGCCGATCGCGCCGGCATTCAGCGCATCGTCCCAGCGCAGGCTGCTCTTGCCGGCCTGCGTTTCCGCTACCGGCACGCCGTGCGCCTGTGCAAAGGTTTGCAGCGCGTCGCCGGCCTGGCTGTACAACACGCCGCCGCCGGCGACGATCAGCGGGCGACGTGCGCGGCGCAGGAGCTCCGCGGCGGCGCGCAGCTCCTGCACGTCGGCCTGCGCGCGGCGCATGCGGATCACCGCCGGCTGCAAAAAGCTCTCGGGGCAATCGAAGGCCTCGGCCTGCACGTCCTGCGGCAACGCAAGGCAGACGGGACCGCACAGTGCCGGGTCGCTCATCACCTGGATTGCGCGCGGCAGCGACGTCAGGATCTGCTCGGGCCGCGTGATGCGGTCGAACCAGCGCGTGACCGGCTTGAAGCAGTCGTTGGCCGACACGTCGCCGTGCCCGAAGTCCTCCACCTGCTGCAGCACCGGATCGGGCGCGCGTGACGCGAACACGTCGCCGGGCAGCAGCAGCACAGGCAGGCGGTTCACGTGCGCCAGCGCCGCGGCGGTGACGAGGTTGGTGGCGCCGGGGCCGATCGACGTGGTGACCGCCATGATGCGGCGGCGGAACTGCGCCTTCGAATAGGCGATCGCCGCATGCGCCATCGCCTGCTCGTTGTGGGCGCGCAGCGTCGGCAGCGATTCACGCCCGGCCCACAGCGCCTCGCCCAGGCCGGCCACGTTGCCGTGGCCGAAGATCGAGAACACACCGCCGACGTAGGGCACGACGCTGCCGTCGTCGAGTTCGACGCGCAATGCAGCGAGGTGGCGCACCAGGGCCTGGGCCATCGTGAGACGGATAGTTTTCATGCGCGTTCCTGCTTGCGCGTCGCGCGCCAGGCGTCGACCAGCCCGCCGAAGTTGCGGGCCACGTCAGCGATCAACGCGTCGTCGTCGATCTCGTCGCGCAGCCAACGCGAGCTCGGTTCGCTCCACAGCGTGCGGCCCACCATGAATCCCTTGACCACCGGATCGGCGGCCTCGGCGAAGCCGGCGACGAGTGCAACGACCGGTTTGTTGAGCCCGAGGATTACCGCGCCGCGGCATTGCGGGTCGCGTTCGGCGATCAGCGCGCCGAGTGTCGTCCAGCCCGCTGCCGACATCGGCGCGAGCTTCCACCAGTCGGGCTTGAAGCCGAGGTTGTACAGGCGCTTCACCGAGCGCAGCACCGCATCGTCGGCGCTGCCGTCGGGCCCGTCGATGGACGCCACGTCGCGCGGCGGAATGATCTCGAGCAGCAGTTCGTGGCCGCTCGCGCGTGTGGCCTGCCACAGCTGCCGCAATTGCGCCTCCTGCTCGAGCCGGAGGTCCACCGGGTCGTCGGGGTGGTAGTGCACGAGGCACTTCACGACCTGCTCGGCCGGCCAGCCGACGAGCTGCGAACCGACCGATGCGTCGACGTCGAAGCGCAACGGGCGCGAACCCGGCAGCTCGACCGGCCGCCCAACCCACCAGCCGCGGCCGGTGGCGGCATGCAGCGCGTCGGCGCCGTAGCTGCCGTCGATCAGCACGCCGATGCGGCCTTGCAGCGCGTGATCGCGTTCGACCCGTTCGACCGCCCGCACCAGCAGCTGCTTCAACACCGGCAGGCGCGACTCGGGCGCGCCGGCGTCGTGCGCGAGCTCGAAGAACTGGCTGCGGTGGTCGAACGCCATCACGCACAGCTCGCGCCATGCGGGCCGCGCGACGGTCGTGCGGTGCAGGTGGGCGAGCTGCGCGTCGGCGTCGACGCGCGGATGGCGTTCGCCGCTGAACCAGTGCGCGAGCTCCGCCGGTGTCGGCATTGCCGGCGCGCAGGCATGGCGCGAGACGACGATGGCGCCGCAGGCGTTGGCGATGCGTGCCGACTCGATGAAGCCCTTGCCCTGCAGCAGCCCGGTCATCAGTCCGGCGGCGAAGGCATCGCCGGCGCCGAGCACGTTGAGCACCTCCACACGCTCGCCCTGCGCGGTCTCCGCGTCCTCGATGCGCTGCGGCACGGCGCCGGGGACGAAGCAGCAGCCGGCGGCGCCGAGCTTGACGACGAACGCGGCCGGCGTGACGGCGCGCACGGCGCGCAGCGACGCGATCAGGTCGTCGGGCACGCCGCCTGCGATCAGGAACTCCTCTTCGGTGCCGATCAGCAGGTCGAACTCGGGCAGCACGGCCTGCAGCTGCGCGGTCACGCTCGCGTCGGGCACGAAGCGGTTCGCACCTTCGCCGCGTTTCGTGAGGCCCCACAGCACAGGGCGGTAGTCGATGTCGAGCACGCGCAGCACCTGGTGCTGGCGCGCATGGGTGAGGGCGGCGATCGACGCGGCGCGCACGCCCGGCTGGCTCAGGTGCGTGCCGGTGATCAGCAGCGCGCGGCATTGCGCGATGACGTCTTCGGAGATGCCGGCTGCGTCGAGCGCCATGTCGGCGCAGTTCTCGCGGTAGAAGAGCAGCGGGAAGGTGTCGCGGTCCTTGAGGCCGAGCAGGACGAGGGCGGTCAGGCGCTGCGAGTCGAGCTGGACCTGCGAGGTGTCGACGCCTTCGCGCTGCAGCGTCTCGGTGAGAAAGCGTCCCATCTGCTCGTCGCCGACGCGCGAGATCATCGCGGCGCGCAAGCCGAGGCGTGCGGCGCCGAAGCAGATGTTGGCTGAGGAGCCGCCGAAGTACTTCGCGAAGCTCGTCACGTCCTCGAGGCGGCTGCCGACCTGCTGGGCGTAGAGGTCGACTGCGAGGCGGCCCAGGCAGGCGAGGTCGAAGCGACGGCCGGGGGGGATGTTCAGAAGGTTCATGTATTTGGTCCCCTCTCCACGGGCCACGAAGGGGCCCCTTCGGGGCCCTGGGAGAGGGTTAGGGTGAGGGCGCGGCGGTGGGATGACAGCGAAGTCTGCAAGGCCGCGCCCTCACCCCTGCCCTCTCCCAGAGGGAGAGGG
>DATKCI010000279.1:0-5178 GCA_035513255.1 Piscinibacter sp. | reverse complement strand
TACCGGCAGCGACGTGCAGGGCGACCTCGATCTCGCTGCACCGGTGGATCTCGACCGCATCCCGCCGGTCGACCCGCCGACAGGCGACAGTGACGCCGGGGGCACCGGCGAGCGCGGCGCCGCGCTGCCCGACGAGGAGGCACGCGCCGGCCGCGACCTCGGCACCGACCGCGTGCAATCGATGCCGCAGGCGTCGGACGACGACGCCGAAGACGTGCCGCTGGAAGAAATCGATCCCGACGACGTCGCCGATCGCGCGGTGTCCGGTGACGATGACGATGACGATGACGAAGAAAACCGCGACGAGCGCGCGTCCTGAGTCTCCAACCCTCCAACCCTCCTTCCCTTCCGGAAAGAAACCCATGCTGAGCAAAGTCAAATTGACCGGTGTCGTTCTCACTGCTCTCGCCGGCGCCTGCCTGGCGACGCACCGCGCAAACCTGCGCCGCCGCGCCGAGCCGCGCAGCGTCGAACGAGACCCGTTCTTGCCCACGGACCCGGCGAAACCGCAGCAGGTCGAGACCCGCATGGATGCCGGCAACCCGGCCCTTTGAGCACGGGCAGCCAGGGCCTGTTCACATGCGAGAAGTCCGATGAGCGCCACTCTTGCAGAGCACGACGAGGGGTCCGCACAGCCGCTGGCCGGACGTGCCGTCTTCATCGACAAGGACGGCACGCTGGTCGAAAACGTGCCCTACAACGTGGACCCCGCACTGCTGCGCTTCACGCCCCATGCGATGGATGGCCTGCGGCTGCTGGCGCAGCAAGGCTACAAGCTGATCGTCGTGACCAACCAGCCGGGGCTCGCCTATGGCCGTTTCACCCGCGCCGCGCTGAGACAGCTGCATACCGCGCTCGCCGGCATGATGGCTCGCGACGGCGTGCCACTCACCGACTTCTTCGCCTGTCCCCACGCCCCCGGGCCGGCCGGGCGTGTGCCCGGTTGCCTGTGCCGCAAGCCCGCGCCGGGTCTGCTGCGGCAGGCGGCACGCGTGCATGCGATCGACTTGCAACGCTCATGGATGATCGGCGACGTCCTCGACGATGTCGAAGCCGGCCGACGTGCCGGTTCCCGCACCGTGCTGCTGGACGTCGGCACCGAGACGGTGTGGCGCATGTCGCCGCTGCGCACGCCGCACCACCGCGCCGCGAATCTGCTCGAAGCGGCGCAGACGATCCTCGCGAACGACGAGCCGGCGGGCGACGACACGCTGGCCGCATCGAGCCCGCCTGACGAGCCGGCCGCAGTCAAGGCACTCGTTCCCCCGGCCCTGCTGCACGCCCGCGCGACGCGCTGGGCCGCCTGGGGCCGGGCCTGCTTTCCACGGTCCGCCGCGCCGGGCCGCCCCAAGCAAGGCCCGCCCCTGGCCCCCGATCGCCCTGAGCTTGTCGAAGGGTCGCCGTACTCGGCGAGCGGGGTGCTGTCATGACGCGGCCGTGGCTCGATGCCCGCAAGCTGCTCGTCGTGCGCGTCGACAACCTGGGCGACGTGCTGATGACCACGCCGGCCATTGCCGCGATCAAGCACACCAGCCCGAGCGCGAAAATCACGCTGCTCGCATCCGAAGCGGGCGCCGCCGCGCTGCGGCACGTCCCCGCGCTCGACGACGCGATCGTCTGCAACCCACCATGGACCAAGGGCACGTCGGGCGGCGCGGGCCGCAGCGCCCATGCCGATCGCCGCTTGGTCAATGAGCTGGCGCGGCGTGAATTCGACGCAGCGATCATCTTCACCGTCTGCACGCAAAGCGCCCTGCCCGCCGCGATGGCCTGCCGGCTCGGCGGCATCCCGCTGCGCCTGGCCCATTGCCGCGAGAACCCGTACGACCTGCTGACGGACTGGGTGCAGGACACCGAGGTGTGCGCCACCGGCATGCGCCATGAGGTGACGCGCCAGCTCGATCTGGTGAAGTCGGTCGGTTTCGAAGGCTGCGACGAACGCATGCAGTTTCGCTACCCCGCCACCGACGTGCTCAGCATGCGCCGCAAGTTCATGAAGGCGGGCGGCGACTTGCTGCGGCCCTACCTGGTCGTGCACCCGGGCGCCACCGCCGCGTCGCGCCGGTATCCGGCCGAGCGTTTCGGCACCGCCGCGCAAGCGGTGGTCGACGAGACGGGCTGCCAGGTGGTCTTCACCGGCGGCACCGACGAGGAGCCCCTGATCGCGCAGGCGCAACGGCACATGCAGGATCCCGGCGTGTCGCTCGCCGGTCAGATCACGCTCGGCGAGCTCGCGGCGCTGATCGCGGGCGCGCAGGTCATCGTCTGCAACAACAGCGGCCCGGTGCACATCGCGGCGGCAGTGGGCACGCCGGTGGCCGTGCTGTACGCGCTGACGAATCCGCAGCACACGCCGTGGCGCGTGCCGTCTCATGTGCTGAACCGCGACGTGCCGTGCCGCAATTGCCTGAAGAGCGTGTGCCCCGAACGCCACCACCCGTGCCTCCTCGGCGTGGACGCGCAAACCGTGGCGCTGGCGGCGCTCGACCTGATTCGCCCATTGCCCGGCGTACCGCTGAGTCCGCACACGCACAGTCCCGTCGCGCCGCTGATGGCGCTCGGGTGATCAAAGGGAAAGGGGAATTACTTCTCGCGCGAGCCAAGGACTCGCGGAAGAACAGACACGAAAGCGATCAACAGGCATCCCACCCTCAAGGACAAGCCTCCTTCCGCCGAGTCACCGCTGCGATCGCATCGCTGCCGAACCAGAAGAAGTACTTGTTCGCCGTGATCGACACCTCCGCGAGCGACACCGTCTGCGGATCGGAAGGCACCACCGGCGCCGCCGCGGCCGCATCATTCCGGCCCGCCCGGCCCGCAGGCGCCGGCTTCACATCTTTCGACGTGTCGAACAGCACCGGCACGACCCAGCCCCGGTATCTCCCGCCGCCGCCCGACAACGCGCAGTCCGACAGTTCAGGATCCCCGAATGCCAAACGCCGCCCTCCGGAGTTCGGCACGGTGAAATCGAAATAGTTGTGGATCGTCGACTGATAGTTGGCCGGCGCCTGGGCGCGCACGACGTTGCCCGGGCCGGACGGCGGGGGGCTGGTGGCACATCCGGCGATGGCAAGCACCGCGAATGCTGCTGCGACTCTCCTCATGTAGAACTCCATGGCAATCGGTTGAATGCGCCGTTTGTCGCACAAGTCGGCGGTTCTGCCAACCCAAGCCCCCAGCGCACCGCAAGAGGCATGCGCGCCTCGCGCGGACCGTCCCGGGCACGCAAGCTGCCCATCATGCTTCAAACTTGTTGAATCCCGCCCGGAGGCCAGTCATGCGCCACTTGTTCATCGCGTTGGGTCTCGCCGCCGCGCTCGTCGGCTGCGAAACCGTCGAAAACCCCGTCAGCGGCAAGGTCGAGCGCACCGTGATGGACGAGCGCGCCGAGATCACCGAGGGCCAGAAGGCCCATCCGCAGATCCTGGCCGAGTTCGGCGAGTACAAGAACCCGCGCGTTCAAGCGTATGTGAGTGAGCTCGGGCAGCGGTTGGCGCGCAGTTCCCACCGCAGCGAACTGCAATGGCACTTCACGGTGCTCGACAGCCCGGTCATCAACGCCTTCGCCGTTCCGGGCGGCTACATCTACGTGACGCGCGGCCTGATGGCCTACATGAACAGCGAGGCCGACCTGGCCGGCGTGATCGGCCATGAGATCGGCCACGTGACGGCACGCCACAGCGCCCAGCGCGCCACCCGCCAGCAGACCGCCGGCCTGGGCGTGCTGGCAGCGACGATTCTCGGCGCCGTGCTCGAGGGCCGCGGCGTCGGCGGCGCCGGCGACATGGCCGCGCAGCTGTCGCAGAACGTCGCCGCCGGCTATATCGCGCACTACAGCCGCGAGCAGGAACTGGAGTCCGACCGGCTCGGCGCCGAGTACCTGGCACGTGCCAACCTCGACCCGAGCAACATGGTCGACGTGATTCGGGTGCTGCATGACCAGGAGCGTTTCGAGGCCGATCTCGCCCGCGCACAAGGCCGCGCGCCACGCACCGGAGCCGACTGGCTCTCGTCCCACCCCAGCAACGAACAGCGCCTGCGCGACGTCACCGCGATCGTGAGCCAGTACAAGGGCCGCTACGCCGACGACGGCCGTGCCCGCTACTTGCAGGCGATCAACGGCATGCCGTTCGGAGAGAGCCGCGAGCAGGGCCTGACACGCGGACGCAACTTCTTCCACGAACCGCTGGGCATCGCGCTCACGGCGCCTCAGGGATGGAAGATCCAGAACACACCCGAGGCAGTGGCGCTGATCAACGGCGAAGGCAGCGCCGGCCTGATCATGCAGCTCGCGCCGGCCCAGGCCGGCAACACGCACGAGGACATCATCCGCAACCTGATCAAGCCGGACCAGGGGCGCACCGAACGCCTGACGCTCAACGGTCTGCCCGCAACGCACTTCAGCGGCACCCGGCAAACACAGCAGGGCCAGCGGCAGCCGGTCGAAGCGACGATCGTGACCGGCCCCGCCAACCGCCACTTCGTGCTGCTCTACGCCGCCAAGGACCCGCAGACGCTGCAGCGCAGCCTGCCCGAGCTGCGGCAAGCGGAGCAGTCGTTCCGTCCGATGACGGCCGCCGACCGCAGCGCGGCGCGGCCCTGGACGCTGCGCACCGTGTCCTATCCCGGCGGCGGCTTCCGCGAACTGGCGCGCCGATCGCCGCTGCCCAACGCCGAACAACAGCTGCGCCTGCTCAACGGCGTGTATGCCGGCGGCGAACCACAGGCCGGCCAGCCGGTGAAGATCGTCGAGTAGGCGCTGCACCGCGGGTACATCCGCGGCGCGCTCTGCATAAGTTGCCCCAGATCGACGCAGCGCAGGACCCCGCAAGGCGTCGCCCCAGCGAACGCCCATCTGCGCTAACTTGCCGTCACCCCGGCGAAAGCCGGGGTCCACTGTTTGGGTGCTTCCGAGTGGGTTGATTTGTCCGTGTTGCAGGCCGGGACCCGCCCCGGCGGGCGGGTAACTTTCATTTGCTGGCCCAAATGAAAGTCACCAAAGCAAAGGGCCTGACATCAGGCCGTGCACGTGGCCAAGCGGCCCAGCGGGCCACTTTTGACCGCCGAGACACATCGAACCGGCGGCCCGCTCGTCAACTACGGGCCCGCTGCGCGTCGCCCTGGGTCCGGGTATTCGTCTTGTATTGGTCTTCGTATTGGTATTCGGTCCGCTTCGGA
>DATKCI010000278.1:0-36879 GCA_035513255.1 Piscinibacter sp. | reverse complement strand
GTCAACAGCGATACGACGAGCAGCAGCGCCAGCGATCCGTCGCCGCTCTCAAGCGCCGAGCGGCAGCCCTCGGCTTCCAGATCAATCTCATCGCCCAAGCCGCTTGAAAATCAACGGCTTACGTAAACTGTTTCTTGAGAGGACACAGAGAAGATGTTTGTCCACACGCTCTGAGTGGCTGCGATGCAGCGGACGAAATCGCGGGGGTGACGCTGCTGCTGCTGTCGTCGGTGAGCGTGATCGCGAATGCACCCGGATTGAAGAGAGTCGAAGTGGACGTGCCTTGATCATCTGGAGGAAGATGAGAAGCGATGGTCACGGCCGAGGTGCACGATGAGCGCTGATCTTCCCGAGATGGCGGGACACCCCGTTGGAGACAAGTCGGCGCGGCAGCGCTTCATCTGCAGGTCGATCTGGTTCACGGTGCCCGGGACCTACCTGACGCTCGCGGCGGCGTATGCGATCGTTCCGCCGCTCCAGGGGTTGGAGGAGCCCAGTGCACGCCTCGCGCTGGCCGCGCGCTGGCTCCTGGTCGCCATGATTCCCTATGCGGCGGTCTGCATCGCGATCACGTCCACTCGTCTTCTGGAGGGAGCACACAACCCTCTCCTCGGCGGAGAGAGCGAGCGCCTGAGGATTCAGTGCCGCGTCATGCAGAACACACTCGAGCAGCTCGTCTGGTTCGCGCTCTGCATCATGGCCCTGGCGACCTATCTGACACCCGGGCAGGCTCGCCTCATCCCCATCGCGTGCACATTCTTCGCCGTCGCTCGTTGCGTGTATTGGTGGGGATATTCGAAGCGCGGCACGCTGGGACGGGCGCCCGGCGTACAGCTCACGCTCGTGCTGAACATCACCTTGCTGGTGCATGCGCTGGTGCAGTTGGCGAAGTAGCTGGCGCAGGCTTGTGACAGGATCAGGCTGTTGGCCAGGACAAGTCCAAGACCTGCACCGCCAGCCGGTGGCGGTCTGCCGAAGGAATACGCTCCTCAAGTGCAACGCGTAGTTGCCCTGCATCGCGTGGCTTGAGACCCTCCGGGTGCGGCGCCGTCTTCTCACCAAACCACAGCACGAGATACAGCCCATGGCCTTGCGCATCAGGGTCGATGGTGTAGAGGCGCTGCAGCTGGTCGTGCCAGGCCGTCCAGAGCCGTCGATCGTCGTTCTTCTTGATCTCGATCGGCAATGCAATGCGCTGACCATCGCGCATGAATTCAGCGCACTGGTCCACGCGCTTGTCCTGGGCGGCGCTGTGCTCGCGGCCGACCAGGATGTTCAGCGGCTTCAGACGTCGACGCAGTTGGTCAAGGAGCAAGTCGCGGCAGTCGTTCTCGAGCTGGGGTGCATGGCCCGCGTCGCGCCAGAAGAGCTTGAGCGCGAACGTGTCGACGCCGCGCCACTGGGCTTGCAGGTCGGCCAAGTGCTGCATCACCAGAGCGCGAAGATCGGAAGGGTTGGCTGGCGCCAAATTGGCCAACGCAAGTGCCACCTCCGTCGGATCGGGCGCGTGAAAGCTCGCCTCGCGGGCGGCTGCGGCCTGGGTGCGCAAGCTGTATTGAACCGTGTCGCTCCAGGCGCGCAGACCCTGAATATTCGCCAGCTCGAGCAACGCCTCTCTGGCTTCAGCACTCGGGTCAGATGAAAGCGCGGAAAAGAGCGACCGCACCGTGTCATGCCGATGGTGAGTGTCGGTGACGACCCCCTCCGACCGCCACGAGTCTTGCCCCGTGATGGGTGCCAGCACCTCGATCAAGTGTCGGATCGCGCGTGGCTGGAGCCTCTGCACCACACGTGTGAGCGTGTCTTGCTGGTTCAACGCGGCGCCGAGGATGACGGCTCGGCGCTCATTGCGCCCCACCAGCGCGGCCAGATCCTGCGCCGCCTCGGCCCTGTAGGCCAAGTCGGCAATGAGCCAGCAGATCCGCTGCGCTGGATCCATGCCTTCCTGGCGCAGTTTCATGCGCACCAGGGCAGCTGCCTGAGCATGATCAAGAGACGACAGCGCCGGCAGCAATGTCCGGTTCAGCGTGTTGCGCGCCGCCTCGCTGGCGCGCAATGGAAATGCATCGAGCAACCGGGGCAGGGCCAAGCGCGCAAGCTGGGCGTGGTCAGCTTCGCTGCTCAGGGCCCACAGTCCGGCGAAGAACTGGTTGCCTTTGCGCTTGAACTTCGGCCGTGCGTATTGCACCAGCACGGGAGCGACCCATTCGGGCCGGTGGTGAGCCAATGTGCGGTACCAACCGGGCATCTCCCCGGTGCCGTCCGTCAGGTAGTAAGCCACCAAGCGCTCAACCAGCGCTTGTCGCCACGAGAGTGGAGAGTTCGCGTCGCGTTCGTCAACCAGCCGCGCGGCCAGCAAGGCGGCGGGTCGTATGTAGTGCTGCTTGCCCTTTGCCTCCAAGGCGATGGCTTCTTCCACTCTGGGCAGGTCGGTGCGCTCGAGAACGCGCGGCAGCGCCGCGATGACCGCCTCCGCGGTGGCTTCGTCACTGACGAGGTAGTTGCGTACGCGTTCCAGGGGCGTCTCGCCGCGTAAGTCGCTGAACCCATGCTCGTGGGCAACTGCGACGTGGTACAGCAAGCCCGGCGGGGCTGTGCCATCGAGAAGCGATGGGAGGTGGGATCCGAGTTCTCGCTTTCGCTTCTCCTCCTCTTCGATCTGCTGAGCGAGTGCCCGCCGCCGCCGGCGACCTTCATCGCCTTTCCAGTGATCCAGCCGCATTGACCATGCGTCTTCAAGCCATTGCTCCGCGTTCGGCCAGCGTGCCTTGTGTGCTGCGACCCAGGCTTCGACTTGTTCCATGGACGGGCTGTCGAGGCCCGCCATCGGCTCGATGGCGGCATGGGCGGCCGGAAAGAAGCAGAAGGCCGCCACCTCGGGCGTGAGCGCCGTTGAGGCGTGGTCCAGGAGCCAGAACAGCCAATCGCGTGGGCGCGACGCACCGTGCAAGCGTGACTCCGCTTTCCAGAACGGCCAGTGGCCCTCCTCATCGGGCCTCGTGTTCGACAGGCCGATGGCCATCACGGCCTTCATCCGATCCGGGCGTTCGGCCAACCATGTGCGAACGACATGCTGTTGGTCTTCGAGCCGCGAGAAGCCGTACTCGTCCAGGCAAAGGCCCAGCCACTCGTAGAGTGTCTCGTTCGAGGCATGATCGCCGGCGTGCTCGAGCACGCCGGCCAGCAGCTTGTTCGGAATCTCCCGCGCGTCGTAGTCACGCAGGTCAGCCGATTTGAGCGCCGGCTGACGGCGCAGCCAACTCTCGGCCAACTCAGCGAATCCGCCGTGCGGTGTCTGCGCCCACAGTGCATGACCCCAGAACATCCCGTAGTTCCCGGTCAGGTTGCGTCGCTTGGGAACATGCCAATGGTCGAAGACCCGTGCGGGTGGCAAGTGCGCGGGGTAGAGGTCATGCAGGAGCGCTCCGCACAGCTCGTCATCGTGGTCGGGCAACGACCCGGCTCTGATGGCTTGCAGCCAGGTCAATGCTTTTCCAACCGAAAACCCGGCAGATCGCTTCCATGCCTCGTAGGCCGCGACACGCAAGTGCCTTGTCGCGCTCCCATCCTCGATCCAGGCTTCGAGTGCGGAGGCAAGCGACGGCATGGGCTCACCATGCTGCAACGCATCGAACACGCAATCGATGAAGCTCTCATGCCCCCTGTCGTGTCGCGGGTCGCGCAGCAGGACCTGGTAGGTGGAGGCCATGTCGGCGGTGGCCAGCGGGCCGAATGGGTGGCTGACCCATGCTGCGTTGCGGAACCAGGGGTCTTTCTCTGCTGCATCGCGTAGCGCGTGCAACACGTCGACGCGCTCGCCGGCGAGAAGCGATGCTGCGTCGCCGTTGAGTACGAAACCCAGTGGGTCGATCGCAATTAGGCCCTTGCGGCTGGGCGAGTGATGTGCCGCAAGCCAGGCCCACAGGCCGCGAAGCGGCTCCACCGGGAAGCCGTCGATGCCTTGCATGAGTGCCATCACGCGGCCGATGGGCAACCCACCTTCGACGCGTTGCGCCAGCGCCCGACCAGCCAAGAACTCACCGATGCTTCGGTGGCGCGGCACGGCCACGTCGTCCTCGAACGTGAACACCTTGCTGCCCATGGCCGCGGGGGCATCGTGACAGGCCAGCGCCATTGGAAGTGCGCAGAGGTCTACGGCGTCCGGGGTCGCAGTCCCGCGCCGGGCAATGCCGCGCTTGCCGCTAAGAAGGATGAGTGCACACAGCACGCCGGCGTCGTCGAGTACCCGATCCACGTGGCCCGCACGCGGTTGCGTCGCCGCCAGGTGTTCTGCGTTGTGCTCGCGCGCCAGCTGCTTGCAGGCCGCTTCATAGATGTCTTTGCGGGTTCGTGGCGATGAGCCGTCGGCCATTGCCTTGATCGTCAGGTCGAGAAGCAACGGATTCCGCAACAACTCCGTCAGCCCTGCGCGCTCGGCTACGAGGAGAAACGCCTGCGGGTCCGGCACCTCGTCCGCCCGGCCGGCGAGGATGGCCTCGATGTCCGCATCCAGCAGCGGTTCGAGATGCAGTTCGGCAACCCGTTCGCCAGGCGCGATCTGCTTGAGCCGGTCGGTGTCGCTGCTGCCTAGCCAGTCGGCCTCGCGGCACGACAGACGAAAGCGAGGGCGCCCTCGTTCGTACAGCCATTTGCGAATGGCATCGAAGGGCACCCGCCCGTCCGTAGCGCCTGCGCGGACTTCGTCCAAGCCGTCGATGAAGACCGTGCGTCCTGTGACGTCCGTCGGCGCGATGCCGGCCACGACATCGCGCGCGCTCACCAACGAGCCTGCGACGGCATTGCACTCATCCTCGAACGCCCAGGACTTGCCAGCGCCGGGGTCGCCCAGCAGCACATAGGCGTCGAGCGCTCGCCACTCGAGCAGCGGCTGCGTCTCCTTGCTCCCCGTCTGCGCGTTGAGCTGGGTCGCGCGGCGTGGAACTCGGATCGTGGTCATGTGAAGGGGCCCGCGTGCCACTTCAGGCTTACCGCGTCCAGAACGAGGCGGGCTGTTGCAGGAACTCGCCCAGTGGCAGAGCCTCGCTGCCTATCAGCCAAGGCTTGGCGGTCGGGTGTCGCCGGCAGAACTCTTGGAGGCCCGGGTGGGTGTCGGTGGTTGCAGCCAGCTTGACTTCGATCGCAGCCAATCGTCCGCGGTGCTCGACGATGTAGTCCACCTCCTTGTCGCGCTCATTCCAGTAGAAGAGCTTCGTATCCGCGTCAGCCGTGTTGAGGAGATGCGCACCGACGATGCTCTCGACTTGGCGGCCCCAATGGCTCCGGTCCATGCGCGCTTCGTCGAACCCGTAGCTGGACATGGCCGTCATCAAGGCGTTGTCGTGCACCTGGAACTTCGGCGGCGATGCGCGCTGGCGCACCACTTGGCCAGCGTACTTGTGCAGCCCGCTCAAGAGGCCCGCTTGGCTTAGCCGAGTCAAGTGGTCGGCCAATGTCTGCGTGTGACCTCGACCCAGCATGCCGCTGGCTTTGTCCAGTGACAGGATTTGCCCTGAGTAAGCACAGCCCAGCTCGAAAAGTTGACGCAGCAGCGCCGGCCTGTCCACGCGGGTCATGGCAAGTACGTCTCTATCGATGCTCGGTTCAAGAATCGCGTTGCGAACGTATTCACGCCAGCGCACCTCGTCCTCGATCAAGGGCGCGCTGCCGGGGTAGCCACCGAAGTGGACGTATTGGTCAAGCGTCATGTCGAACGCTTCGTTCATCTCGGCGAATGACCATTGACCCATCCGCACCAACTCGTAGCGACCCATCAGGCTTTCGCTCAAGCCTTGCTGCATGAGCAACGGCGCCGATCCGAGGAGCACAACATGCATTGGTGTGCCGCGCGTGCGATCGGCATCCCACAAGCCTTTGACGAGGCTGGACCACTGTTCGACCTTCTGGATTTCGTCGACCACCAGCACGAACGGCTGCGGACTTTGCGTCCTGGCTGCGTGCCCTGACTCCTCCCAGCCGATGGCGCGCTCGATCGCGAGTGCCCATTGGGCCTGCAGCCACTCAGGTGATGGCGGCACATGACGCTCGGACATCGCTGTCGTGGTCGGCGTCGCTGCCTCAGGCAGCGCCTGCGGGTCGGCTGCAATCATGCGAAACGACGCCGGCGGCCGCTCGCTAAGAACCTGAGATACGAGCGTAGTCTTACCCACCTGGCGGGGGCCGGCCAGAATCTGAATAAGTCGCGGCCGCTCGCTCAGGCGAGCCTTCAACTTCGCCGCAATCGGGCGCTGAAAGCCATGCTCCATGGATCCCGTTTCATAGTGAGTAAATTTACTCAGTTGATGGATTCTAGCAATTTCGAGGCGGCTTGCAATCTTCGGTCACGCCGGCCCCGGCACATTCGGGTCGGCGGGCTAGACTGAACCCCGAATGGACCGCTTCCTTGCCATCGACGCCTTCGTGCGTGTCGCGGAGACGCAGAGCTTTGCCGAGGCGGCGCGCCAGATGCGTGTGTCGCGTTCGGTCGTGACCACGCGCATCCAGCAGCTCGAGGCGTTCGTCGGCGCGCCGCTGTTCCACCGCAACACGCGCAGCGTGCGCCTGTCCGAGCTCGGTCAGGCCTTCCTGCGCGACTGCGTCGAGCTCGTCGGCCGCACCAACGAGGTGGTCGACCAGATGCGCGAGGTCACGACCTCGCCCGTCGGCCGGCTGCGCGTGCAGGCGCTGCCGGGATTCGTGCTCGGCCACTTGGCGCAGCTGCTGCAGCGCTTCCAGCTGCGCTATCCCCAGATCGTGCTCGACATGGTGGTCAGCGACGCCGCGCTCGACCCGGTGAAGGAAGGCTTCGACTGCGCGCTGCAGATCTTCCCGCCCGGCTCGGAGGATCTCATCGCGCACAAGCTGTTCCCGGTGCGACGCGTGTTCTGCGCCTCGCCGGGCTACCTGCGCCGGCACGGCCGACCGCGCCACCCGCGCGACCTGCTCGGCCACCGCATCGGCTGGTACTCGGGTTACCCGACGCGCGAGCGACTGTCCTTCCACGGCGACAACGAGGTCGTGCAGCTCGAGCTCAAGCCGGTGCTGCTGACCAACAGCGTGCACCTGCTGGGCGAGTACGCACAGGAGAACGCCGGCATCGTCTGCGTGCCGACGTTGGTGGCGGCCGACGCCATCCTCGACGGGCGGCTGCAGATGGTGCTGCCGGACCACCCGCTGACCTCGTTCTGGCTGTCGGTCTTCTACCCGACCACGGTGCGCCGCGCGCTCAAGCTCAAGCTCTTCCTGGAGATGCTCAAGCAGGACTTTTCGGGCCTGCCGCCGTGGGATGCGGCGCTGATCGAGCGCGGCCTATTGTCGAGTCGGGTCATCGAATAGCCGGGCCCCCCGGCCGGCACCCTCGGGAAAACCCTCTTATTTGTTCGCGATTTCAGAACAATCAGGTCGGCGATTGATCCCTAGCGCCTGTGCCACGCGGTTCCTAGACTGCGAAGCATCGGCAGCTCGTCACAAGGACACCGGCATGACGCAGACCCCCTACCAGACGCGCTTCGGCTCGCTGGACCACTACGAAAAAGGCGGCGTCCAGATCATCGACGACGACGCGCGCCACTACGCGTTCTCGAACTGTTTCGAGATCGCCTCCAAGGCCCGCCCGTACGAGAAGGTCGTCTTCGGGCAGAACCAGATCTACGTGCTCGAGTGCCTGCGCGCCGAAGGCGAGTCGCCCTGGTACACCTGCGCGCACGACGAGTTCGCGCTGTGCATGGACGGCGAGGTCGAGGTCCACCTCGTCAAGCTCGACGCCGAGCAGACCGTGCCCGACGCCGAGCACAACGGCGCCGTGCTCGTCAAGGGCGAGCCGAATGGCCCGAAGATGGGCTGGATGACCATCCGCCGCGGCCACCAGGCGCTGCTTCCGAAGAACACCGCCTACCGGTTCCGCAGCGCACGGCCGGGGGTCGTCATCCTGCAGACCTGCAAGGGCGACCTCAGCATCGAGCGCTGGGCCGAGATCTGCCAGACCGCCTGAAGCCGCACGCGAGCCAAGGAGAACACGCCATGAATGCACCGGCCGACCTGTCCCGGGTCATCGCTTCGCAGCCCGACGCCACGCTGGGCTACAAGGACTTCGAGCTCGGGGCTTTTCGCTTTCGCCGCGACGAGTACTTCGCCCACATCCAGTGGAACACGCGCGACGGCCGCCCGCTGTCGCACACGATGGACGCCGCCAACTTCCTGCGCGCGCTGATGCGCGACGTCGCGTGGGGCTTCTTCTACGGCGGCGTCAATTTCGACCATGTCTTCGGCACCACCAATCACTACAAGACGGTGGACATGTACGCCGGCACCTACAACGCGACGTTGAAGGCCGCCGGCGTCGACCGGCTGGAGAACTTCCCGACCGAGCAGATCGCCGCGACCTTCTTCGCGATGCTCGACGACTGGACGAACGAGGGCTTCGACCCCTTCGCCGCGCCACAGGAGACCGGCACGCCCTACGGCCGCAAGCGCGGGAACAACACGCCGGCGATCACCCGGGCGCGCGAGCTGGCCAAGCGCTGCGTCGGCATGAAGGACGACCTGGCGCTGCGCACCGATGCGCGCGGCACGCCGGTCAATCGCGCTTTCGCCGACGTGCCGCAGGAAGAGCCCGAGCTGCACCCCGAGCCCGGCTTCGAGGACGAGGTGCACGCCTTCAACCTGTTCGCCTTCCTGTCGCGCAGCCAGGTGACCTGGAACCCCAGCTTCACCAGCGTCGTCAAGTACAGCTTCATGTGCCCGACGACCGAGGAGCACATCCTGCCGATCATCCACGCCAACGACCGGGTGGAGTGGTTCTTCCAGATGTGCGACGAGATCCACTGGGACTGCGCCGACAAGACCACCGGCAAGCCGTTGGCGCGCGTGATCATGAAGGCCGGCGACATGGCGGCGATGCCGGCCTACTGCCGCCACCAGGGCTACAGCCCCAAGCGCTCGATGCTGCTGGTGTGGGAGAACGGCAGCCCCAACCTCGTCCACGAGATCCAGAAGGGCGAAGCACCCGAGGTTCCGGTGCAGTTCTGAATCCAGGCGCCGCCCGGCGTCGCGCCGGGCGGTCGCCCCCAGGAGAATCGACATGAACCTCGCGGACATCCAGGCCGCGGCCGGCCTGAGCACGCCCATCCGGCACCAGCTCTTCATCGACGGGCGATTCGTCGACGCCGCGGACGGCCGAACGCTGCCGACGCTGAACCCGCACGACAACTCGGTGATCGCCGAGGTGGCCATGGCGGGCACCGCCGACGTCGACCGCGCGGTGGCCGCCGCGCAGCGCGCGTTCCCGAGCTGGTCGCGCCTGGCCGCGGCCGACCGCGGCCGCATCCTGCTGAAGCTGGCCGACCTGATCGAGACCCATGCCGAGGAGCTGGCGCGGCTGGAATCGCTGGACACCGGCCACCCCTTGAAGGACAGCCGCGCACTCGACGTGCCGCGCACCGCCGCCTGCTGGCGCTACTTCGGCGGCATGGCCGACAAGTTCCAGGGTGACGTGGTGCCGGTCGAGGCAGGTTTCCTGAACTACCTGCTGCGCGAGCCGGTGGGTGTCGTCGGCCAGATCGTGCCGTGGAACTTCCCGCTCATGTTCACCGCGTGGAAGATGGCGCCGGCGCTGGCCGCGGGCAACACGGTGGTGCTCAAGCCGGCCGAGATCACGCCGCTGTCGACGCTCAAGATCGCCGAGCTGATGGCCGAGGCCGGGCTGCCCGACGGCGTCGTCAACATCGTGCCGGGCCTGGGCAGCGTCGCCGGCCAGCACATCGCCGAGCACCCGGGAATCGCCAAGGTCGCCTTCACCGGCAGCACCGCGACCGGCCGGCGCATCGTGCAGGCCAGCTCGGGTAATCTGAAGAAGGTGCAGCTCGAGCTCGGCGGCAAGGGCGCCAACATCGTCTTCGACGACGCCCACCTGACGGCGGCCATCAACGGCAGCGCCTGGGCGATCTTTCACAACCAGGGCCAGGCCTGCATCGCCGGCAGCCGGCTGATGCTGCACTCCGCAATAGCCGACGAGTTCCTCGAGCGCTTCGCGGCGCTGGCACGCAGCATCCGGCTCGGCAACCCGATGGACACCGCCACCGAGATGGGGCCACTGACCAGTGCCCAGCACCGCGACCGCGTGCTGTCCTACGTCGATGTCGCGCGCGAGCAGGGCGGCGAGCTGATCGCTGGCGGCCGGCCGCCGGCGCGTGACGAACTCTCGCGCGGCTGCTATGTCGAGCCGACCATCGTCCGGGCGCGCACGCCGCAGGACCGCGTCGCGCAGGAGGAGGTCTTCGGCCCCTTCGTCACCGTGCTGACCTTCAAGGACGACGACGAGGCGCTGGCGATCGCCAACGGCACCCAGTACGGCCTCGGCTCCGGCCTGTGGACGGCCAACCTGCAGCGTGCGCACCGCATGGCGCGCGAGATGAAGGCCGGCATGGTCTGGATCAACAGCTACAAGCGCGTCAACCCGGGCTCGCCCTTCGGCGGCGTCGGCCAGAGCGGCTACGGGCGCGAGATGGGCTTCGACGCGATGCGCGAGTACACCCAGGTCAAGAGCGTGTGGGTCAACGTCGACGCCCAGACCCCCCCCTGGTACCCGCGCTGAGGGCCGCCCTGCCCCACGACTCAGGCCCGCCACGATGACACCCTTCACCTACACCGCCCACCCGGCGCGCGTCGTGTTCGGCGCCGGCTCGCTGGCCCAGCTGGGGACCGAGATCGAGCGCCTGGGGGCGCGCCGGGCGCTCGTGCTGAGCACGCCCGAGCAGCGCGCCTGGGCCGACCGCGTGGCCGCGCAGCTCGGCGAGCGCGCGGCGGGCGTGTTCGACGGCGCGGCGATGCACGTGCCGATCGGGTCGGCGCGCGAAGCTCGCGAAATGGCGCGCCACCTGGGTGCCGATTGCGCGGTGGCGATCGGCGGCGGCTCGACGACCGGGCTGGGCAAGGCGATCGCGCTCGACTCGGGGCTGCCCATCGTCGCGATCCCGACCACCTACGCCGGCAGCGAGATGACGCCGATCTACGGCCTGACCGAAGGCGGCGTCAAGCGCACCGGACGCGACCCACGCGTGCTGCCGCGCACCGTGATCTACGACCCCGAGCTCAGCCTGACGCTGCCGCTGGGTCTGAGCGTGACGAGCGCGCTGAACGCGATCGCGCACGCCGCCGAGGGCCTGTACGCGCACGATGGCAACCCGGTGACTGCACTGATCGCCGAGGAGGGCCTGCGCGCGCTCGCCGCCGCGCTGCCGCGCCTCGTGGCCGACCCGCGCGACCTGGACGCGCGCGGCGACGCGCTGTACGGCGCCTGGCTGTGCGGCACCGTGCTGGGCGCCGTCTCGATGGGGCTGCACCACAAGCTGTGCCACACGCTGGGCGGCAGCTTCAACCTGCCGCACGCCGAGGTGCACACCGTGATCCTGCCGCACGCGATGGCCTACAACGCTGCCGCCGCGCCCGAGGCCATGGCGCGCATTGCGCGCGCGCTCGGCCTGGCGCAAGCCGCCGACGCGCCACTCGGCCTTTTCGAGCTGGCGCGCGCACACGGCGCGCCGACCTCGCTGGCCGCGATCGGAATGCCGGCCGACGGCCTGGACCGCGCGGCCGAGCTCGCCGCCGCCGCCCCCTATCCCAACCCGCGGCCGCTGGAGCGGGCCGCCCTGCGTTCGCTGCTCCAACGGGCCTTCGACGGCCAGCCTCCACAACACTGACATCAGGAGACCACGATGACGATGAACCGCCGCATGTTCGTCCAGGGATCGGCCGCGCTCGCCGCCGCGTCCACCACGCCGCTGCTGTTCGCCCAGGGGGTGCTGAAGATCGGCTACGTGTCGCCGCAGACCGGCCCTCTGGCGCCCTTCGGCGAGGCCGACAAGTGGGTCATCGACCAGATGACCACCGCCTTCAAGGACGGACTGATGGTCGGCGGGCGCAAGCTCGCGGTCGAAATCGTGCTGAAGGACAGCCAGTCCAACCCCAACCGCGCCGGCGAGGTCGCCAACGACCTGATCCTCAAGGACCGCGTGGCGCTGATGCTCACCGCCGGCACGCCGGAGACCGCCAACCCGGTGAGCGACGCCTGCGAGCTCAACGAGCTGCCCTGCATCAGCAGCGTCGTGCCCTGGCAGCCCTGGTTCTTCGGCCGCCAGGGCGACCCGGCCAAGGGCTTCGGCTGGACGTACCACATGTTCTGGGGCCTGGAGGACGTCATTGCCAACTTCACCAACGGCTGGAAGAGCGTGGCGACGAACAAGAAAGTGGGTGGCCTGTTCCCCAACGACGGCGACGGCAACGCCTGGGGCGACAAGGAGCTCGGCTTCCCGAAGCCGCTGGCGTCCATGGGCTTCACGCTGACCGACCCGGGCCGCTTCCAGAACGGCACCCAGGACTTCAGCGCCCAGATCGCCGCCTTCAAGCGCGACGGCTGCGAGATCGTCACCGGCGTCGTCATCCCGCCGGACGCCAAGACCTTCCTGACCCAGGCGCGCCAACAGGCCTACCGGCCGAAGGTGATCACGCTGGGCAAGGCGCTGCTGTTCCCGGGCGCGATCGATGCCCTGGGCGAGCTCGGCCACGGCCTGTCGACCGAGGTCTGGTGGAGCCCGTCGCACCCCTTTGCCTCCAGCCTGACGAAGCAGACCGCGGCCCAGCTGGCCGCCGCCTACGAGTCCGGCACGAAGCGCCAGTGGACGCAGCCGATCGGCTTCGCGCACGCGTTGTTCGAAGTCGCGGCCAACACCTTGTCGCGAGCGAAGTCGGCCAAGGCCGCTGACGTGCGGGACGCCGTCGCGGCGACTTCGATGAACACCGTCGTCGGTGCCGTCAAGTGGGGCGGCCAGGGCCCGTTCCGCAACGTCAGCAAGACGCCGCTCGTGCTCGGCCAGTGGGTCAAGGCACCGGCCGGCTCGAAGAACAAGGTCGAGCTGGTGATCGTCGACAACCAGGCCGCGCCGGCGATCCCGACGGGCGGCAAGCTGGCGCTGCTCTGACGAATCGGCACACCCGCCCGGACATGCCGCTGCTCGCCCTCCACGATGTGCACAAGTCCTACGGGGCAGTGAAGGTCACCGACGGCATCTCGCTCGAGGTGGCCGAAGGCGAGACGCTGGGCATCCTGGGGCCCAACGGCGCCGGCAAGACGACGCTGTTCAACCTCATCAGCGGCGACGTGCGTGCCGACGCCGGCCGCATCGAGTACGAGGGGCGCGACATCGGTGGCCTGAAGCCGCACCGGCGCTGCCACGCCGGCATCGGGCGCAGCTACCAGGTGCCGCAGCCCTTCGGCGCGATGAGCGTGTTCGAGAACCTCGTCACCGCCGCCTGCTTCGGCGCCGGCGAGGGCGAGCGCCAGGCCTGGGCCACCGCGCATGAGGTGTTGAGCGCCACCGGGCTGCTGGCGCAGGCGAACAAGCCCGCGGGCTCGCTGACGCTGCTCAACCGCAAGCGGCTGGAGCTGGCGCGCGCGCTGGCGACGCGCCCGAAGCTGCTGCTGCTCGACGAGATCGCCGGCGGCTTGACCGAGCCCGAGGCGCAGGCGCTCGTCGAGGAGCTGCGGCGCATCAAGGCCAGCGGCGTGACCATGATCTGGATCGAGCATGTCGTGCACGCGCTGCTTTCGGTGGCCGACCGGCTGTTGGTCATCAACTTCGGCCAGCGGCTGGCCGAAGGCGCGCCACAGGCGGTGATGAACGACCTCGAGGTGAGGCGCGTCTACATGGGGCTGGAGTCGTGAGCATGGGCACACGCCCACCAGCGCCCGCGTGGACGCCGGGATCCGGAAGGGGCGCAGGGTGAGCCCCCTCGTCGAGACGACCGGCCTGACCGCGTTCTACGGCGACGCGCAGGCGCTGTTCGGCATCGACTTCCGGCTCGACGCAGGCGAGGTCGTGGCCGTGATCGGTGCCAACGGCGCCGGCAAGAGCACGCTGTTGAAGTCGCTCACCGGCCTGGTGAAGGTGCCGCGCGACGCGGTGCGTTTCGACGGCCGGCAGGTCGGCGGCCTGCCGCCGGGCGAGATCGTGCGGCGCGGGCTGGCGATGGTGCCCGAGGGGCGGCGCCTGTTCCCCTCGCTGTCGGTGGAGGAGAACCTGCTGATGGGCGCCTTCGCCGCCCGCACGGGGCCCTGGAACCTGGAGCGCCTGTACCGCATGTTCCCGATCCTGCAGGACAGGCGGCGCAACCCCGGCACCACGCTGTCCGGCGGCCAGCAGCAGATGGTGGCGATCGGCCGCGCGCTGATGAGCAACCCGCGCGTGCTGCTGTGCGACGAACTCTCGCTCGGCCTCGCACCGATCGTGATCAAGGAGATCTACGACGCGCTGCCGGCGATCACCGCCGAAGGCATGAGCATCGTCGTCGTCGAGCAGGACGTGACGGTGGCGCAGCGCGTCTCGCGGCGCATCGTCTGCCTGCAGGAGGGCCGGGTGTCGCTCGAGGGCGCGAGCGAGACGCTGACGCGCGAGCAGATCTCGGCCGCCTACTTCGGCCTCTGACGACAGCAAAGGGAAACACTCGCATGGAGACCATCGTTCAGGGACTGCTGCTCGGCGGGCTGTACAGCCTGTTCGCGCTCGGGCTGTCGCTGATGTTCGGCGTCATGCGGCTGACCAACACCGCGCAGGGTGACTTCATCGTGCTCGGCGGCTTCGCCGCCATCGCCGGCGTCACGACCTTCGCGCTGCACCCGTCGCTGGCGGCGCTGGGCTTGCTGCCGGTGGCCTTCTGCGCCGGCTACGCGCTGCAGCGCTTCGTGCTCAACGGCACGCTGGGCAAGGACCCGTTGCCCTCGCTCGTCGTCACCTTCGGGCTTGCGATCGTGATCCAGAACGCGCTGCTCGAGACCTTCTCGGCCGACCCGCGCTCGCTCGCGGTGGGCGACCTGAACACGCGCAGCCTGTCGGTGGGGCCGCTGACGGTGGGCCTGCTGCCGCTGCTGATCTTCGCCACCGCGGTGGCCTGCACAGCGGCGTTGCAGGCCCTGTTCTCGCACACCCGTCTCGGGCGCGCCTTCCGCGCCGTCTCCGACGACCGCGAGATCGCCGAGCTGATGGGGCTGGACGCGCGTCACGTGTACGCGCTGGCCACCGGAATCGCCTTCGTGCTGATCGCGGTCGCCGGCACGCTGCAGGCCCTGCGCACGACGGTCAGCCCAAGCGACGGTCCGCTGCTGCTGCTGTTCGCCTTCGAGGCCGTGATCATCGGCGGCATGGGTTCGTTCTGGGGCACCTTCGTTGGCGCGATGGTGCTCGGGTTGACGCAGCAGATCGGCTTTCGCATCGACCCGGGCTGGGGCCTGTGGGCCGGCCACCTGGTCTTCCTGGCGCTGCTGGTGCTGCGGCCGCAGGGGCTGTTCCCGCGGACCCGTGGCTGACGCCGCCCGCGCCGTCATGCACACCGACCCGAGGGCCACGCCATGACCGTCACCCCGCCGCCGATCGAGGTCCAGCGCACCACGCGCACCAGCCAGGCCGCCCTCGGGCTGTCGCTCGCGCTGCTCGTCGTCGCCGCCACGCTGCCGTGGTGGGCCCCCGAGGACAACGCGCGGGCGTGGATGCGCGAGTTCGTCGAGATCGCGTGCTACTTCATCTTCGCGATGATGTGGAACCTGCTCGCCGGCTACGGGGGCATGGTGTCGATCGGCCAGCAGGCCTTCTTCGGCTTCGGTGGCTACGTCATGCTGATGCTGGGCAACCTGGCCGGCGTCAACCCCTTCGTGGCCATCCCGCTGGCCGCGCTCGCCGCCGCTGCCATCGCGGTGCCGGTGAGCTGGGTCGCGTTCCGGCTCCAGGGCGGCTACTTTGCGATCGGCACCTGGGTCATCGCCGAGGTATTCAGGCTGTCGTTCGCCAACCTGACGATCGTCGGCGGCGGGTCGGGTACCAGCCTGACGGCGCTGCGTGGCATCGACCGCGCGACGCGCGAGAACCTGACCTACGGCATGGCGCTCGCCTGCGCGGTGGCCGCCGTCGCGCTGGTCTACCTGTTCCTGCGCAGCAAGCGCGGGCTGGCCCTGCTGGCGATCCGCGACAACGAGGTCGCCGCCGAGAGCCAGGGTGTCGCGGTCGGGCGCATGAAGCTGGCGGTCTACGTCGTCGCCGCCTTCGGCGCCGGGCTGGCCGGCGCGCTGTACTTCGTCGGCAACCTGCGCATCAGCCCGGACGCTGCGTTCAGCGTCAACTGGACGGCGTTCGCGATCTTCATGGTCGTCATCGGCGGCATCGGCCGCATCGAGGGGCCGATCGTCGGCGCCATCGTCTTCTGGGCGCTGAACAAGTTCTTCAGCGACTACGGCAGCTGGTACCTGCTGGGGCTGGGGCTGCTGGCCATCGTGGTGACGATCCGCTTCAAGCAAGGGCTGTGGGGCTGGGTGCAGGACCGCTGGGGCCTGAGCCTGTTCCCGACCCGACGCTGGCTGAAGAACCCTTCTTGAGGAGGCCGCATGCGCAACATCGATCAGGACAACATCACCGAAGCCGTCGTCGCGCGCTTCGCCGACTGCGAGGATCCGCGCCTGAGGCAGGTGCTGAGCGCCCTGGTGCGCCACCTGCACGACTTCGTGCGCGAGGTCGGGCTGACCGAGGCAGAGTGGATGCAGGGCATCCGCTTCCTGACCGCGACCGGCCAGATGTGCGACGACAAGCGGCAGGAGTTCATCCTGCTGTCGGACACGCTCGGCGTGTCGATGCTCACGGTCGCGCTGAATCAGGCGCGGCCGCCGGGCGCGACCGAGGCCACGGTCTTCGGGCCCTTCCACGTCGACGACGCGCCGCGGCTGCCGGCCGGGTCCGACCTGGCGGCCGGTGCGCCCGGCGAGCCGCTGTTCGTCGACGTCGAGGTCGTCGACCTGGACGGCCGGCCCGTGGCCGGTGCCGAGGTCGACGTCTGGCAGGCCGACGAGGAGGGGCTGTACGACGTGCAGCGCCCGGAGCTCGGCCAGACGCGGCGCGCGCGCGGGGTGCTCGTCACCGACGACGCCGGCCGCACACACTTCCGCAGCATCGTGCCGGTCGCCTACCCGGTGCCGACCGACGGCCCGGTCGGGCAGCTGCTGGTGGCCACCGGGCGCCACCCGTGGCGGCCGGCGCACATCCACTTCCTGATCCGCGCGCCGGGTTTTCGCACGCTTATCACGCACATCTTCCGCGACCCCGACCCCTACCTGGACTCGGACGTCGTGTTCGGCGTGCGCTCGTCGCTGATCGGTCGCTTCGTGCACCACGATTCCGGCCCGCTGGCCGACCGCCCGTACAGCACGCTGGCGCAGCGCTTCGTGCTGGCGCCGCAGGCCTGAGCCATGCCGCTGTTCGCTGTCTGGGCACGTGACCGCGACGACGCGCTGACCGCGCGCGAGCGCGTGCGCGAGGCGCACCGGGCGCGCCTGCGAGCGCCGGCGCCACATGCGGTCGTGGTGCTGGCGGCCGGCCCGATGACCGGCGGCGCTGGCGGCGCGATGGACGGCACGCTGCTGGTCGTGCGCGCCGCGTCGGCCGCCGCGGTGCGCGCCTTCGTCGAGGACGACCCCTACGTGCACGCTGGCGTCTACGCCAGCGTCGACATCCAGCCCTGGCGCTGCGGCCTGGGGCCGGTCGAGTGGAACGACGCCTGAGGCCCGGCCCACCACCCGATCCGAGGAACCCGACGCGACGCATGCAGCGCCGTTGATGCGTATCAAGTACCTGACCTGACGTCATGGGGAACCGGGCTGCCGCCCTAGACTCGTCATCTGCCTGAGCGGGAAGGCCTGCGAGTTGTTCGGCCATCAGCGCGACGGCGTGCTGAAGGTCGCGATCACGCATTGACCGGTGAGATCCGAGGAGCCCATCGCCATGGCAAACATTCGCAACATCGTCGTCGCGACCGACTTCTCCGAGGCGTCTGACGCGGCCGTGGAGCGCGCAGTGCAACTGGCCGTCGTGCACGGTGCCGCGTTGTGCCTGCTGCATGCCATCGACGACACCGCTCGACCCGCGCCGGAGAGCGCGCCGGATGCTCAACCGGGCGCTTCCGCGCAGCCGCCGGATGACCAGCTCCGGCAACGCCTCGCGGCCATCGCCGCTTCACTGGCCGGGCAAGTGCCGGTCGAGGTCACGATCCACTGCGAAGCCGGCCCGCCGGCAACGGTCATCGCGGCCTACGTCCGGACACATGACTGCTCGCTTGTCGTGGCAGGTTCGCGTGCCGATCCCGCGTTGTCGGGCCTTGGCAGCACGGCGTCGCAAGTGGTGCAAATGCCGGCCTGCCCCACCCTGATCGTGCGAGCCACGGAACGCCGGCCCTACGCCACCATACTGTCGGCGGTGGACCTGCGCGATGGTTCCCTGCGGGCGGCGGCGCTGGCCATCGACCTGTTCGCGCAAGCGCATCACCACTTGCTGTACGCACTGGACCCCGTATTGCCCGATTCCCCTGAATCCGGCGCCCAAGCCGACGAGCACCTGCAGTCCGAGTACGACTCGCTGCGCAGCCAGGCGGACCTGGATCTGCGCCAGCTTGCGCAGCGGCTTTCTCGACTGACCGTCCATCCGGTCAAGGCGATCGTCGCGGACGATGTGCCGGCACGCGCCATCCTGGTCAGCGCAGCCACCCTCCGTGCCGATTGCGTCGTCGTGGGGCACCATGGCGATGAGGCGGCGACCGACAAGTCCCTGGGCAGCATGGCCCAGCACGTCATCCATTCGGCTCTGAGCGACGTCTTGGTGGTCCCATAGAGAGGCTCAGCGTTTCGATCCCACGCCGTACGCCTGGACGCGGCGCTTGACCCAGCGCAAGGTCCGCGGCGCCGCACTTTCTAGACTGCTTCAGCAACCTGACGCAGAACGCCCATGAATCTCACAGCCATGCGGCCAGCACCTCGCTTTGCATGGCATCAAACCCGAGGTGCATCGACGCAGCCACGCCGACGCCGAAGCCGGTCGCGTGCTGCTGTCGCTGGCTGCCGACGTCGGCGCCGACCTGCTGGTCATGGGCTGCTACGGCCACAGCCGCACGCGCGAGATCATGCTGGGCGGCGCGACGCAGACGGTGCTGCGCGACATGACGCTGCCGGTGCTGATGGCGCATTGATGCCGGTCGTCGCCAGCGGGGACAACCTGACCCTGCGTCATCGGCTTTCCTCCCGCGGCGATCGTCCCAGCCGCGTTTCGGCTGCCAACACCACGCGGGTGATCGCCAAGAGCGCGTCCGGCGTGACGCTGATCGAGTCGATGCCGAGCTCGACGAGGTACTCGGCCACGTCGGGATAGTCGGACGGCGCCTGTCCGCAGATGCCGACGTGGCGGCCGTTGCGCTGCGCGCCCTCGACGGCCATGCGGATCATCTGTTTCACGCCGGGGTCGCGCTCGTCGAAGTCGAACGCCACGATGTCCGAATCGCGGTCGACCCCGAGCACGAGCTGCGTGAGGTCGTTCGAGCCGATCGAGAAGCCGTCGAACAGCCGCGCGAAGGCATCGGCCTGGATCACGTTGTTCGGGATCTCGCACATCACGTACACCTCGAGACCGTTCTCGCCGCGCCGCAGGCCGTGCTGCGCCATCGCCGCGAGCACTCGCTCGGCTTCGTCGACACGGCGGCAGAACGGGATCATCAGCTTCACGTTGGTCAAGCCCATCTCGTCGCGCAGCCGCCTCATCGCAGCGCACTCGAGCGCGAAGCCTTCCGCGTAGGCGGGGTGCGCGTAGCGCGACGCACCGCGAAAACCGATCATCGGATTGGCTTCGGGCTTCTCGAACCAGCGTCCGCCGAGCAGGCTCGCGTACTCGTTGCTCTTGAAGTCGGACATGCGCACGATGACCGGCTTGGGATGGAAGGCCGCGGCGATCGTGCCCACGCCTTCGGCAAGCTGGCGCACGAAGTACGCAGCGGGATCGTCGAAGCCGTGGGTGAGGCACGTCAGTTCCTCGCGAACACCGGCATCGTCGATGCGCTCGGGATGCACCAGAGCCATCGGATGCGCCTTGATGTGCTCGGCCACGATGAACTCCATGCGCACCAGCCCCACGCCGTCGTTGGGCAGCAGCGCCGTCTTGAAGGCCGTGTCGGGGTTGCCGAGATTGACCATCAGGTGCGTGCTCGGCCGCGCGAGCGACGCGAGGTCGGTGCTTGTCGTCGTGAACGGGATCGTGCCGGCATAGACGCGGCCGGTCGCACCTTCGGCGCAGGACACCGTGACCTCGTCGCCGGTGCGAATCACGGAGGTCGCGCGCTCGCATCCCACCACCGCCGGGATGCCCAGCTCGCGCGCGACGATCGCGGCGTGGCACGTGCGTCCGCCGCGATTGGTCACCACCGCCGCGGCAATCTTCATCACCGTTCCCCAATCGGGAATGGTGGCGTCCGCCACCAGCACCTCGCCCGGCTGGAAAGGTCGGCTTGTGGACGTAGAATTCGTCCGGGTCCACGGTGCCTTGAACGACGTTCTCGCCCAGGCCCCAGGCCCCGGTGATGAAGACCACGTCGCGAAATCCGCTCTCGGTGTCGAGCGTGAAGATCACGCCGCTCGCGGCGCGGTCCGCGCGCACCATCTTCATGACACCGACCGATCGCGACGGCCTTGTCGGTGACGCTGCGTCCGGCCAGCGCCATCCACGCGGCCATGCACACGAGCACATTGCACAGCACGCCGCGAAAGAACGCCTCGGCGAACGGCAGCTGCGCCTTGTCCATTGCGATGCGGATCACCGTCGGGGGAGTAGGCGTCGACACTGGGGATGTCCTGCATGGGTGGGGTCGTCGTGCGGTCGGCATGCATCTTGTCGCGCGGGCCGGCTTCGCGTTTGCGCTGAATCAAGATGCGCACCGGGTCACCGGCCGGAAGATCGGTTCATCACCCCTGGCACCCTGACGGAGTTCGCCATGACCTACCGCAGCCTCCTCGTCCTGCTCGACTCCGATGCCCTGTGCCTCGCGCGCACGCGCCTGGCCATCAAGCTGGCCGGTGATCTCGACTGCCACCTCGCCGGCGTCGCACCCACCGGACTGATCGACCTGCCCATGGCCGCGAGCGCCGACAGCTCGCTAGGCGCGTATGCGGCACTGGCGTGGGACACGCTGCGTGCGCAGGCCGAAGGGGCCGCGGCACGGTTTCGCGACGAGTGCCGCGCTGCGGGTCTGAAATCCTTCGAGGCCGTCGTCGATGATGCGGACAAGGGATCCTCGGTCGTGCGCCATGCGCACTGCAGCGACCTCACCGTGCTGAGCCAGGCCGATCCTGCGGCCGCCGATCACCGGGCAGTGCAGAACATGGTCGAGCAGGTCGTGATGCACAGCGCGAGGCCGACACTGGTCCTGCCGTACGCCGGCCGCTTCGCCGACGTCGGCGACAGCATCCTCGTCGCGTGGGACGACAGCCGCGAGGCGGCTCGCGCCGTGTCGGACGCGCTGCCGCTGCTGCGGCGTGCGAAGTCGGTGCAGGTGGTGAACTGGAACGAAGGCGGGAAGCACGCAGACGCCTCGCTGCCGTCCCGCCTCGACGCCCTTCACCAGTGGCTGATGTGGCAGGGTGTCAGCTGCGAGGTTCGCAGCGAGACGACCGAGATCGAGATCGCCGAGGCAATGCTGTCGCGCGCCTGCGATCTGAGCGCGGATCTGATCGTCATGGGTGCCTACGGCCACACACGCCTGGCTGAGCGTGTTCTCGGAGGGGCCACGCGCGGCCTGCTGGCGTCGATGACGGTGCCGGTGCTGATGTCGCATTGACCGCCGGGCTCTCAAGGAAACGCCGGGCCGCCCCAAGTTTCCTTGACCCCAAGGGCCACGAAGGGGCCCTTGGGGGCCTGACGCGAAGCTGCAGGTTTGGGGGCGCTCTGTAGTGGGCGACCGCCGCCCCACTGGACGCAGATCGCAACCTTGTTATCGCATCAGCACGTAGCTTCCGGGCGCGTCGACCAGCGCGACGTATCCCTTGTCGGCGGTCCGCTCAACTCGCACTCGGCGAGTATTTCGGTGGAAGCCTCCTTGTGCTTGCTCATGCGCGGACCTCCGCTGCAGCGCTCTTGATCGCCTCGTCCTTGAGCTGGCGCCGCAACACCTTGCCGATCGGCGTACGCGGCAGGTCCTGGCGGAACTCGATGCGCCTGGGGCGCTTGTACGGAGCGAGATGCTGCTCGCAATGGCGTCTCACCGCGTCCCCCGTCAGTGCCGGATCGCGCCGAACGACGAACAGCATCACCGCCTCGCCACTGTGCTCGTCCGGCACGCCGACAGCGGCCGCATCCTCCACATCGGGATGAAGGCGCACCGCTTCGTCGATCTCCTGCGGAAACGCCTTCATGCCCGAGACGACGATGATGTCCTTCTTGCGGTCGACGAACTCGACGTAGCCGTCCGGGCCCATGCGGCCGATGTCCCCGGTGCGCAGCCAACCGTCCGGCGTGATGACCTCGGCGGTCTCCTCCGGCTTGTTCCAGTAGCCGCGCATCACCTGCGGGCCGCGCACGCCGATCTCGCCGGTGCTGCCCAGCGGCTGCGGCACGCCATCGTCGTCGAGGATCGCCACTTCGGTCGAAGGCACGGGCAGGCCCAGCTTGCCGCTGAAGGCCATCGTATCGACGCGATTGGCGCACACGATGGGAGACGTTTCCGAAAGGCCATAGCCTTCGACCACGGGCTGGCCCATGGCCTGCCGCCAGCGCTCGGCCACCGCGCCCTGCAGTGCCATCCCGCCGGCGACGGCGATCTTCACGTGACCGCGGCGCGAGGCGGCGACCTCGTCGAAGCCCGACGCGTTCATCAGCGCGTTGAACAGGGTGTTGACCCCCGTGATCACGGTGAACGGCGTTCGCTTGAGCACCGCCATGAAGCGCTTCATGTCGCGGGGATCGGGAATGAGGACGTTGTGGCCGCCAAGGCGCAGGAACACCAGCAGGTTGGCGGTCAGCGCAAACACGTGGTAGAGCGGCAGCGCCGTGACGACGGTCTCTTCGCCCTCCTTCAGCAAGGCGCCAATCCAGGCCGTGACCTGCTCCACGTTGGCGACCAGGTTGCCGTGCGTCAGCACGGCGCCCTTCGGTCGGCCCGTGGTGCCCCCGGTGTACTGGATGAAGGCGACGTCGTCCGGCCCGAGGTCGACTTCGTGCAACCCATCGCCCGTGCCACGTTCGAGCGCATCGCGCAATGACCAGGCATCATCGAGCGCGAAGGGCGGCACCGCATGCTTGACGTGCCGCACGGCGAAGTTGACCAGCCAGCGCTTGCGTGCCGGAAACAGGTCGCCTATCTGGGTCACCACGACGTGGCGCAGCGGCGTCCCGGGCAGCGCCTCCTGCACCGTGTGGGCGAAGTTCTCGAGCACCACGATGGCGGCCGTGCCCGAGTCCTGCAGTTGATGGCGCAGCTCGGCGGCCGTGTACAGCGGGTTCACGTTGACCACCGTCATGCCCGCACGCAGCGCGCCCATCACCGCGACCGGATGCTGAAGGGTGTTGGGCAGCATCACCGCGACGCGCTCGCCCTTGACCAGTCCGAGGTCGTGCTGGAGAAAGGCGCCGAAGGCGCGGCTGTGCTCATCCAGCTCGCGGAACGACATCGACACACCGAGGCTCGTGAACGCCGGCCTGTCCGCGAAGCGCGCGCAACTGCGTTCGAGCAGGTGCTTGAGCGAGCGCGTGGAACGCCAGTCGACCTCGGCCGGTACGCCGGGCGGGTAGGAAGCCAGCCGCACCCGCTCCGGTTGTGGAAGCGCGTCGATCCTCATGCGGTCCTCCTGACTGCAGATGCTTGATCCACTTCAAGTGGGGCGAGCGCCTGCCGCTCCAATGTGACCTGCCGTGGCGCGACCGAGGAGACGACGGCCAGTTCATCGGCGAGGAAGCGCATCACGTCGTCGATCGTCAATATGCCTGACAGTGAGCCCCGCGCATCGACGACCGGCAACCGCCGGATGCCCTGGCTGCGCATCTGGCAGACCGCGTCGTACAGGGGTTCCGACGCCAGCACGGTCACCGGTGCCTCGCTCATGACGTCGCCGGCGACGAGCGTCTCGGGATCGACGGTCCGGGCGAGCACGAGAACAACCAGGTCGCGGTCCGTCACGATGCCGACCGGCGTGCGGACGTCCCCGACAGTGTCCACGACGACCAGGTCGCCGACATGGTGGTCCCGCATTCGCCGGGCCACCTCGACCACGCTCGTCTCGCGCGTGCAAGTGACGACGTCGCGGGTGCACATTTCCAGGACCCTCATCGCATGCTCCTTCGCCGTGACCGGACGGCACACACCCGTACACCGTAGGCGCCCGACCGGGTGGCTGCATTGCGCACGATCAAACAGGCGGCACGACGACTCGTCTCGATGGCGATCCTTCTCCCGGACTTGCCACTGCCCATGGCTTGATGCCGCGCAAGGCCGGATGCCGCTGGGTCATCGATAACCGTGCGCATGAAAGACGATGCGCAACCGAACCGGCCGCCGTCACGTCTGGCGGGCGCGTCCCTTTGGCGCGGGCCGGACGCGGCGGGCGAACATCTGTCGCCCGCTGGCGTTGCGCTCCAGCTGGCGAGCGATGTTGCCGCACACCAGGTCGCACAGCGCATAGACGGACTCGTCCGCGATGCGGTAATAGCCGCTGGTACCGCGGCTTTCGCGCGCCACCAGCCCTTGCCGCGTGAGGAAGGCGAGATGGCGCGAAATGTTCGCCGACGTGTAGCCGCACAGCTGGGCGAGCTCGCCGACGCTGCGCTCGCCGGTGCGCAGCAGGTTGAGGATTTGCAGGCGCGTCGGCTCCGACAGCGCCTGGAAGTACGCCGCCACCTGTTCGAGGGCCTCGGGGGGCAAGCCTTCCATGCTCGTGCACGTGTGAGGTTGTGGGGCCGACATGATGCCTCAGCGACGCGGCCAGCGTCGGCAATGTTGACTAAACAAGTTCTTGACTATTTAGCTATATAGTTAATAATACGTCAAGCCACTCACCACTCACATTCGCCAGCACGAGAACACCATGACGCTCAAGGCACTTCGAACCCTCGTGGGGGGCGCGCTGCTGGCCGCGATGGTGGCAGCAGCCTCCGACAACGCTCCTGCCGCTTCGGCGCCGACGCCGCAGGTGCTCGCGACTGCCCCGGTGACATCGAGCAGCGCCGCCGACGTCACCGGCCTCGACGGTGTCGTCCAGGCGGTGCGCCAGACCGCCGTTGCTGCGCAGGTGTCCGGCGCCGTCGTCTCGCTGGATGTCAAGGCCGGCGACGCGGTGAAGGCGGGCCAGGTCCTGCTGCGGCTCGATGCCCGCGCCGCTGAGCAGACCGCAGCCGCGGGCGCGGCGCAGGTGCAGGCCGCCCGCGCGGCCCAGGACGCCGCCACCAAGGATTTCGAGCGCCAGAAGCAGCTCTTCGACAAGAACTACATCAGCCGGGCCGCGCTGGACCGCGCCGAGGCGCAGTACAAGGCGACGCAGGCGGAATCCTCCGCGCAACTGGCCGCCGCCGGCGCCACGCGAACACAGTCGGGCTTCTATGTCGTGAAGGCGCCGTACGACGGCATCGTGTCGGACGTCGCGGTCGTGCTCGGCGACATGGCGATGCCGGGCCGGCCGCTGCTGACGGTGTACGACCCGCGCAGCTTGCGCGTCAGCGTCGCCGTCCCTCAGCGGGTGGCGGCGCGGCTGGCGCCGGGGCACGCCGTGCAGGTGGAGCTGCCCGGCAGCGCGGCCGGCCACATCACGCCGACCGCGGTCCAGCTGCTGCCGACCGTGGACCCGGCCACGCACACGCTCGAACTGAGGTTGAACCTGCCCGGCGGCCTGTCGGGCGCCGCACCCGGCATGTTTGCCCGCGCCTGGTTGTCGATTGCCGATGGCGCCGGCACGCGGCTGTACGTTCCCGCACGGGCCGTCGTTCGCCGCGCCGAGCTGAACGCTGTCTATGTGGTCGGCGGCGATGGGCGCGCCCTGCTGCGTCAGGTGCGGCTCGGCCGCGTCCAGGGCGACACGGTCGAGGTGCTGGCCGGCGTGTCCGCGGGCGAGCGCGTCGCGCTCGACCCGCAAGCGGTCGCCCGCCTCTACTGAAGCACACACGATGAGCGCTTCACTCGGCATCTCCGGACGCATCGCCGCCTTCTTCCAGTCGGCGCAGATCACGCCGCTGCTGGCGCTGGTCGCTCTGCTGCTGGGCGCCTTCGCCGTGATGGTCACCCCGCGCGAGGAAGAGCCGCAGATCAACGTGACGATGGCCAACGTGCTCATCCCCTTTCCGGGCGCGTCGGTGCGCGACGTGGAGCAGATGGTCGCCATCCCCGCCGAGCAGGTCCTGTCGCAGATCGCCGGCATCGAGCACGTGATGTCGGTCTCGCGTCCGGGACTGGCCGTGATCACGGTGCAGTTCAAGGTGGGCGTGCCGCGCACCGAGGCCCTGGTGCGCCTGCACGACACGGTCAACGCCAATGCCGACTGGCTGCCTCCTGGTTTGGGTGTCGGCGAGCCGCTGATCAAGCCCAAGGGCATCGACGACGTGCCCATCGTCACGCTGACCCTGTTCGCGAGGAACGAGGCCAGCGGCGCCTTCGACCTGGAGCGTGTCGCGCACAGCGTGGAAGCCGACCTCAAGCGGGTTCCCGGCACCCGCGAGATCGTCACCATCGGAGGCCCGGGCCGTGCGGTGCTGGTCGAGATCGACCCTGCCCGGATGGCCGGCGCCGGCACGACGGTGGCCGACCTGCGCAACGCACTGCAATCCGCCAACCTCGGCATGCCGGTGGGCGAGCTGCTGGGCGGCAACCGCTCGGTGGCCCTCGAAGCGGGTCCTTTCCTGCGCGATGCGCGCGATGTCGGCGAGCTGGTGGTCGGCGTGCACGACGGCAAGCCGGTGTTCCTCCAGGACGTGGCCGCCGTGCGCGACGGCGCCCTGCCCGCGCAGCGCTACGTGTGGCATGGCATCGCGGGTGCGCAAAGTACCGAGTTCCCCGCCGTCACGATCGCGGTCACGAAGAAACCCGGCGAAAACGCGATCGACGTGGCCAACGCGGTGATGCGCCGCGTGGACGAGTTGCGCAACACCGTGATCCCGCATGGCGTGGACGTCGCCGAGACGCGCAACTACGGCGCCACTGCCGACGACAAGGCACGCAAGCTGATCCAGAAGCTGCTGTTCGCCACCGCCTCGGTGGTGGCGCTGGTCTTCGTCGCGCTCGGCCGCCGCGAGGCCGCGATCGTCGGCGCGGCGGTGATCCTCACGCTGACCGTCACGCTGTTCGCCTCGTGGGCCTGGGGCTTCACGCTCAACCGCGTGTCGCTGTTCGCACTGATCTTCTCGATCGGCATCCTGGTGGACGACGCCATCGTGGTGGTGGAGAACATCCACCGGCATCAGGCGCTGCATCCGGACAAGACCCTGGCGCAGCTGATCCCGGGTGCGGTCGACGAAGTCGGCGGCCCGACCATCCTGGCCACGCTGACGGTGATCGCCGCACTGCTGCCGATGGCCTTCGTCTCCGGCCTGATGGGCCCGTACATGAGCCCGATCCCGATCAACGCCAGCATGGGCATGCTGCTGTCGCTGGCGATCGCGTTCGTCGTGACGCCCTGGCTCGCACGCCTGTGGATGAAGCACGCGCCGGGCGGCGCACACGACGCCGCGCCCAAAGGACTGGCGGCGAGGTTCGGCCCGCTGTTCGAGCGGGTCTTCCGCCCGCTGCTCGACGAACGGCGCGGCAGGCGCAACCGCGCGCTGCTCGCAGGCGGGGTCGCCGGGCTGATCGCGCTGTCGCTCGCGCTGCCGGCGCTCGGCTTCGTCGTCCTGAAGATGCTGCCCTTCGACAACAAGTCGGAGTTTCAGGTCATCGTCGACATGCCCGCGGGCACACCGGTCGAGCAGACGGCCGCGGTGCTGCGCGAGCTGGGCGCCCACCTCGGCCGGCAGCCGGAAGTGACCGACTACCAGGCCTATGCCGGAACCGCTGCGCCCATCAATTTCAACGGCCTCGTGCGGCAGTACTACCTGCGATCGGGCGGCGAGGTCGGCGACCTGCAGGTGAACCTCGTCGACAAGGGCTCGCGCGACGAGCAAAGCCACGCGATCGCGACACGCCTGCGCCCGGCGCTGCAGAAGATCGGGCAACGCTTCGGCGCCAACGTGAAGGTCGTGGAGGTGCCTCCGGGGCCACCGGTGCTGTCGCCCATCGTCGCCGAGATCTACGGGCCGGAGGCGGAGGGTCGTCGGCAGGTCGCCAAAGCCGTCCGTGCGGTGTTCGAGAAGACGCCGGGCCTGGTCGACGTGGACGACAGCAGCATCGCCGCCGCGCCGAAGAAGCTGCTGCTGGTGGACCGCCGCAAGGCCGCGATGCTCGGCGTGCCGCAAAGCGCGATCGTGGCCACGCTGCGCGCCGGGCTGGCCGGCGAGGCGGCAGCCTACCTGCACGACGCGAGCAAGTACCCGGCGGCCGCCATGCTGCAGCTGCCCGCCTCCGCCCAGGGTGACCTCGATGCCCTGCTGCAGCTCGCCGTGCGCGGGGCGGCCGGGCAGCTGGTGCCCATCCGCGAGCTGGTCACGGTGAGCGACACGCAGCGCGAGCAGCCGGTCCATCACAAGGACCTGTTGCCGGTGAACTTCGTCGTCGCCGACATGGCCGGCGCGTTGGACAGCCCGCTGTACGGCATGTTCGCAATGCGCAGCGCGCTGGCGGACATCACGACGCCCGACGGCGGCCGCCTCGGCGAGTACTTCATCCGCCAGCCCGACGACGCCTGGCGCGGCTATGCGATCAAGTGGGACGGCGAGTGGCAGATCACCTACGAAACCTTCCGCGACATGGGCGCCGCGTACGCCGTCGGCCTGGTGCTGATCTACCTGCTCGTGGTCGCGCAGTTCGGCTCGTACCTCGCGCCGCTGATCATCATGGCGCCGATTCCGCTCACCATCGTCGGCGTGATGCCGGGCCACGCGCTGCTCGGCGCGCAGTTCACCGCCACCAGCATGATCGGGATGATCGCGTTGGCCGGCATCATCGTGCGCAATTCGATCCTGCTGGTCGATTTCATCAGGCTGCAGGTGGCGCAGGGCGTGCCGCTGAAGGACGCCGTGGTGCGCTCGGCCGCCACACGTGCCCAGCCGATCCTGCTCACCGGGATGGCCGCAATGCTCGGCGCGTTCTTCATCCTCGACGACCCGATCTTCAACGGCCTCGCCATCTCGCTGATCTTCGGGATCCTGGTCAGCACCGTGCTGACGCTGGTCGTGATCCCGCTTCTCTATTTCGTCGCGTATCGCCGCGTTCCGGCGACCGTTCCCGTTGTCTCGACCCTTGATGGAGCCCCCGCATGACTTCCTGGCAAATCGTTCGCCTCTTCGCAGGCACCCTGATCCTCTTCTCGCTCGCGCTCGGCGTTCCGGGCAGCCCGCTTTATCTGAGCGCCTGGTGGCTCGCCCTCACCGCGTTCGTCGGCGCCAACCTGCTGCAAAGCGCCCTCACCCGCTGGTGCCCGCTGGAGATCATCCTGCGCAAGTTCGGCATCCGCGGCGGTTGTTGAGACAAGGAGTACTCCATGTACGGATTCAACATTTCTCTCGCGCTTCCATTCGCCGAAGCGGTGGACCGGGTCGTCGCGGCCCTGAAGACCGAAGGCTTCGGCGTGCTGAGCGACATCGATGTGCAAGCCACGCTGAAGCAGAAGATCGGAGCCGACATCGCGCCATACCGCATTCTTGGTGCCTGCAATCCTCCGCTGGCACACAAGGCCGTGCAGGCCGAGCCCGACATCGGATTGCTGCTGCCTTGCAACGTCGTCGTGCGAGAAGAGTCGCCGGGCCGGGTCGTCGTCGCCTTCATCGATCCCCAGACCATGGTTCAACTGGTCGGCAAGCCCGAGATCCAACCGATTGCCGACGAAGCCAAGCAGCGTCTCGAACGTGCGCGCCGCGCTCTGTCCGGCGAGTGATGGAGCCATGGGGTTTGACGAAGACCTACCGCGCTGGCGAGGTCGACGTACCGGCCATCAAGGGCGCGGACTTCGTCATCGAGGCGGCCGCCGGACGCAGCAGCGCTTGAGCCAGATCAAGCCACGGCGCAAGCCGCGCTCGAACAATGGCCGTCCCCGTTACACCGGAGAAAACCGTGACCTACCGCAGCCTGCTCGTGCATCTGGGCGTCGATCCGCTGTGCACTGCACGCACGCGCGTCGCGATCCGGCTCGCCAAGGAACTGGACTGCCATCTCGTCGGCGTTGCACCCACCGGCCTCATCGACCTGCCCGTCACGGCGGGAGCTGCCGCCTCGATGGGGGAACTTGCCGCACTGGCCTGGGACACCCTGCGCGGCCAGGCCGACCAGGCGACCCAGCAGTTCAGGACGGCGTGCCAAGCGGCCGGCCTCACGTCTTTCGAGGCGGTGCTCGCCGAGAGCGAGGCCGCGCCGTCCCTCGTGCGCCACGCGCATTGCAGCGACCTGGTCATCGTGAGCCAGGCCGATCCGGACTCGCCCGGTCACTCGGCGGCGCAGCATCTCGTCGAGCAGGTCGTGCTCGCCGGCGCACGGCCGGCACTGATCCTCCCCTGCGTGAGCGGCGTCTCCACCGCGCTCGACCGGGCGCTGGTGGCGTGGGACGACAGCCGGGAAGCTGCGCGTGCGGTGTCGGATGCGCTTCCGCTGCTGCGCCGCGCAAAGAACGTGCAGGTGGTCAGCTGGATCGAGCGCGGCCAGCACGACGACGATTCCTTGCGCGTGCGTCTGGATGCGCTGCACCGCTGGCTGATGTGGCAAGGCGTGACGGCCGAGGTGAGCGTCGAGTCCACGGACATCGCCATCGCCGAGGCGATGCTGTCTCGCGCGGCCGATCAGGGCGCGGACCTGATCGTGATGGGCGCCTACGGCCATGCCCGCTGGGCCGAACTCGTGCTTGGCGGCGCCACACGCGGCTTGCTGCAGTCGATGACGGCGCCCGTGCTGATGTCTCACTGACGGTCGCGCGGGGGAAAGAGACGCTACCCTGGGGATGACTTCCGGCAAAGCCTGCTACGCTTGCGAAGGACCGGTCTCGTCGTGACCGGAGGCTTTCCTCTTGCCGTGAATACCGCCCTCCACATCGCCATCCTCGACGACGAAGTCGACATCACCCAACTGCTGGCCAACTACCTGCAGAACCACGGGTTTCGGGTCACGCAGCTGCACAGCGGCCAGGCGCTGATGGCGCTGATGCCGGCCGACCCGCCGGCGCTGGTGCTGCTGGACCTCGGCCTGCCCGGCGAGGACGGCTTTTCGATCGCGCGGCAGCTGCGTGAACACTGGCACTGCGGGCTGGTCATCGTGACTGGCCGCGGCGATGCGGTCGACAAGGTCGTGGGCCTCGAAGTCGGCGCCGACGACTACGTCACCAAACCCTTCGACCTGCGCGAGCTGCTGGCCCGCGTCAAGGCCGTGATGCGCCGCATGGCGCCGGCCGAGGCTCCCGCCGCCGCGGCGGCCACCGCACCGCGCAGCAAGCTGCTCTTCGCCGGCTGGGAGCTGGACACCGCCGCCCGGCGCCTCACCGGCCCGGCCGGCGACGACGTGATGCTGACCACCGGCGAGTTCGACCTGCTCTGCGCGTTCGCGCAGCACGCCGGCCGCGTGCTGTCGCGCGACTTCCTGCTCGAGCTCACACGCGGGCGCGAAGCAGCCCCCTTCGACCGCACGATCGACGTGCAGGTCGGGCGCCTGCGCAAGAAGCTCGAGGTCGATGCGGAAAACCCGCAGATCATCAAGTCGGTGCGCGGCGCCGGCTACATTCTTGTGCCGCCCGTCACGGCGGCCTAGAGGATGAAGGCGTTTCGTCGCTCTCAGCCACTCCCGTTCGGGCTGAGCCTGTCGAAGCCTCCGCGCCGACGCCGGCAAGGCACTTCGACAAGCTCAGTGCGAACGGGGTGTGGAGGCTCAGTGCGAACGGGACTTGGGGTTTCGCACGGAAAAACTCTCAGCCTCCGAGCACGCCGATGACCCCGCCCCCGAACTTCGGTTCGTCCGCCGCGCTGCCGAAAGGCATCGACGAGCGCAGCGTTTTCCGGTCGCTGTTCTTCGCCTATCCCGATTCGCTGCTGCTGGTCGACCAGGCCGGAACCGTCGTGCTGGCAAATCCAGCGGCTGCGACGCTGCTCGGCTACACCGTCGACGAGCTCTCCGGCCTGAGCGTCGATGCCTTGGTGCCGGACAGCATCCGTCCCCGCCATGCGAAGTACCGCGAGGCCTACGGCCACGCGCCGCGCCCGCGCCCGATGGGCACGCAGATGGAGCTGGTGGCCAAGCGCAAGGACGGTAGCGAGGTGATGGTGGAGATCGCGCTCAGCCCGCTGCAGACGCACGGCCTGCCCTTCGTCGTGGCCGCCGTCCGCGACATCGGTGCCTACCCGAGGGTCAAGCAGGCGTTGCAGCGAGCACGCTACGCCGAACAGCTGGCCCAGCTCGGCCGCATGGCGGTCGACGTGCGCGACCCGCAGGTGCTGCTCGACCAGGTTCCGACGAACGCCGCCGAGGCGCTGCACGTCGAGTCAGCGAGCGTCTTTCTGCTGGAAAGCAACCGCCTCGAATTCCACGTTGCCAGTGGCGCGGGCGCATTGGCCGGTGAAGAACCGGGCGCCCGCGTGCCCAACCGGCCCGACACGCTGCCCGGGCTGGTGCTGTCGCAAGGCCGCGCAGTCGTCGTGGCCGACCTCGCCGCCGAGCAGCGCTTCCCCGTTCCGCAGGCCTGGCGCGAGGCCGGATTGACCGGCATTGCCGCCGTGCCGCTGTCTGACCGCGGCCGCACGATCGGCGCGCTGGCGGTGTATTCCCGCAGCGGGCAGCAGTTCGGCGACGACGAACTGCGCTTTCTCGAATCGCTGGCCAACCTGCTGGGCACGAGCCTGCAGCGGGCGCAAACGGAGGAGGCGCTGAACCATGCGCAACGGCTGGAAAGCGTGGGACAGCTCACCGGCGGCATCGCCCACGACTTCAACAACCTGCTGACCGTGATCCAGGGCAACCTGCAGGTGCTGGAGGAACTCCCCGGCCTGGCCACCGACGCCTACGGGCAACAGCTGGTCGGCGCCGCGGCCCGCGCCACCCGCCGCGGCGCCGAGCTGACCGGCAAGCTGCTGGCGTTCTCGCGCCGCCAGGTGCTGCAGCCGAGCACGGTCGACGTGCGTGCGCTGCTTCAGTCGCTGTCCGACATGCTGCGCCGCACGCTCGACCAGCGCATCCAGATCGAAGTCGAGGTGATCGGCGAGCACCTGCCGGTGCTCGCCGACCCCGGTCAGCTCGAATCGGCGCTGCTCAACATCGCGATCAACGCGCGCGATGCAATGCCCGAAGGCGGCACGCTTCGTTTTCGCGGGGAGGCGTGCCTCGCGCTGCCGGCCACCGTGCGGCGCGGGCTGGACGACCCGAGCGCGTCCGACGAGCGCTTCATTGCCATCGCGATCTCCGACACCGGCAGCGGCATGCCCGAGCATGTGAAGGAGCGCGCCTTCGAGCCGTTCTTCACGACGAAGGAGGCCGGCCGCGGCACGGGCCTCGGGCTGAGCACGGTGTACGGCTTCGTGAAGCAATCCAAGGGCGCGGTCGCGATCGACAGCGAACCCGGTGCAGGCACCACCGTCACGCTCTACATCCCGCGACCCTGGAACACCGACGAACCGGCAGACGAAGAAGGCGCCGCCGACGGCACCGTGCCTCCCGGGCTGCAAGTGCTGCTGGTGGAAGACGACCCCGAGGTTCGCAGCGTCGTGCGCGCGTTCCTCGCGAAGCTGCACTGCGAGGTGACCTCCGCGTCGAACGGCGAGGAGGGGCTGCAGGCGCTGGCGCCGGACGCGCGCTTCGACCTGCTGCTGACTGACATCGCGCTTGGCCCTGGCATGCGCGGCACCGAGGTCGCGGCCGAGGCACAGCGCCGCTTTCCCGAGATGGCGATCCTGCTGATGTCGGGGTTCTCGGCGGAGCTGCTCGATGCCGATCGCGATTCGCCGCCCAGCTGGGAGCTGCTGCGCAAGCCCTACACGCGCGACGAGCTGGCGCGGGCCATCGTGCGCGTGCTCGGCGCCGCTTAGCCCGACTGGCTACTGGAGCGTCGGCGCCGGCGCCAGGCAGCGCTGGACGAACGACGAGAGCGCGCCGACGTCCGGAATCTGCACCTCGCGCCGGCCCTTCTCGGCAAACGCGATGACGTTGTCGCGCGCCAGCTTGGACAATGCCCGGCTGACCGTCTCGAGCGTCATGCCGAGATAGTTGCCGATCTCCGCGCGGGTCATCCGCAGCGTGATCTGGTCGGTGCGCATGCCGCGGCGGGCCAGCGAGTCGGCCCAGTAGCGAAGGAAATCGGCCACGCGCGCGTCGGCAGGCAGCGTGCACACCGACATCAGCGAGTCGCGATCGCGGGCGATCTCGCGGCTCATCGCCTCGTGCAGCACGGTCAGCAGCACGGGCTGGGCGGCGCAGGCGGCCAGCAGCGCGTCGTAGGGGATGGTCCAGACCTCGCCGGTGTCCATCGCGACCGCGTCGCAGCCGTACTGGCTGTTCGCGATGCCATCGAAGCCCAGCCAGTCGCCCCGGAACTTCAACCCGACCACCTGCTCGCGCCCGTCGGGCGACAGGTTGACGATCTTGAAAAATCCGGAGTTAAGGATGTACAGGTTGCCGAACCGCTCGCCGGCCTGATAGAGCACGTCACCGCTATGCACGACGCGGCGCTGCGGAGACAAGGTGTCATGCAGCAGCTTCAGCGTGTCGGCGATGTGCCGGCTCGCATGCTGGTGGGCGGCGGCGTCCGTCGTGCCGGGGCGCGAGCCGGGTGCGGCCATCGGGCGGGTGGGAGCGGCGGTCGGGGTGGCAAAGCTCAGCATGGCGTGACTCCGTGAAGGGGACTGTGCAGTTCGATGGAGTGAATGCTAGGAACGCCGCGGCAACGGCGTGCCAACGGCGCAAGTCGTTCGGTAACGCTGCGTGAATGCCTTGTGTCAGCCCGGTATCAACACAGCTCGCGCACATGGGGTTTGACGGGCATCAAACCAGTGGCAAGCGCGCTCGTTACGCTTCGTGCACCGTCCTTGAAGCGACATGCAGTACCCCATAAACGCCATGTTCCCCACTCTTCTTCAGCACAGCCGGTTGGCCATTCAACAGATGTCGCCCCAACAGGTGACGGCCGTGCTCACCCACGCCCGTGCACTGCAGCGGGCCGCCCACGCTCGTGCGCCGCTGCCCCTGCTGCGCGGCAAGAACATCGCGCTGATGTGCGAAGCCGACGACGGTGCCGCGGCGCTCTTCCGGCACTCGATGACGGAGCTCGGTGCGCAGGTCGCCCACGTCCGCCCGAGCCTGTCCGAGCTCAGCACGCCGGCCGAGGTGGGCCACGCCGCCCGCATGCTGGGCCAGCTGTACGACGCCGTGGAGTGCCAAGGCATGCCGCCTGCTCTGGTCCAGCAGGTGGCCGATGCGGCCGGCGTGCCGGTTTTCGACGGGATCGGATCGCCGGACCATCCGGTCGCCCTGCTGGCCGACCAGCTGGGCGGAGACGGCTCGCCCGAGGACCATCGACGTTTCGTCGTGCAGGCCGTGCTGCTCGGCGCCTTGAGGTGAACGACCGATGAGAGATCCAGTGTCAACCTGTTTTCCACAGGCCGCCGCGCCGGGCCGCCCCAAGCAAGGCCCGACCCTGGTCCCCGATCGCCCTGAGCTTGTCGAAGGGTCGTCGTACCCGGCGATCGGGGTGTCGTCATGAGCATCCGCCATCTCGACCGCTTGCTGGAACCGGGGTCCATCGCGGTCGTCGGCGCGTCCAACCGCGTCGGCAGCGTCGGCGCCACCGTGTGGCGTAACCTGCGCGCGGGCACCTTTGCCGGACCCATCTACCCGGTGAACCCCAAGCACGCCTGGCTCGACGGCGTGCCGGTGTTCGACCACCCCGCCGCCCTGCCCCAGCCGCCCGACCTGGCCGTGCTGTGCACGCCGCCCGGCACCGTGGCCGACCTGGTGGCCGAGCTGGGCCGGCTCGGCACGCGCGCCGCGATCGTGATGACGGCGGGGCTGACCGCCGCGCAGAAGCAGCAGGCGCTGGATGCCGCCCGGCCGCACCTGCTGCGCCTGCTCGGCCCCAATTGCCTCGGCGTGCTCACGCCCCACCTCGGGCTGAACGCGAGCTTCGCGCACACCGATGCGCTGGCCGGCGACGTCGCCTTCGTCTCGCAGTCGGGTGCGCTGGTCACCGCGGTGCTCGACTGGGCCAAATCGCGGCGCATCGGGTTCTCGCACATGGTCTCGCTGGGCGAGCGCGCCGACGTCGATTTCGGCGACCTGCTCGACTACCTGGCGAGCGATGCGCGCACCCGCTCCATCCTGCTCTACATCGAGTCGATCGAGTCGCCGCGCAAGTTCATGTCGGCGGCGCGCTCGGCGGCGCGCAACAAGCCGGTCATCGTGGTCAAGGCCGGCCGCGCCGGCCAGGGTGTGGCGGCTGCCGCCTCGCACACCGGCGCGCTGGCTGGGTCCGACATCGTGTTCGACGCGGCGATCCGCCGCGCCGGCATGCTGCGCGTGGACACGCTGCAGGACCTTTTCATGGCGGCCGAGACGCTGGCGCGCTTTGGCCGCAACCGCGACGAGACGCTGACCCTGATGACCAACGGCGGCGGCGCCGGCGTGATGGCCGCCGACGCAGCCGCGCTGGCCGGCATGGAGCTGCCGGCGCTGCCCCCCGCCGTGATCGAGGCGCTGGATCGCGTGCTGCCCGCCACGTGGTCGCGTGCGAACCCGGTGGACATCATCGGCGACGCACCGGTGCAGCGCTACACCGACACGCTGCAGGCGCTGCTCGCCGAACGGGACACCGGCGCGGTGCTGTTCATGCACGCGCCCACGGCGATCGTGCGCAGCGACGACATCGCCCGCGCCTGCGCCCCCCTCGTGCGCCAGGCACCCGACCGGGTGATGGCCTGCTGGCTCGGCGACGCCGCGGTGGCCGACGCGCGCGGGATC
>DATKCI010000277.1:0-4368 GCA_035513255.1 Piscinibacter sp. | reverse complement strand
GAGGGCGTTCACCGCCACCTCCGGCCCGGGCATCTCGCTCATGTCGGAGTTCATCGGCCTGTGCTACTTCGCCGAGATCCCGGCCACCATCATCGATGTGCAGCGCGGCGGCGGCGAACTCGAAGCACTCGTGCGGGTCCTCCGGCAACAGCAGCACGTGCCGGGTGTCGCCATGGGATGCGTACGCGCAGGCCAGGATGTCGGCCTGCTGGGTGCGCGTGGGCATGCCGGTCGAGGGGCCGCCGCGTTGCACGTTGATGATCGTGGCCGGGATCTCGGCCATGTACGCCAGGCCGAGGAACTCGGTCATCAGCGAAACCCCGGGGCCCGAGGTGGCGGTGAACGCGCGCGCACCGTTCCAGCCGGCACCCACGACCATGCCGATCGAGGCGATCTCGTCCTCGGCCTGCACGATCGCGTACAGGTGCTTGCCGGTTTCCGGCTCGATGCGGAACTGCTGGCAGTAGGCCTGGAACGCCTCGGCGCATGACGACGACGGTGTGATCGGATACCAGGCACAGACCGTGGCGCCGCCGTACACGCAGCCCAGCGCCGCGGCGGCGTTGCCGTCGACGAAGATGCGCTCGCCGACCTCGTCGGCGGCCTGCACGCGCAAGCCGATCGGGTAGGCCAGGTTGTTCTCGACATGCTCGCGGCCCAGCTGCAGCGCGTGGATGTTGGAATCCAGCAGTTTCGGCTTGCTCCTGAACTGGCTGCCGATCAGTTCTTCGACCACGGCCCGGTCGATGTCGAGCAGCACCGACAGCGCGCCGACGTAGACGATGTTCTTGAACAGCTGCCGCTGCCGCGGCTCGCTCCAGGCGGCGTTGCAGATCTGGGTGATCGGCACGCCGATGACGTGCACGTCGTCGCGGAACCGCGAGGCCGGCAGCGGCTTGCTGTTGTCGTAGAACAGATACCCGCCGGGCTCGATCTCCTGGAGGTCGGCGTCCCATGTCTGCGGGTTCATCGCCACCATCAGGTCGACGCCGCCGCGCCGGCCCAGATGGCCACGCTGGGTCACGCGCACCTCGTACCAGGTCGGCAGGCCCTGGATGTTGGACGGAAAGATGTTGCGCGGACTGACCGGCACGCCCATGCGCAGGATCGCCTTGGCGAACAGTTCGTTGGCCGACGCCGAACCGGAGCCGTTGACGTTGGCGAACTTCACCACGAAGTCGTTGATCGCGCTGATCGAGGGCATGGCCGCCTTCATGCCGCGTGCCTCGTCCGGCTGCGGCAACCGGGGTCACCGGCGCGGATGAATTCCAGCAGCGACTTCTGCATGTCCCAGGCGCCGGTCGGGCAGCGCTCGGCGCACAGGCTGCAATGCAGGCAGACGTCCTCGTCCTTGACCATCACCCGTCCGGTTTTCAGCGGCGCCGACACCTACAGCTCCTGCGTCAGGTTGAGCGCCGGCGCGCTCAGGTGCTGGCGCAGGAGCGGCTCGTCGTCGTTGCCGGTGAAAGTGATGCAGTCCATCGGGCAGATGTCGACGCAGGCATCGCATTCGATGCAGGCGTCGCGCGCAAACACGGTCTGCACGTCGCAGTTGAGGCAGCGCTCGGCCTCCTTGAACGCGTTGGCGACCTCGAAGCCGAGCTCGACCTCCACGCTGATGCTCTGCAAGGCCTTCGCCTGCACCTCCAGCGGCACCTTGAAGCGCTCGTCGGGCGACACTTCGTTGTCGTAGGTCCACTCGTGGATGCCCATCTTCTGCGAGACCAGGTTCAACAGCGGATCGGGCCGCTCGCGCACGTCCTGCCCGGCGAGGAACCTGTCGATCGAGATCGCCGCGTCGTGGCCGTGGGCGACCGCCCAGATGATGTTCTTGGGGCCGAACGCCGCATCGCCGCCGAAGAACACCTTGCCGAGGCTCGACTGCATCGTGGCCGTGTCCACCACCGGCATGCCGTGGTCGTCGAAGGCCAGGCCGATGTCGCGTTCGATCCACGGGAAATGGTTCTCCTGGCCGACCGCGATCAGCACGTCGTCGCATTCGATGAACTGCTCCGGCTCACCGGTGGGCACCAGCGTGCGGCGGCCGTTCGCGTCGTGCCACGCCACCACCTTTTCGAAGCGCATGCCGGTCAGCTTGCCGCCCTGGTGCTCGAAGCTTTTGGGCACCAGGAAGTTGAGGATCGGAATGCCTTCGTGGATCGCGTCCTCCTTCTCCCACGGCGAGGCCTTCATCTCGTCGAAGCCCGAGCGCACGATCACCTTGACGTCCTCGCCGCCGAGACGGCGCGAACTGCGGCAGCAATCCATCGCGGTGTTGCCGCCGCCGAGCACGATCACGCGGCGGCCGATCCGGTCGATGTGGCCGAACGACACCGACGACAGCCAGTCGATGCCGACATGGATGTTCTGCTTCGCTTCCCAGCGGCCCGGCAGGTCGAGATCGCGCCCGCGCGGTGCGCCGCAGCCGACGAAGATCGCATCGAAGCCACCCTCCAGCAGCGCCTTCATCGAATCGATGCGCTGGCTACCGCGGAATTCGACACCAAGGTCGAGGATGTAACCGGTCTCCTCGTCGATCACCGATTCGGGCAGGCGGAAGCGCGGCACCTGGGTGCGCATGAAGCCGCCGGCCTGGGGATCGGCGTCGAATACGGTCACGTGGTAACCCAGCGGCGCGAGGTCGCGCGCCACCGTCAGCGATGCGGGGCCCGCACCGACGCAGGCGATGCGCCTGCCGTTGGGCCTGCCCACGTGTGGCAGACGGCTGCGGATGTCGGACTTGTGGTCGGCGGCGACCCGCTTGAGCCGGCAGATCGCGACCGGCTCTGGCTTCTCGCCATTGTTTTCCTCGACCCGGCCGCGGCGGCACGCCGGTTCGCAGGGCCGGTCGCAGGTGCGCCCGAGGATGCCCGGGAACACGTTCGACTCCCAGTTGAGCATGTACGCATCGTCGTAGCGGCCCGCGGCGATCATCCGGATGTACTCGGGCACCGGGGTGTGCGCGGGGCACGCCCACTGGCAGTCGACGACCTTGTGGAAGTAATCCGGATTTCGGATATCGGTGGGTTGCACTGACGCCCTCCACGCTGCTGCGATGTTGCCCGCCTACATGCCGGCCGCGGTGCCGCCGGTGCGTCTGGTTGAAGCCATCTGGGTGCGAGTCTAGTCCTCTGCCGGCTGAATTGATCGCCCAGGCAGCGGTCGACGGTTCGGCAGGCGGATCGGGGCCGCAGCGTCCGATGCTGCACGCTCCCGTCGCCGCCGGGTTACCGCGGGACTCCAGATCCATCGCGCATTGGAATGGCGGCTTCGCCCCCGGATGGCGAGCATGACTCCCGCGGTGAAGCAATGCGTGCGCTGGCCCCCGCGCACGAGGCGCAGGATCGCCGGCAGCCCGGGCGCAGACCGTTTTTCGCTAGGCGTCCTGCTGCTCGCGGACCGATTCCTCGGCGACGGTGCAAAGGCTCTCGGGAACCGCTTCCAACCGGGCCTGCGGGATCGGCTCGCCACTTTCGTCGGAGACGCCGTAGGTGCCCTCCTCGATCTTCTGCAGCGCGCGGTCGATCGCGACCAGGCGCTGCCGGTTGCGGACGAACAGCGCCGCGTCGTTGTCCTGCATCGTGGTCTTCTGCGCATCGTCGCCGGAACCCTGCGACTCGTGCAGCGAGTCCTGCTGCAGCTCGGTCTCCTCGCGGATGGCGGCGCCCCCTGACGCGATCAACTCCTCGCGCATGAGCGTGAGCCGGGCGCCTTGCGCGGCGATGAAGGTCGGACTCAATGGGGTGTCGTGGGCGCTCATGGGGGCTCGCTGTGGGAATCGAAGCGACACCGTAGAACGTGCGGCGTGATCCGGGTATGAGCACCACGATTCAGGGAACAAGCACCCCAGCAATCGATACGGCTGGCCGCTTCCGCTTCGAGGATCAACAGAGAGCTTCTCTCCGCCGGGAGCCTTGGCTTGCGATCACCCGCACTTCGAATAGCCGCAATTCAAGCAGGTAGCGCACCCATCCATGATGATCACCGCCTTGGCGGAACACTTGTGGCACATCGAAGCCGACGGCGGAAACGACACCCCGCCATCGCCGGTCACCTCGACATCCTCTTCCCGCTCGTCTTCCTTCACCTTCGGCGAAGGAAACAGGTCCCCAGGGGTTACCTCAGAGTTTTTTTTTGAGCTCAGCGACGCGTAGGCCGCGCGCTGCTCGGCGATCAGCGCGCGCTGTGCGTCGCTCATGTCGGGGTCGTGCATCAGGCCGATCGACGTGAGGTGGTCCTCCACGATCGCGCCGAGCTCGGCGACCAGCGACGGCATGTACACGCCGCCGGCCTTGAAGTAGCCGCCCTTGGGGTCGAACACCGCCTTCATCTCGTCGACCACGAAGGTCACGTCGCCGCCCTTGCGGA
>DATKCI010000276.1:0-4103 GCA_035513255.1 Piscinibacter sp. | reverse complement strand
GCCGATGCCGGGATGCTCTGCTAGCATCGAAACCGCCTCGAGCACACGCGCGACGATCAAGCGGGCAGCCACCGGGTCGTCGGCCGCAACGAAGTCGGCCTCGTCGTCGAGGTTGCGCAGGGCTTTGTGCAACCACCTAACCCGCATTCACCTTCCACTTCTTGGCCAGCTTGGCCACATCCTTGTCGCTGGCGAAGTCGCCGGCATCGGCTTCGGCGAGCGCCGCTTGAATCTCGGCGATCTGCCACTCGTTGTTGTCGACGAACTCGCGGATCGCCTCCGCCGCCAGGAACGACTTGCTGCGCTGGGTCGACTCGGCCAGCCGGTCGAGCCGAGCCTTGACCTCGTCTTCGAGGCGAATGGTCATCGTGGTGGACATGGGGGCAGAAGGTCGTATGTGGATGTGTACATCGTACTACAGTCTGCATCGTGCTCCGCGGCGAACGTCTTCAGGCCATGCTCAAACCGCCGATGCGGAGGCTTCATTGCCGGTCGTCGTCGTCCAGCGCGTGACGCGGTTGCGCCCCGCGCGCTTCGACTGGTACAGCGCCTGGTCGGCGCGGTCGACCAGCGTTTCCAGCCGGTCGATGTCGGTGGCGAAGTGCGCGACGCCCACGCTCGCGGTGATGCGCAGCTCGGGCACCGTGCCGACGTGCAGCGCGGCGCTCGCTTCGATGTCGGCGCGCAGGCGCTGCGCCAGCAGCAGCGCGCCGTTGCTGTCCAGCGGCGTCACCAGAACGCAGAACTCCTCGCCGCCGTAGCGGCACACGAGGTCGGTGCCGCGCACCCCGTTCGACAGCATCGCGGCGACCGCCTTGATCACCTGGTCGCCGACCGCGTGGCCGTGGCGATCGTTGAACTGCTTGAAGTGGTCGATGTCGACCATCAGGCAGCTCGTCGGCGTGCCGCGCGTTCGTGCCTGATAGATCGCACGCTCGGCGAGGTCGAAGAACGCGCGGCGGTTCAGGCAGCCGGTGAGCGGATCGCGCGTGGCCAGGCGCTGCAGGTCCTCGTTCTGCTGCTTCAGCTGCTCGCGCGAGTCCGCCAGCGAGCGCATCGACACCGTCAGCTCGCGGTTGAGGCGGTGCAGCGAGCTCACGTCGGTGAGCGTCACCATGCTGCCGCGCGCTTGACCGGTCGCGTCGAAGATCGGCGTCGCCTTGATCACCGCTTCGCGCGCGGTGCGTCCGCCCGGGTCGGCGATCAGCAGTTCGCGCTCGGGCGGCGGTGTACCGAGGCGCAGCGCCGCCTTCCACGGCGGTTCTTCGACCTCGATGCGCAGCGCGCCCGTGAGCCACTCGAACTGCGTCACCGGGCGGCCAATGCGCACCGGCACCGAGAAAGGGTCGAGGCGGCGGAACGCCTCGTTGACCATCATCACTCGCGCCTGGCCGTCGAGCACCAGCACACCTTCGTCGAGCACGTCGAACGCGTCGCGAACGCGGCGCGGAATCACCTGCCCGGGGTCCAGGTGCTGCAGCACGCGACGCAGGTACAGGTAGACCAGGCCGGTGCTCGCGAGCACCAGCAGCAGCAGCGCGCGCACGCTCGGCTCTGCCAACCAGCCGGCCAGCGAGTCGGCATACACCGGCCGGAAGGCGATCTCCAGATGGGCCCAGACACGTTCCCCGGAGAGCAGCGGCACACGCACGTGGGTCAGCGTGGAGCGGGCGCCGTCGGCCAGGGTCCAGTGCGTGCGGTGATCGCCGACGATCGGCGTCGGCGTGCCGTCCGCCCGGCGCAACGCCACCGAGAGGACCTGCGGATCGCGCCGCGCCATCGCGGCGACCGCCTCGTGCGGCACGGCGCTGTCGTCCAGCGTGTGGGTGAGCAGCAGCGCAAGGTTGTAGGCCGTGCGCTGGCGCGACTCCAGCTCGACGCTGGCTCGGTCGGGCACGAGGCCGAACACCACGTCGAGCAGCATCAGCAGCGCGACGAAGATCGACACCAGGCCGAACGCGATGCGGGCCTCGATGCGGATGGTGGGCAGGCGCAGCGTCATGGGCGCGCGGCGGTCCGCGTGTTGGCCGGGCGGGCCAGGACCTCCGCGATTGCGTCTTCGTCGACCGCATCGTCCGGGTCGCGCGACGAGTCCGCGGCGTCGTCGTCATCGTCGTCGGGCGGCGCACCCAGGATGGGCAACGGGTCGATCATGCCCCACGCGGGCAGCGAGACGAGCAGGCTGCCCGCCACGCCGGCCAGGCGCAGCGCCCACCAGATCACCCCCACGGTCAACGTGAGGCCGGCCACTTCGACGGCCTCGACGTTCGCCGAGAGACGGTTCGCCGCCTCCGCCATCGCCGGCTCGGCATCGGCGGCGTCGGGTGGCGACAAGCCGACCGACAGCGCGCGTGCCGCAGCGGGTGCGTTCAGACCGGCGGCCAGGCGTTGCTGCACCACCTCGAACTGCAGGTCGACGACCAGCTGGACCGGCCCGGCATCGGCCCGCGGGCTCGAAGCGCCCCCTGCGGCCGCCGACGAAGCCGCGCCCGACGTGCCCGCGGCCAGCGCTATCCGCTCGGCGGCGAATCGGGGTGCCAGTGCGGCGGTGCTCGGCATCGCGGCACCTTGTTCCGTGGTGGCGGAAGCGACCACCGGCGCCGGCGCGAGGTCGGGCGTGCTCGCGGCCAGGTCCGCTTCCTGCGGCGGGCTCGCCGCCAGCGGCGCGGGCGGTGGCGGCGCGGCCGGTGGCGGCGCGGGCGGTGCAAGACCCGCATCGGGTGCGATGGGCGCAGCCGGCGGGGCCGGCGCGGTGGGTTCGGAGGGCGGAGCCTCCGGCGCGGCCGGCAAGGTGTCGATGCGCATCGAGACCCACTCCCCGGGCGTCTCGCCGTCGAAGGTGCGAAGCACGATCTCCAGCGCGCCACCGGTCGGCACCACGCGCAATTGCCCGCCGACAAGTTCGGCGACGGTGAAGCGATCGACCGCGACACCTGGTGCATCGGCCCGTTCGATGCGGCCGCCGGAGATGCTGCCGAGCTCGAAGGCGATGCTCATCCGGTCGCCGTCGACGTCGCTGGCATCGAGCGCGCGGGTGTCGAGCACCGCCGGCACGCCTTGCTCCATCTGCAGGTGAGCCTGTGTGACGACGGCGGTGTCGTTGACCGGCCGCACCTCCAAGATCACCACGCCGTCGGCGGTGCTGCCGACGACGCTCACGCGGTAGGTGTAGCCGTCGGTGCCGAACCAGTCGGCGGCCGGACGGTAGGTGAAGCTGCCGTCGGCGTTCAGCGTGACCTCGCCGTGCGCCGGACCCGTGAGCAGGGCCGCCTGCAGCGGCTGGCCCTCCGGATCGCTGTCGTTGGCGAGCACGTTGCCCGACAGCAGCGTGTCTTCGTCGCCGGTCACCGTGTCGGGTGCGGCGAGCGGCGCCTCGTCGACTCCCGTCACGGCGACGCTGAGCGCCTGCGTGGTCTCACCGCCCGCGCCGTCGCCGGCACGCACCACGACTTCGTAGACGTTGTCTGCGTCGGCGTCCGCCGGCGATTCGAAGTCGGGGGCGACGGCAAAGGACAGCACACCGGTCGTGCCGTCGATCGTGAAGCGGGATGCGTCGGCTCCGCCGGCGATCGAATAGACCAGGGTCTGCGCGGGCAGATCGGCATCGCTCGCAACGACCGTCGTCACCGCCGTCTCGTTTTCGGGAACGCTGATGGAGGCCGCTGTGCCGCCCCCGTTGCTGGTGATCACCGGGCTGTTGTCGTTGACATCGGTCAGGGCGACCGTGAAGCTGCGAGATGCCGTGGACCCGTCGGCGCTGGTGGCGAGCACGGTGATCGCGTGGCTGGTGGCGGCTTCGTAGTCGAGCAGGCTGCCGTCGGCAACGGTGACCACGCCGGTCGAGGCGTCGATCGCGAAGCGGCCGCCGGCGCTGTCCGACAGGGAGTAGGTGACCGTGTTGTTGCTGCCGTCGGCGTCCGTCGCGTGGGCGGTGATGCCCACGGCGCTGCCGCTGGCAGCGTTCTCGGCGACGGTGTTCGCGGCGGCGTTGCTGTCGGAGGCGGCGCTCACGTCGAACTCGTTCACGTCGGTCACGTTGATCGTGAAGCTCTTCGAACTGGTCGAGCCGTCGGCGCTGGTGGCGAGCACGGTGATCGCGTGGT